>DEPQ01000025.1 GCA_002358855.1 Bacteroidales bacterium UBA3388
AAAGGATAGTGTTTTCAGTGAAAAACTCAGCACAAATGGTGAAACAAAGGATTATAGTGGTAAATTAAATTTGGATTTGCTTTATAAAATCAATCGCAAAAACACTTTCTCATTTTATTTTTCTCAATTTCAACTAAAAAATCAAAATAACCTTTTTACCAATCAAGGAAGAGTAGATTCTATTCAATCAAACAGAGAAATAAGTGCTTATAAAGCAGAAGATTATTATAAGATTGAAAGCAGTATTTCACAGTTTTCGGCTTGTTATTCCTATAATTTCGACAAGAAAGGACGTATTCTTGCAATAGCAGTGGACGGAAATTTCTCTAATTCTTTAAGTGAGGGAAACAATCTGAGGATTTATGATAATCCAACGCAGACTTATTGGAATTTTAACGGGCTTGATTTTTCTACATCAAAGGAAAATACAATTGCATTAAACGCTTTTTACAATATTGCTTATGATGAGAATTGCAAAGTCTTATTAGGAGTGAGGTTAAACAATGATTGGCAAAATAAAAACGCCGATTACAATTATTATGACTCACTAAATTCAATCTATAATATTAAAGACAGCGCTTTTTCTTACATATATAATTATAGGAATAGGGGAATGCTTTTTTCTTTTGATTGGATTCATACCTTTAATCGCTTAGTTGTAAAAGCAGATTTTGATTGGAATTTGAGAAAAGAAGCATTTACTTATGAAAATTATTATAATCCTGACGATACTTCCTATTTTGTATCAACATTTGAACCTTCTATTTCTTTGAATTACAAGAACAAATCAAGCAATGACTTTAAACTTGATTATAATCTTCGTGTAACAACTCCAAGTGTAAGAGATATTACGAACCATAAACTCTATTTAGGCGATAAATTTATGATTGGTAATCGCAATCTTAAATCTTCAAAAACTCATTCTTTGATTGCAGGTTGGCAAAAGTCGTTTGCGAACTCTCTTTCTTTGACTTTGAATACATATTATAAATATTCAGAGAATGAAATAGACTATGCAACAGATTTTACACTTGATGATTATTATGGATATGTGATTTCTTATTCTATGCCATACAATTTAAAAACCTCTTATAAGTATGGAATTGACGCAAACGCAAGTTTTAAAGTTGGAAACCTATTTAATGCAAATCTTTTCGCTAATGTATATAGGTATTACTACGAGATAGATTATCCAAAAACAGGTTTATATACCAAAATCAGTACTTCCTATTTTTTGAATCTAAAAATATGGAGACAAATCTTTAAAAACATTGAAGTTTACGCCTCTGCAAACTATTCTTCTCCTATTTCAAGATTGTTTTACGAACAAAAAGAAAATTATAGCATAGACTTAGGAATAAAAACCGAGGTCTTTAATAAGAAATTATCCTTGTTTGTTGATTTTATAGATGTGTTTAATCTCAGCAAACAAGGATATGAAATCACAAATCCTTACTTTTCTTCTTTTAATTTGAATGAATATAAAGGTATATATGTAAGGTTTGGCGTTAATTATAAGTTTGGAAAAATCTAATCTAAGAAAGCAAGCTGTCAATCACCTTAGGAAAATGTTCTTTCTCTAATAAATGGATTTTTTCTGCTAAACTATCGGCAGTATCCTCAGAAGAGATTGAGCATTTTGCTTGAAAAATAATATTCCCTTCATCGTATTTTTCATTAACATAATGAATTGTTATTCCAGATTCTTGTTCCTTTGCAGCAATTACTGCTTCGTGAACGTGATGTCCGTGCATTCCTTTGCCACCATACTTAGGTAATAGAGCAGGGTGTATATTTATTATTTTATTTGGGTATTCCTTTAATATATTATCAGGAATTAGCCAAAGAAATCCAGCTAATACGATAAAATCTATTTGATTTTCTTTAAGAGATTCTACAACCCTATCGCTATAATAAAAATCCTCTCTGTTGAAGTATTGACTTTTTACATTTAATTGCTTTGCACGTTCAACAACGTAAGCATTTGCCTTATTGACTACAAGCAATTCTATTTTTATATCGCTATTCTTTTCTATAAAATATTCACATATTTGTTGGAAATTTGTTCCGCTTCCAGAAGCAAACACAGCTACTCTTTTCATTCTTTGAAAAAATTTGATAATTCTTAGAGTTGCAAAAATAATACTTTCATTTAAAACACGTTTTCTTTGTTTTTTTTAGAAAAATGAGCGTTTTAGTAAAATATTATATTTCAATAAATTACAAAAGCAAAGATTATCATTTCTCTTTCTTTGTTTGTCTAATTGGAGTTTTTTTTGTTATTTTGCAAATCAGTTTAATCACAAAAAACTTTATAGATATGTCTGAAATAACAACAAAAGTGATAGCTATCGTAGTTGATAAGCTAGGTGTAGATGAAAGTCAAGTTACTCCAGAAGCAAACTTTACAAGTGATTTAGGAGCAGATTCATTAGACACTGTAGAATTGATCATGGAATTAGAAAAAGAATTCAATATTTCTATACCAGATGATCAAGCTGAAAAGATAGCAACTGTTGGTGATGCTATCGCATACATCGAAAACAACGCTAAATAATTTCATTTCATTATGGAAATGAGACGTGTTGTCGTTACAGGGTTAGGTGCACTTACTCCAATCGGTAACAATATTGAAGAATATTGGAACGGACTTATAAATGGAGTAAGTGGAGCTGCCCCTATAACTCATTTTGATGCTTCACAGGCTAAAACACAGTTTGCTTGTGAATTGAAAAACTTCGATGGTAATCAGTTTTTCGACAGAAAGGAAATAAGAAAATACGATAAATTTGCTCAATATGGTATAGTTGCTGCCGATCAAGCAATGACTGATTCTGGTATCAACTTAGAAAATCTTGATAAAGATAGAGCTGGTGTTATTTGGGCTTCAGGAATTGGTGGTATAATCACGTTCCAAGAAGAAATAATGTCATTTGCAAAAGGAGATGGTACATTAAGATTCAGTCCATTTTTCATTCCAAAAATGATTGCAGACATTTGTGCTGGTCATATCTCAATAAAATATGATTTAAGAGGACCTAATTTCTGTACAGTTTCGGCTTGCGCATCTTCGGCTAACGCAATAGCAGATGCTTTCATGTATATAAAGACAGGAAAAGCAGATGTAATGGTTTGTGGTGGTAGTGAAGCAGCTATTTCTGAGGCAGGAGTTGGCGGATTTAGCTCTATGCACGCTATTTCACAAAGAAACGATGATCCAGCAACAGCTTCACGTCCTTTTGACAAAGATAGAGATGGTTTTGTCTTAGGAGAAGGAGCAGGAGCATTGATTTTGGAAAGTTATGAGCACGCAATAGCACGTGGAGCAAAGATATACGCTGAAATTTGTGGAGCAGGACTTACTGCTGATGCACATCACATGACTGCACCTCACCCTGAAGGAAGGGGAGCAATGAATGCGATGAAAGAAGCTTTGAAAGAAGCAAATTTTGCATTAGAAGATATTCACCACATAAACACTCACGGAACATCTACGCCACTTGGAGATATTGCAGAAATCAGTGCGATTGAAAAACTTTTCGGAGAGCATGCTAAAAACATCAATATCAACTCTACAAAGAGCATGACAGGACACTTATTAGGAGCTGCCGGTGCAATAGAAGCGATTGCGACTGTGCTTGCAGTGCATAATGGTGTTGTTCCTCCAACAATAAATCACTTTACTGACGATCCTGAACTTCCTCAATTGAATTTTACTTTTGGAAAAGCACAAAAGAGAGAAATAAAGGGAGCTTTAAGTAATACATTCGGATTTGGCGGACACAATGCATGTCTTGCATTTAAGAAATACGAATAAAAAATGTTTCTTGTAAAGAGAGGCAGAAAGAAAGAAGATAAAGAACTTCTAAAATTTTTGAGAAATATTCTTGGGTGTAAGCCTAAGAATATTTCTATTTATAAACTCAGCCTTGTACATAAGTCTTGTTCTATCAAAGACAGCAAAGGGAATAAGTTAAACAATGAAAGGTTGGAGTATCTTGGAGACACCGTTCTCAGTACCATTGTCGGAGAATACCTATTCAAAAAATACCCACTCAAAGGCGAAGGATTCCTTACTGAAATGCGTTCAAAGATAGTCAGTCGTGCTTCTTTGAACAAACTTTCCGTTAAAATAGGATTAAGTAACCTCATAGAATATAACCGAGGTGCACATTCATCAAGTTTTGGCTCGGTAAACGGAGACGCATTTGAGGCTTTGGTTGGAGCAATCTATTTAGACAGAGGTTACAACTTTACTTACAAAATTTTAACCAAGAAAATACTTTCCATACATCTTGATATAGATGAATTAGAGAATACAACATGGAATTATAAGAGTAAAATAATTGATTGGTGTCAAAAAAACAGAAAGAAAATATCCTTTGAAGTAGTTGAATCTAAACTAATCAATCACCGAATGCACTACATAGTACAAGTATTGATTGATGAAGAGCCACAAGAGCAAGCAGAAGACTACTCAATCAAAGCAGCAGAACAACTTGCCGCAGAAAAAACATTAAAAAAGATTTTAGAAAATGAACAACAACACTCAACGCAAACCGGAATGGTTGAAGATTAAACTCGAAACAGGCGAAAATTATCCAAAAGTCAAAAAAATAGTTGAGTTAAACAAACTCCACACGATTTGTTCAAGTGGAAAATGCCCTAATATTGGTCAATGTTGGAGCATAGGCACTGCAACTTTTATGATTTCTGGTGATATATGCACAAGAAGTTGCAAATTCTGTGCAACAAAGACAGGAGTGCCAATGCCATTAGACGAAAATGAACCTCAAAAGATTGCAAACTCTGTCAATCTTATGAAACTAAAACACTGTGTCATAACATCGGTTGATAGAGATGACTTAGAAGACAAAAGTGCAAGTCATTGGGCAAAGACAATAGAAGAAACAAGAAAATTAAATCCAAATACAACAATAGAAGTCTTAACACCAGATTTTGATGGTGATGAAAATCTATTGAAAATTGTTTTTGATGCAAAACCAGATGTGTTTGGGCATAATATGGAAACAGTAAAACGTCTTTCAAATCAAACACGTAGCCGAGCAAAATATGATGTGAGCTTAAAAGTTCTTGAACTTGCAACAAAATATGGCTTGATTGCAAAAACAGGAATAATGGTTGGCTTAGGCGAAACAGAAGAAGAAGTAGTGGAATTGATGAAAGACGTAAGAAAAGTAGGCGTTCGCTTGCTTACAATAGGACAATATCTTCAACCAACCCACAAACATATTCCTGTAATAGAGTATGTAACACCGGAACAATTCAATAAATACAAAGAAATAGGAATGTCCTTAGGATTTGACAACGTTGAAAGCGGTCCTTTGGTGCGTTCTTCCTATATGGCAGAGAAAACATTTCTTGATGCAAAGATAAAGAAATAATAAGTCAAAGACTTAAAAAACAAAACGCTCGTTTGTCAAAACAAAGTAAAGACTCACGAGCGTTTTATCGTATTTACATGTTATTTATTGGATTTTTATTCTAAGAAATAGAAAACAAAAGTGCCTCTTTTACCATTATCTTTTGTATAATACAAATCAATAGTTGAGGTTGACCAAAAAGCACTATCAATATTACCGAAATCCTCGAAATAAATCCAATCTATATCTTCACCAAATTGGTATTTACCATAAATTACATTGTTTCCTGACCAAAATTTAACTTGATCTCCATCTATAAATTCAATATAACACTCTTCATAATCAAAACTATTTGTCCATATATCGTATGATTCTTCTTCCATATACCAGATTGTTCCACTTAATGGGTTAAGAAAATCTGCACAAGAAGCAAATAATACAATCAAAAAAAATGCTAAAATCTTTCTCATTTTATTCTTTCATTTTATCTATGAATGCTTTTACACATCCTATTATAAGGAAGAGAAAACCTAAACCAAGCAATACCAATGACAATGTACTGTTTACACTAATGCCAAACCATTTCAATGGCTTGAGACCAAAAATTAGTAATCCTGCTATTATGATATAACCATTTAAGAAGTCGTTGTCTTCGTATTTTTCTCTCATTTCTTTTAATTTTAATTACCTTATAATTTTTTATAGATTACTACCGAAGATTATATCTCCTCGGTAGTAATACTTTGTTTGACTATTTATTCTTTTGGATTGTCTCCCCATTTATTAGTTCCTGGTTCGCTATCAAGGCAAACTAATACAAGTGCCCAAATTGCACCAATAATTGGTATAAGGGCTATAAGAACCCACCAACCACTTTTTCCTATGTCGTGTAAACGACGAATGCAAACTGCTAAACCTGGGATGAATAGAAATAAACTTAATAAAGTACTCATTATACTTGCTCCAGAGAATAAAGCTAAGTCAAGTATTATTGCTACGATACCGAATATTGCGTTGAAAAGTGTAAACATCCAATATTCTTTTCTTCTTGCACGCCCTTTAAAATCTGCGTACTGTTTGATACATTTAATAAACCATTTCATGATAATTTCTTTTTTTAATTTTTTAATACTGTTTTATTTTTTTATAATTTACTTTGCCTAAGTCCCAAATGGCGATTACTTATTTCTTTTCTTTGACTTCAAGGCATAAAAAAACGTGGGACTTTTTTCTTATTCTAAGTGTGAGGTCTTGGAACTACCTAATCCATTAAATAAGTAAAGCCCACGATATTACTCGTGAGCGTTTACTGCTTTACTTTTAATGGATTGTATGAAATGTTCCAAGTTTCACACCTATAAAGTTAAGCAAAAACGCTTTTTATGTCGTATTAAAATTTACTCAGTCTAAATTATCGTTATTCTTTGTCTCCTTTTTGTCCTCCTTTTTTAAGGGTTACACAATTTTTTCGTTAATAATTTTTCACGCCACAAAGGTATAACAATTTTTTTAAAGTACAAAAAACTTGCGAATAAAGTCTTGGTTTTCTAAGTTCAA
>DEPQ01000026.1 GCA_002358855.1 Bacteroidales bacterium UBA3388
GCAGAAACTTCATTAAGACAAAACACTTCAAAGCCATTGATTATCGTGTCTTGACCTTTTGTTATTTGAACCTCACCTTTTTCAATCGCCTTTAAGTTAAAGACAGGTTTATTAAAAACAAAAGCAGGAATAAGATTAGTATCTAATTGCGAAATGAAGATTTTATAATCCTCTTTTTCGTATTGTTCGGCAATATTTTCGTAAAAATCAACAAAAGTAAATTGATTATTGTCGCAAAAGACTTGTTTTATTAACTCCCCACCAGAATAAATTTGTGTATTGAACTTTGCAAAGATTTTATTCTTATGTTTATTTTTTTGAAAACTTACCTTGTGAAAATAAGACAAAGTATCTTCTTTACTATTAAAAGTAACCTTAGCCTCATAGTAAGCAGAATGCAACTTTTTCGCATACTCATTCACCCCAATGCAAATTTCCTTCACACTTTGTGCCGAAAGCGAAAAAGAAAACAACACTAAAAAAACAATTACAAAGCCTTTTTTCATAAAAACATAACGCAACAAAAAACGAAAAAATTATAAGCACTATCTATAATTCTATATTAGGCATTATAGTTTGAGCCCATTCATGTTTAAGAAGTTTAGATGTTATAGATGTTTTACCAGAACCATTAGGTCCTGCTATCACTATTAACAAAGGGAGATGTTCTGCATTATTCATATTTTAAAAACGTTATTCCTTAATCCAAGTTTTTCTTATTTCACTTGCCTCTTTTCGTAAAGATTCAAAAAAACTGCACAATACTTTTTCATTACTTTCATTTACTTCTTGTGCAACCTCTTTCATTAATTGACACAACATCTCATCAGAAGGTTCTTCTCCAGAACTGAATCTATAACTATTCATTTCACTCTCTGACATAGAATTATATTTTTAATTGTTTTTCCATGCAAAAATAACAAATTTATTTTAAAAATTGTTTCTACGCAATTTCTTTTTCTATCATTCTTATCTAAAAAAATACATAATTCATTTAATTTTTTCTTTGTTTTTTTGTTAAGTCTTTAAGAAAATGTTTCCACTTAACATTTCATAGAAACAAAACAAAAATTCGTTTTCTTTTATACTTTTAAAATATTTATTTAAATTTGCAAATAGAACACGCAACAATATAAAAATTATGGCAAGTTATCAAAAAATAAACACGTTATTTAAGCGTGAGGAAAAAACCAATAATATAATTTTAGGAGATTACACTTTTGATTATTTCAAAACATTAGAAAATACATTATGGGAATGTACTGAAAAAATAGATGGTACAAATATTCATATAGATATTGATTGGCGTGAGGAAAATGATTGGAGTATATCTTTTCATGGAAGAACGGAACGTGCAGATATCCCAAAACATTTATTAGAAAAATTACATAATATATTTGATTCGTTTAATCCAAATAATGTATTCTCATTTAAAGAGCCTACTACTATTCAACTATTTGGAGAAGGTTATGGAATCAATATTCAAAAAGGTAAGAATTATATAGCAGATGATGTAGATTTTATTCTATTTGATATTAGAGTTGGCAAATGGTGGCTACAAAGAATTTCACTTGAAGACTTAGCTCACAAAATGGGATTAAAAATTGTTCCAATTATTGGTTATATGACTTTGAACGAGGCAATAGAATTTGTAAAAAATGGATACAAATCAACAATTGCTGAAAACAAAAATTATGATGCAGAAGGATTGGTATTAAAAACAAAAGATGGTTTACTTGATCGCAGTGGTAATAGAATTATTACAAAAATTAAAACAAAAGATTTTGCACATTTAAACAAATAGATAGAACAAATAAATCAATAATTTAAAAAAAGGCGACTGAAATAATTTCAATCGCCTTTTGGTTTTATTGTTTTTAGCTCTTATTTGCTTTCGTTTACTGCTGCTTGTGCTGCTGCAAGTCTTGCAACTGGTACTCTAAATGGTGAACATGATACGTAGTTCATTCCGTTTTTGAAGAAGAATTTAACTGATTCTGGATCTCCTCCGTGTTCTCCACAAACTCCTACTTTAAGATTTTGTTTTGTTGTTCTGCCTCGTTGAACACCCAAAGTTACTAATTGTCCTACTCCTTCTTGATCTAATGTTTGGAATGGATCGGCAGGAATTATCTTTTCGCTTTGATATGTTTCCAAAATACCATTTACGTCATCACGAGAGAATCCAAAGGTCATTTGTGTCAAGTCGTTTGTTCCGAATGAGAAGAAATCTGCTACTTCTGCTATTTTGTCTGCTACAAGTGTTGCTCTTGGTATTTCTATCATTGTTCCATACATATATTCTATCTTAGCTCCCATTGCTGCTTCAACTTCTGCGTGAACTCTATTGCAAATTGCTTTTTGGTGTTTAAGCTCTGTTACAGAAATTGTCAATGGAACCATGATTTCTAAGTGTGGATCAAAGCCTTCTTTTCTTAATTCTGCTTCTGCTTCAAATAATGCTCTGAATTGTGTTTCTGTGATTTCAGGATAAGTGATTCCTAATCTTACTCCTCTTAATCCCATCATTGGGTTTACTTCTTCCAATGCTACAATTCTCTTATTTAATTCTTCTGTTGCAATTCCTAATTCTTTTGCTAAAGCTTCTACATTTTCTTGTGTGTGTGGCACAAATTCATGCAAAGGTGGGTCAATCAAACGGAATGTTACTGGTTTTCCATTCATCACTTGCATTGTTCCTTTAACAGCTACTTTGATGTATGGTAATAATTCGTTTAACCATTTCTTTCTTTCTTCTGTTGAGCCAGAAAGAATCATTTTTCTTAATATAGCTAATGGTTTTTCTGAATTTTCTCCATAGAACATGTGCTCAATTCTGAACAATCCTATACCTTCTGCTCCAAAATCTATGGCTTGTTGTGCATCTTTTGGATTGTCTGCGTTTGTTCTAACGCCCATTGTTCTGTATTTATCAACCAATTGCATGAATTGTTTGAACAATTCGTTTTCTGATGCATTGATTGTTGCTACTGCTCCTTCGTAAACTGTTCCTTTTGTTCCGTTTAAGCTAAGTGTATCTCCTTCTTTGTAAGTTTTTCCACCCATTGAAACAGTTTTTGCTTCCATATCTATTTTCAAAGCACTGCAACCTACTATACAACATTTACCCCAACCTCTTGCAACTAAGGCTGCGTGAGATGTCATACCACCTCTTTCTGTTAAGATACCTGTTGCTGCACGCATTCCTTCAACATCTTCTGGGTTTGTTTCTTCTCTAACCAAGATGTTTGCAATTCCTGCTTTTTCAAGACGCATTGCTTCTTCGCTTGTCATAGCTATCACTCCTACAGCACCGCCTGGACCTGCTGGTAAGCCTTGTGCTATCACTGTGTATTTAGCTTCTTCTTTTGCATCAAGGATTGGGTGAAGTAATTCGTCTAATTGTTCTGGTGATACTCTGCAAATTGCTTCTTTTTCTGAGATTAAGCCTTCGCCAAGCATCTCCATTGCCATTGTAACTGCTGCAACACCTGTTCTTTTTCCTACACGGCATTGTAACATATACAATTTATTGTTTTGAATTGTAAACTCTATGTCAAGCATATCACGGAAATTCTTTTCCAAGATATCTCTTATATCGCACAATTCTTTATATGTTTCAGGCATTACCTCTTGCATTGAAGGCAAGTGCTTGTTTTGTTCTGTTTTTGTTTCGCTGTTCAATGGATTTGGTGTTCTGATACCTGCAACAACGTCTTCTCCTTGTGCGTTTATCAACCATTCTCCATAGAATTGATTATCTCCGTTTGCTGGGTTACGAGTAAATGCCACTCCTGTTGCAGAATCGTTACCCATGTTACCGAATACCATTGCTTGAACGTTAAC
>DEPQ01000019.1:0-993 GCA_002358855.1 Bacteroidales bacterium UBA3388
GATTTCCCTATTTTTTGAATTTAGAAAACCGAGACTTTATTCGCAAGTTTTTTTGTACTTAAAAAAATTTGTTATACCTTTGTCAGCTGAAAAATTATAAACGAAAATTTATGCCTATGCTAAAAGAAAAAGAAAAATAATTTAGACTGAGTAAATTTTAATACGACATAAAAGCGTTTTTGCTTATACTTAGTTATATGAAACCTCGAAAATTTCATACAATCTGCTAAGAAGATAAGTTGAAAACGCTCACGAGTAATATCGTGGGCTTTTCTTATTTAGCAGATAGGTAGTTTCGAGGACCTCATATAACTATAAGAAAAAAGTCCCACGTTTTTTTATGCCTTGAAGTCAAAGAAAGAAATCATTTAATCGCCATTTGGGACTTGGGTAAAAGAAAGAAAATAAGTTAAAATAACATTAAATTTATTATTATGAGTCAAGTAGTTACACATAATGGGGCTTTGATAAGAATAAACCCTCAAAAAAGAAACAGAATAGAAATATCAAAAGACGGAGGTCGTATTTGGCGACTAAGATATGAAGGAATGATGTACGGCGAGTTTATAGATTTGAACGATGCAGGCACAGAAATCATCGCTACAACAACGAAAGGAATTTATGCCTCAAAGAATGAGGGAATGGTTTGGTTAAAAAGAAGTTAATATTATGTGGAGATTTATTTTAATAGCAATAGTTATTGGTTTAATAGTCTATTTTTGGGCTACAATTTGGGCTGTTATAAAAGTTGTATTAGGTATTGCAGGTGTTGTAATGCTTGTAATATCGATATTTAGACTTGCTTCTGATGAAGATGAGGACGATGGCTTATCTTGGATCTTAGGTATCGGCGGATTAGCACTTACAATATTTTTTGTTATTGTTCCTTATTGGTCTGTTTGCAAATGGATACTATTAGGAATAGGGGGTATTATTGCCATAAGTTTACTAATATGGCATATAAATGAACAAAATAAGAAAAGAGAACAAGAA
>DEPQ01000019.1:1092-13984 GCA_002358855.1 Bacteroidales bacterium UBA3388
CGAAAAAAAGTACAATCAAATTTAGAGGAAGCATTTGAAGGCTCTTTTTTACCTATTCCCGAAAAATTAGATGAAACTTATAACATACCAAACTTAAATTATTTCTTAGATGAATACAAAAAACTTAGTGAAATAATAGGAAATTCAAATGATGAAGATAGAGAAAAATATAAGAAACAATTGTTTGACAAACAACTTACCTTGTTCTATGAACTTAATATTTATCCAGAAAGTAAAGTTAGTGAGTATGTGGAAGATTATTTTCAACGTTCAAGAGATTTAAGAAAAGATATTTACGAACAAAACATTCTGCAAAGAAATCCAAGAGAATTAGGACTAATTCAGAACTTAAAGACAAAGTTAAGTAGAATAAAAGTGCCTAATGCAGATAGCAGAATTCGTCAAATAGAAAGTATGGATATCACTAATAATATGGGATTTACCAGTATTGATAAACTTACTTCTCAAACACAACAATACCAATCTTTTTCAAATGAATTGATTGGAATAGTAGAAGAGTTGGATTTAATCAGGGGAGACGTAAATAATGAGTTAACCAAAGTAAGATTAGTTGCACACAGAAATATCTATTTGGCAAGAGAAGTTGTTAATTTTTATCTCTCAAAAGGTAAAAATAACTAAGAAATGGAGAAAAGTTTGTTTAATATTGATATTTCTCAACTTGAAAGTTCTTCTTTAAACATAGATCAACTTACAATGGATTATAGAAATGCTCTTACAGATGGAGCATACGCAGGATTAGAAATAGTTAATTCTCTAAGAGGCTCCGGAATAAGAGTAGGAAACAAAGCAGCAGTTGGAGCAGCAATAGCTGGAGCAGCACTAAATGCTTATGCTGAACGTGAACAAAAGAAAGAAGCGAATAGAGAACAACAAAGGAAACTCGTTAAAAACATAGAAAAAACAGCAGATGCAATTCAAGAAGAGAAAACTGCAATTAAATCCACGCTTGAATTAATTGAAAAGATTGTTAAAACAAACATAGACCTTTATTGTGCATACGTACCATTAAGAGATAAGGTATTTAGTGGAAATTCCGAATTAACTAAAAATGATTTTCTACCTTTAATAAAATTAGTTGGAGCTTTTAATGATATACGTAATGATAAATTAATAAATTAAAGAATATGGCAAATCTACAAACAGATTATAATGAAGAAGAATTAACAAATGATTATGTAGTTGAGTATTGTGAAGAAGATGATTCATATACGCAAGAAGAAGATAATAATCAGATATCTACTTATGACAACAATCAGCCTTATTATCCGGCTGATTACGGACAAGGATATGATAATAGAGAATTAATTCAACAGAAAATAGATTTAGCAAATAATATAACAAACACTGTCGGTGGCGTTCTTAAATCAAGAGAACGCACCAAACAGTTGGAAGCAATTACCCAAAAAGATATTGCTAAAATAGGGGAAAAATCTAAAAATGTAGAACAATACTTAGGAGAAACATTTAAGCAACGAGAGAAAACATTAGATCAATTTTACAAACAATTAGAATCTGATGATATAAATCTTAAGATTGAAGCAATGAAAGCAATAAGCAATATCCATTCTTCTGACCCAATGCAAGGGCTTAACAAGATTACTAAAGTATATGAAGATAATGATGTTGATAAACTTTTAGAAGACTTCTAAGAAAAATAAAACAAAGAAAAACGCTCGTAAGTCTTTGAAATATTTTGACAAACGAGCGTTTTATTTTATTAAGTCTTTGACTTATTTTTCTGTTTTATTTCTTTTCTGGTCTTGGTCCGCGTGGACGTTCTGGTTTTCTTTGAGGTTCTACGTAGCCTTCTGGTTTTGGCAACAAGACTCTGTGAGATAGTTTGAATTTTCCTGTCTTTTTGTCTATTTCAATAAGTTTTACTTTTATCTTATCGCCTACTTTCAATACGTCTTCTACGTTTTCTACTCTTGACCAATTGATTTCGCTAACGTGAAGTAAACCATCTTTTCCTGGAAGAAACTCAACGAATGCTCCGAATGTTTGAAGATTTTTTACAACTCCTTCGTATTCTTCTCCTATTTCAGGAACTGCTATTATGCCTTTTATTCTTGCTATTGCTGCTTCAACGCCTGCTTTATCTACTGAGGCAATTTCTACTCTTCCTACTTCGCCTGCTTCTTCTATTGTGATAACTGTGTTAGTTTCTTTTTGAAGTTCTTGGATTACTTTACCTTGTGGTCCAATTACTGCTCCAATAAATTCTTTTGGAATTGTCATTGAAACTATTCTTGGTACGTTTGGTTTGTAGTCTTCTCTTGGTGCTGGAATTGTATCTTCGATTATGTTCAAGATGTGCATTCTTCCTTCGTTTGCTTGTGCTAATGCTTGTGCTAATATTTCGTAAGAAAGTCCGTCACATTTGATATCCATTTGGCAAGCTGTGATACCATCTCTTGTTCCTGTTACTTTGAAGTCCATATCTCCTAAGTGGTCTTCGTCTCCTAAGATGTCAGAAAGTACAGCCCATTTTCCGTCTTTTGCAATCAATCCCATTGCTATTCCAGATACTGGTTTGTGAATTGGAACTCCTGCATCCATCAATGCTAAACAGCCTGCACAAACTGTTGCCATTGAAGATGAACCGTTTGATTCTAATATATCTGATACTAATCTAATGGTATATGGACATTCTTCTTGAGTTGGAAGTACTTGTTTTAAGGCTCTCATTGCTAAATTGCCGTGTCCGATTTCTCTTCTTGAAGTTGAGCCTGAACGTTTTACTTCTCCTGTTGAGAATCCTGGGAAATTATAGTGTAGAATGAAGTTATTTTTTCCTACAACCATAACTCCGTCTATTGTTTGTTCGTCAAGTTTTGTTCCAAGTGTACATGTAGAAAGTGATTGTGTTTCTCCACGTGTGAAGATTGCTGATCCGTGTGGTGTTGGCAAGTATCCTACTTCTGCCCAAATAGGACGGATTTCGTTTAGTTGTCTTCCGTCTAATCTTACTCTTTCATTCAAAACCATATCACGCATTGCTTCTTTTTCTACTGCGTGGAAATAACGGTCTATCATAAATGATTTTGCTTCTGCTTCTTCTGCATCAAGTGTTTCTATAAATTCTTGCTTGATTGCTTTGAATCCTTCTCCTCTTTCTGATTTTGACTTGATTCCTTGTTTAGCAAAATCATAGCATTTTTGATATACTGCTTGATGAAGTTTTTCTTTTAGTTCTAAGTCATTTTCTTCGTGGCAGTACTCTCTCTTTTGAGTTTTTCCTACCATTTCTGTGAGTTCTCTTAGTGCTTGACAGTGAAGTTTTATTGAAGCGTGTGCTTGTTTAAGAGCTTCTAACATCAATGATTCTTGGACTTCTTTCATTTCTCCTTCGACCATCATAATGTTGTCTTCGGTTGCTGCTACTATAAGGTCCAATTCTGCTCTTTCCATTTCTTCATAATTTGGATTTATCATGAATTGACCGTCAATATATGCAATTCTACATTCTGATACCGGACCATTGAAAGGTATATCACTAACTGCTAAAGCTGATGCTGCGGCTAAGGCTGCTAAGGCATCGGGTGGTGTTGTTGGATCGCCCGAAATAAGTGTTACTTGTACTTGTACTTCTGCGTGAAAATCATCTGGGAAAAGCGGTCTTAACGCTCTATCTATCAATCTTGAAATTAAGATTTCATATTCGCTTGGTCTTGCTTCTCTTTTGAAGAATCCTCCTGGAAATTTACCTGTTGCAGCATATTTTTCTTGATAATCTACTGTCAAAGGCATAAAATCCACATTTTCTCCTACTTCTTTTTTTGCACAAACTGTGGCTAAAAGCATTGTATCGCCCATTCTAACGACTGCTGAGCCATCTGCTTGTTTTGCTAACTTACCTGTTTCAATTTCGATGGTTCTTCCGTCTGCTAATGCAAACTGTTTTTTTGTTCCTAACATCTTTTTTCTTTCTTTTTTAACCTCTTCCAAGAGGAGCGGCTTGGATAAAATTCTTCTTTTCTTCGTTTTTGCTCCTACATACAACAAAAAAAAGGCAATTAGAAGCTAATCGCCTTTTTATTTCTTTTCATACAAAATAAGTATTACTTTCTTATACCTAATTGTTTAATCAATACACGGTATCTTTCGATGTCTCTATCTTTTAGATAGTCTAATAAACGTCTTCTTTTACCAACTAAGTTTACTAATGCTCTCTTTGTAGACAAGTCATTATGACTTTTCTTTACGTGTTCTGTTAGATGTTGGATTCTAAATGTGAACAACGCTATTTGAGCTTCTGTTGATCCGCTGTCAGCTTCGCTTTTGCCGTATTGAGCAAAGATTTCTTTTTTCTTTTCAGTTGTCAAGTACATACTCTAACTACTTAATTTTAATATATTATACTTTTTCTTCTTTTTCTTTTTGAGTTTGCAAAATTACGAATTATTTTTCATTTTGCAACCTTTTCTTTAATTTTTTTTCACATAAGACAAAAAACAACAAAGCTAAAACCACTCCCACTATGTCAGAAATATAATCCGCAAGCTCAAATCTTCTTCCACACCATTGATAAGTTAAGGCTTGTAAAACCTCAGTAAATAAACCGAATAAAGTTGCTACTATTAGGGAAACGAAGTATTGTTTTTTTGTTTTCAGTTTTGAGTTGAGCAATAAAAGGCTTTGCAACAAAAAAGCAAAGACTCCAAACAATCCGCAATGCATAATTTTGTCAGAATGTGGAATATTGAAAAGCGAAGTACGATTTTGTTGCAATAAATCATTAGGCAAAAGCAGCATAACAAACATTACAACAATCCATAAGACAAATAAGACTACGGAAAGTACTTTATACTTCTTTTTATACTCGTTTTGCATATACAAAAGAAGATGCCCGAAAAAAGAATCGAGCATCTACAAATATTTATAAATCAAAAAATCAAATTATAAGCCTATGAAAGCTGAGTACGCTGCTGCATCTTTCAATTCTTCTGCTTCAGCAGGGTTAGTCATCTTTATTTTGATAATCCAACCTTCTCCGTATGGATCAGAATTGATTGCTGCCGCATTGTCTTCCAATGCTTCGTTAAATTCTAATATTTCTCCGCTAACAGGCATCATTAAATCAGATACTGTTTTTACTGCTTCGATAGTTCCGAATACTTCGTTTCTTGAAATTTCTTCGCCTACTGTATCAACATCTACGAATACTATATCTCCTAATTCGTGTTGTGCATAGTCAGATATACCGATGTATGCAACGTCTCCTTCGATTCTCAACCATTCGTGGTCTTCTGAATACTTAACATTTGATGGAATGTTCATTTCTTATTGTTTTTTAGTTTCTAATTTATTATTTGGTTTGCCAAAATTACTCATTTTTATCGGATTTTAGCAAATTGACTATAATTTATTTTTTACTTATTGTTTTATTACTCTAAGATTCAATATTTTAGAATTAACTTTCATTTGCAAGAAATAGACTCCCGATTTTAAATTAGAGATATTGATCTTGTCTTTTTTGCCTTGCAAATCCATAATTCTTCGTCCTGAAAGGTCTGTAAGGCATTGCAATTCGTATTCTTGATTTGCAGCATCTATAAATAAGGTATTATTTACAGGATTAGGAAAAAGAGTTATGTTATTTTCAATTTGAACATCATCTAAACTCACTAATTGAATTGCTTTTTTAACTGCTTGATGTGCATCAGCCTTTCCATATCCCCAAATATAGTTTGGTACTTCTTCTGTATAATTATCTTGTCTTGCAGTTGTGATAAGTATCTCTTTTACTTGCGAAGGAGTTAAGTTAGGGTTTGCTTGCAAAATCAAAGCCACTATTCCCGTAATCATAGGCGAAGACATAGAAGTTCCAGACAATGTTGCAAAAGGATATTCTCTACCATTAAATTCCACAGTTGTTTTTGGTGTTGGTGGTTCTGTTGCAAATGATGAAATAGCCGACACAACTAATTGCCCAGGAGCAGAAATATCTGGTTTTAACCATTGAAATAAATTTGGACCATGGCTTGAAAAACCCGCAATATTAGAAACAGATGATGAACTATTGCGTCTTCCTGCTTTGTGTGCAGCAACTGTAATCACCCCTTGACCTAATCCCGGTTCGCTTATTGAGTATTCACTATCTCCTGAAATATATCCGTTTGCGTGCCAAGCAAATGGTAATCCCCAATTACCAACTCCTGTTGTCAAACAAGCAACATTCCATGCGTGAACATTGCCATTTTCTGCTGTAATAACCAAAACAGCATGGCAAGTAGTGTTATGATTTGTAAATCTCACTTCCCAATCCATCAAAGGACGAGAATTTGTTCCTAAACGAGAAGATGCTCTATATATTAAAGAGTCTGTTTCACTTAAAACAACGGCTGTTTCTGGAATAACACTACCATCTGCCGCTAAAAGTTCACTTTCGTAAAGCAACTCCCAATTTCTTGAATAGATTTCTATCTTTGCAGAGAATATAGCAAGACTATCCCCTGCCAAAGAAACAGTTTGTCCCCAATAATGTCTTGAAGAAGATGTCGGCAAGTCAAATTTAAATTCACTTCTTATTGTATCCCTTTCTTCAAACTCTGCTTTTATATGAAATTGTGAACCTCCGTTGTTGCCTGCACTTGAAACAAAAACTACACTGTCTTCTTCTGACATATTTTCTATAAACTGATCTAACATAGACGTTCCGTCCATATAGCCAAAAGAATAAACACCCCAACTATTATTTATCACCAAACGTTTATTCTTTGATTTGGCAACATTTTTCATCCAAACGTATGCGTCCATTACATTACTTTCGTCCACCAACCACGTTCCGAATAAAAGTTCTGAACCAAATGCTACTCCACGATAGTCAGTTCCAGCACCCGCTCCTGATGCTATTGAAGCAACATGCGTTCCGTGATAACCTTTATCATAAATATTATTTGTATCACACTCAGCAGCAAGAAGATTTTCTTGTCCTATTATTTCCGCACCATAATCAAATCCTTCAGGAGCAGTTCCTGATGTGCGGAATTGGTCCCACGCTCCTACAATTCTATAATTTTGCATAAGGGTATCGTAAAATACTGGGTGAGTATAGTCAAATCCCCAATCAGCCACGCCAATTATCACACCCTCTCCATTGATTCCAAAAGGCATATCCAATCCTTGATGAACATAATCAGCATTCACGTCCTTAACTGCGTCTTTCAACTGAGGCACACCAACTTTTCGTGCAGCATCTACCTCAATTATTTTTTCTGACTTCACAATTTTCTCCAACGACTCTACCTCTGCTCGAAGCGAAACAATATTTCCACTTCTTGAACGCACCTTACAACCCAACTTTTCTATATCTTCGTTTGTTGCATCAGAGACAACCTTTGCCACAAGTGAAATATACTGTTTCCCATCAATAGTTTGTAGAGAAAATCTTTGAGGAAACTTTTCTTGAATAGACTTTGGTGAATTAAGATTAGTCATAAAACATCTTAGACCACTACCTACAGTTTGAGAAACAGCAAAATATCCTCCCAAAACCATACAAATCAATAAAACAATCTTCTTCATATTTTTTCTTCTTTTTACTTTCTTGCAAAAATACGCTGTTTTTTTGTATTTTTTCTTTGTTTCGCTAAATTTTTTCTTTGTTTTAGAAAATTTTTTCTTTAAAAAATATTGTAATATTAAAATAAAGTTGTAATTTTGCAGACTGATAGAGAATAAAAAAAAACAATTAAATAATGAAAAAAGTAGCAATATTTTTAGCAGCAATAGCATTAACAACAGGAGTTTTCGCACAATTCAATCCACCTACAAAAGACATAAATTGGTTTGGAAGTGGTGATAAAGATTATGCAAATGCAGAACAAGCAGAAGAAGGAACTGGTATAAGAAGAACAAAAAGTCCTATCGCACCTGCAACTCTTTTACTTTTAGGTTTAGGTGGAGCAGTTGTTGGAACAAGAGTTGTTCGTAACACAAAGAAGTAAGCATTCCTGCTAAATTAGAAAAGATAAAAAATATCCATCTTGCTTTTAAGATGGATATTTTTTTGTTTCATTATTCCAAAAAAAAGAGACACGCTAAAATTTAACGTGTCTCTTTTTGCATTATAAACAACTACTAATTATATTCGTTGATTATGTCTTTTACCATATCAGGAGTTAAACGTCCGTAAACTTTATCTCCTATTGTTACAACTGGTGCTAATCCGCAAGCACCAACACAACGAAGGCAATTCAAAGAGAATTTTCCATCTG
Source organism: Bacteroidales bacterium UBA3388 (assembly GCA_002358855.1). Lineage (GTDB taxonomy): Bacteria > Bacteroidota > Bacteroidia > Bacteroidales > P3 > Onthomorpha. Next base: position 9,336 of record DEPQ01000019.1, read on the forward strand.
CTGTTGTTTCTCCGATTCCAATACCTAATTGACGTTTAAATTCATCAAGAACTTTTTCTGCTCCTCTAACGTAGCATGCTGTTCCCATACATACAGAGATTGGGTGTTCTCCTTTTGGTATCATTGTAAAGAATGAATAGAATGTTACGATACCATAGATTGTTGCTACTGGTACATTAAGTTCCATTGCTATTAATTCTTGTACTTCTGCTGGAAGATAACCAAATTCTCCTTGTACTTTGTGCAAAACATTGATTGCTTCTCCTGGTTGATTGCCAAATGATGCACAGATTTCTTTTATTTTATTTATCTTACTTTCTGATAATTTTACTTTTGCCATAACTTTTAAGTTTTAAAGTTTAATTACGCTTCTACTTCTACTTGTTTTGATTTATCGAAATAATGTGTATGAAGTAGATGGTGAGATTTTTCTCCACAAGGAGTTCCTAAATATTCATCATACAATTGTTTGATGTATGGATTTTCGTGAGATTTTCTCAATTCTTTTCCTAAATCTTCTTTGTAGATTGCTTCAAAACGTTTTTCTACTATTGAGAAATCTCCATGATGATAAGGTTGTCCTGCTCCTCCGATACAACCGCCTGGACAAGCCATCACTTCTATTGCGTGATATTGTACTTCACCTTTACGAACTTTATCTAAAAGTTTTCTTGCGTTTCCTAATCCGTGTGCAATTCCTAAGTGGATTGGTGTACCGTTGAAGTCTATTGTTGCTTCTCTTACTCCTTCTAATCCTCTTAATTCAGTGAAATCTACTTTTTCAAGAGTTTTTCCTGTGAATACTTCGTATGCTGTACGAGCTGCTGCTTCTATTACTCCTCCTGTTGCTCCAAAGATTACAGATGCTCCTGTTGATGCTCCAAGTGGCATATCGAAATCTTCTTCTTCTAATGAATTGAAATCAATATTGAATTGTTTTATCAATTCTGCCAATTCTCTTGTTGTTAATGAGAAATCTACATCTGGGTTGCCATCAACCTTGAATTCATCTCTTTGACATTCATATTTCTTAGCAACACATGGCATTATAGAAACTACAACCATGTCTTCTCTTTTTATTTTCAATTTTTCTGCCCAATAGTTCTTTGCTATTGCTCCAAACATTTGTTGAGGAGATTTTGCTGTTGAAGGAACGTCTAACATATCAGGATAATTTGTTTCAAAGAAATTAACCCAACCTGGACAACATGATGTTAAGATAGGTAATTTAACATTCTTGTCTCCTTCCATGAATTTTTGGATTCTACCCAACAATTCTGTTCCTTCTTCCATTATTGTTAAGTCTGCTGCAAAATCTGTGTCAAATACATAGTCAAATCCTATTCTTCTTAATGCAGCTGCCATTTTTCCTGTAACAATTGTTCCAGCAGGGTATCCAAATTCTTCTCCTAAGGCTACTCTGACAGCAGGAGCTGTTTGAACGATAACTGTTTTTTGAGGATTATTGATTGCTTGTATTACTTGACGTGTTTGATTTACTTCGCTCAATGCTCCAACAGGGCAAGCCATAACACATTGTCCACACATTGTACAAGATGATTTTACAAGATCTTGTTCAAATGCTGTTGCAACAACTGCTTCAAAGCCTCTGTTTACTGCACTTAATGCTCCAACTGTTTGCAATTCATTACATACAGTTTCGCAACGGCGACACATTATACATTTATCAACATCTCTTATGATTGAAGGAGAGTTATCTTTTCTATATGTAGATTGTTCTCCTTTGAAAGGTATTTCTCTTATTCCTAATTTTTGAGCCAATGTTTGCAATTCGCAATTTCCGCTCTTTGAACAACTCAAACAATCTGATGGGTGGTCAGAAAGAATTAGTTCAACAACAGTTCTTCTTGCATTCACAACTCTTAATGAGTGAGTGTGAACTACCATTCCTTCCATTACCTCTGTTGCACAAGCTGGAGCTAAGTTTTTTCTTCCTTCAACCTCAACAACACAAACTCTACAACCACCTGGTTTGTTTTCTAATTTTTGTCCATTAAGTTCATAATAGCAAAGCGTTGGGATAGATATACCTGCTTTTCTTGCAGCTTTTAATATAGTTTGACCTTTTTCTGCTACAACCGCTTTACCGTCTATTATTAAATTTACTGTTTCCATTTCTCTTTTCTTAATTTGTTGATTAGACAAAATCCTTATTGGATACTAATTGCATTGAATTTACATTTTTCAATACAAGTACCACACTTGATACACAATTCAGGGTTGATTGTATGCGGTGTTTTCTTTTCTCCTTGAATTGCATTAACAGGACAATTTCTTGCACAAGCTGTACAACCAACGCAAACGCTTTGATCTATTACATATTGCATCAATGATTTACAAGCACCAGCTCTACATTTCTTATCTTGAACGTGTTCAACATATTCTTCCCAGAAGTTTGTAAGTGTTGATAAAATTGGGTTTGGTGATGTTTGTCCTAATCCACAAAGAGCTGTATCCTTAATTACTCCCGCAAGATTCTTTAAGTTTTCAAGATCTTCCATTGTTCCATTGCCTTTTGTAATCTTGTCAAGAATTTCTAACATTCTCTTATTACCTATACGACAAGGAGAACATTTTCCGCAACTTTCTTCACAAGTAAATTCAAGATAGAATTTAGCGATGGCAACCATACAAGATGTTTCGTCCATAACAACCATTCCTCCTGAGCCCATCATTGAACCTGCTGCAATAAGGTTATCATAATCAATTGGAGTATCAAGATGTTTTTCTGTCAAACAACCACCTGATGGACCTCCTGTTTGAACAGCTTTGAACTTTCTTCCATTCTTGATTCCTCCTCCAATTTCGTAAATTACTTCTCTAAGAGTAATTCCCATTGGAACTTCAATCAATCCTACGTTATTGATTTGTCCCGCAAGAGCAAATACTTTTGTTCCTTTTGATTTTTCTGTTCCTATTTTATTGAACCAATTTGCTCCTTTTAATATAATGATAGGAATATTTGCGTATGTTTCTACATTGTTTACGTTTGTAGGTTTTTGTAAATATCCACTTTGTGCAGGGAAAGGTGGTTTAAATGTAGGTTCTCCACGTTTTCCTTCCATTGAGTGAATAAGTGCAGTTTCTTCTCCACAAACGAAAGCTCCTGCTCCATATCTTAATTCTATATCAAAAGAAAAATCTGTTCCAAATAGATTATTTCCTAATACGCCATATTCTCTTGCTTGTGCAATTGCAACTTGAAGTCTGTGAATTGCAAGAGGGTATTCAGCACGAATATACACCAAACCCTTTGTAGCACCGATAGCATAACCGTTAATAGTCATCGCTTCGATAACAGAGTGAGGGTCACCTTCAAGGATACTTCTATCCATAAACGCACCAGGGTCTCCTTCGTCAGCATTACAAACAACGTATTTTTGATCAGCGTGATTCTTTGAAGCAATTTCCCATTTCATTCCAGTAGGGAAGCCTCCACCACCACGACCTCTTAAACCAGAAAGTTTTATTTCATTGATAACTTGTTCTGGAGTCATTTCAGTTAAACATTTTGCAACAGCTGCATATCCATCACAAGCGATATATTCTCCAATATTTTCAGGATCAATAAAGCCACAATTACGCAAAGCAATACGTAATTGTTTTTTATAGAATCCCATGTGTTTTGCGTCAGAAACGTGTTCTTTCTTTTCAGGGTCTGTATAAAGCAAACGAGTTACTTTACGACCTTTTATAATATGTTCTTCTATTATTTCTTGAGCGTCTTCTGGTTTTACTTCTGTGTAGAAAGTATTATCAGGCATTATCTTAACGATAGGGCCTTTTTCACAGAAACCAAAACAACCTGTAAGGATAACTTGGACTTCATTTTCCAAACCTTTATCAAGCAAATTGCTTTTTAATCTATCAGCAATCTCTTGACTTTGAGAAGCAGTGCAACCAGTACCTCCACAGACCAAAATATGCATTTTAAACTTCGCCATATATTTTCCTCCTTAATTTGAGTTAATTTATCTATTTTTGTTATTTACCTAATTTATCAAGGATTTCATCAACTTTTGCTTTATCAACATTACCATAAATCACTGGTTCTTGATCTGGAAATGCAACTTCAACCATAGGTTCCTCTGAACAACGTCCCATACAGTCAGTTTGATAAACCACAACGTCTAATTTCTTAGCGTCAACTTGTTCCAAAAAGTAATTATAAATGGATTTAGCACCAGCAGCAATACCACAAGTACCCATTGCAACCTTTATTTGCACCAAACCATCTTTGTTACCTTTTACCCTAGTGTCAATTATTTCTTGAACACTATTCTTCAAAGATTCCAAATCTTTTAAAGACTTTATTTGTGCCATATACTTTAAATATTAAAATGTTTTTAAAAAAATTTTATGCATTAAATAAAACAACTGCAAATATATATATTTTTTTTCAATACAAAGAAAATAGAGAATTTTTTTTTAAATAAATTATGCAAATACAAAAATAAAGTTTATTATTGCAAACGCAAACAAAACAATTATACTATGAAAAATGAAATTATTTTAAAAGAAGGATTCGGAGAATTACGTTTCGGAATGCAAATAAATCAAGTAATTAACCTAATCGGCAATCCATCAGAAGTAGAAGAAATTGGCGAAGACTTAGAAATGCCTGCAAC
>DEPQ01000034.1 GCA_002358855.1 Bacteroidales bacterium UBA3388
AAATCTGATTTCCCTATTTTTTGAATTTAGAAAATAAAGACTTTATTCGCAAAATTTTTGTGCTTTAAAAAATTTGTCTTACCTTTGCAGGCTGAAAATTTAATGACATAAAAAAGCGTTTTTGCTTATTTTTGGTTGTATGAAATCCGCAAAATTTCAAACAATATGCCAATAAGAATAAGTAGAAAATGCCTGCGAGTATATCGTGGGCTTTTCTTATTTGGCATATAGGTAATTGCGGAACCTCATACAACAGTAAGACAAGGCTCACGTCTTTTTTTTGTCTTTTTATTAGTGAAACTATAATTTAATTATTAACAAATAAAAAGTACAAAAAATGAAAAAATTATTTTTGCTTATTAGCCTAATAATAGGCACAAACGTGGTTTTAGCACAGACCTTTGATAATGGAAATTTAAAGTTTAACGTAGTGAATACAACCTACAAGCAGGTAGAAGTATTCGGATTTGCTGACAATTCAACAAATGTAACATCTATTAATATTCCTTCTTCTGTTACAGATGGCAATGGAGTGCAATATACTGTTATCTATATCAATCAAAATGCGTTTAAGGATAAAACAAGTTTAACTTCTGTTATCATTCCTAATAGCGTAACTATTATAGAACCATCTGCATTTCAAAATTGTACAAGTTTAGCAGAAGTTACTATTCCTAATGGCGTAACTAAAATAAACTCAAGAGCATTCCAAAATACACGTTTAACAGAAGTTACTATTCCTAATAGCGTAACTGAAATAGCTGGTAATGCATTTGAAGATTGCACCAATTTAACCTCAGTTACTATTGGCACATTAGACAATATAAATGATAATGGTTGGATAACTCTTGGAATTGGTGTATTTAAAGAGTGCACTGGTTTAACTAATTTTACCTATTTAAAGAAATATTCTCCTAATAGAAACGGAAGTATCAATCCTATTACTTTTAATGCTATTAATATATTTTACGGTGCTTCTACAAACGTAACTCTAACTATTCCTTTTGCAGACCAAGCAATTCAAGGAAGTGGTACTGCTGCTTTTGACGCAGTAGCATACACTTATCCAAATTTATTAAATAATTGTTTGGCGGGAACAAACACTCCTTATACTTGGGCAAAAGTTAAGTATCTAATTCCAGAAGGCAAGACAAAAACTCTTACAAGCGACTTAACAATCAAAAACCCATCAAATGCACAACAAATAGAGTTAGAAAACAATGGTATATTAAAGATTGCACAAGGCGGACAGTTGATAAATGAAACTTCAAATAATAATTTAGGAATTGTAGAGGTTTTAACAGCAAGTTTACCAAATGATAAATGGTCGTTTATTGGTGCTCCGTTTGCAGGATACAAATTAGAATCAGTAGTACCTGGTGCACATGACATTTCTGTTTCTACATTTAATTACGGAACTGGTGCTTGGAGCGATGAATGGTCTACAATAGAAACACAAATAGGAGCAGGAGAAGGATTCTTCGCTTGGTCTTATGCAACAGAGCCTACAATATTCACAAATTACGGAGACGGAATGTACAGCCCTAATGCTCATTCAGATTATTCTGATTATAATTATGACTTTAATTCTACTACAAATCCTGTATATCAATTAAACAACGGAGATGTTACTTTTACAAAAACATTAACAACTAACGGAGGAAATTGGATGGCACTTGCAAATCCTTATACCTTTAAATTAGATGTTGCAAAATTCCTTGCTGACCAAGCAGCTTGTATGGAAGATCAATTTCAAGGAAAAGTTATCTATAAATTTGACGGCACACAATTTACACCAGAAATCACAGGTGTGATAAACGTAACAGAAGGTTTCTTTGTAAACTTCAATCACAATGGAACACACTCAGCAACATTTAAGAAAAGTCAAAGATTTGATTCTCCTGCAAATTCTGCAAAAGCAAGCATAGAAAGAGAATTTGTACGCCTTGCAATGCTTGATGGAGAAAGAGAAACAGAAGTATTATTTGCACAAAACGAGCAAGCAAATGAAGAATATGACATCTTTGATGCAAACAAACTATTTTCTCCATCAGAAATAACAGAGCCTTACTTTGTTGTAAACAATATTGAATTAGTAAAAGAAGAAGTAAACACTTTACCTTATTACGCTACAATGAACGTTCGTTCTTATGGGAACAAAGAAGTAACATTCAAAGCCAACTATATTCCAGAAGGATTAGCCGTTAGTATCATTGACGGAGAAGAAACAATAGATTTAGGCGAAGGAGTAGAATACACAACAAACGTTATTGCAGGTGAAAACACAGACAGATTCAAAGTATTGATTAAGAAATCACTTTCAATCAGCGATGTAGAAGAATTAGAAGTTAATATCTACAACGATAATCGTCACATCAATATAGAATCTTTGGAAAACGATTTACAAGTTGAAGTTTACAACGCATTAGGTCAAAAAGTACTTTCTACAACAGACAGAAACTTTACATTAAATCAAGTTTCAGCAGGTGCTTACGTTGTGAAAGCGTTCAACAGCAAAGCAAGCAAAACTCAAAAGGTAGTTGTAAAATAACAAAGAAATAATAATTACCTCATTTAAGAAGAGCGGCGGTTTAGTTTTTAAATCGCTGCTTTATTTTTCCCCTTATCTTCCTCCTGTGATAAAGGCAGTTGTTTTTGGAAGAAACCTTTTCAGTAAGGCATATAGCCCTAATCCAATAAGGACAAGAAGAAAACTAAACAAGAAATAGAGTATTGTTGCTTTTATTTCGGTTGTGGTAGGCAGGATTGAAAAGAATATTCCTTCCAAAGTTTGCATAGCAATGATATGATAGGCATAGATAAAGAAACTGCTTTCTTCTAAGAAAGAGTTTACTTTCCATTTTTTTTCTCTCTATGCAGTTTGCGGTTAATGAAACAATGAATGGCACTCCCGCTGCAATGCTTAAACGTCTTATGTAAAGAACATATTCGCAATTTCTTAGCAATAAGGTTGCTAAAACCAAAATGAAATAAAGCATTGTCAAGACTGAGAGTTTGTTTTTTACTAATTCAACAAAGTTTTTCTTTGTTATGGAGAAATATCCTCCTAAGGAAAAGAAGAAAAAGGCTTCTATGCTTATGCCTTTTATTTTAAACCACCATTGCATCAGCCAAAGTATGCAGAGTGTTAAAGGAAAATAATGTTTTGTCTTTTTTGTGAGCCAATAAATCAAAGGACTAAAAAGCACAACTACCATTAAATCACGAATAAACCATAGTTGTAGGCTCGCAGGTCGCCAAAATAGTAAGAGATATTCTTTGATTGAATCCGCAAATTGAGAGGATAGAACAATGAATAAAAGATTCCAAAACAAATAGGGAATGAGTAGGGAGTGTGTTCGTTTCTTTAATTTGTTGAAGTAGGTGCTTGTGTTAAATTCATCGCACTTTTTGAAAAACAAAAAGCCTGAAAAGATAAAGAATAACGGCACTGCAAGTCTTGCAAATATTTGTGCAACAAGAAAAACTGTTGTTTCATAGATTGGAAATTGTCCTGCGAATTAAAAAGGTGCGGAAAGGTTGGCTTTTATTCCTCCTATTGCTGTTATTTGTGTGTGAATAAAGACTACTGCAACAATCAATGGAAAGCGTAAAAAGGAGATTACTTGTGATTGAAGGTGTGTTTCGATGTTTGGTTTCATTGTGTCGTTTAATTGTAATTGCGTGCAAAGGTAAGAATAAAAATTAAAAAGCCCGAAACTCTTACGAGTTCGGGCATAAAGTGTATGAAAAAGAAAATTTGTTTTTTACTTTCTTGCTTCAAGCAAAAGTTCTAACATCTTTGTTGCAGATTCTGAAATGATTGAGCCCGGTCCAAAGATTGCAGCTGCTCCTGCTTTGTAAAGGAAGTCATAATCTTGTGGTGGAATAACTCCTCCTACAACTACCATTATGTCTTCTCTTCCAAGTTTCTTTAATTCTTCTATGATTTGAGGAACAAGTGTTTTGTGTCCTGCTGCAAGTGAAGATACTCCTACGATGTGTACGTCATTTTCTACTGCTTGTTTTGCACTTTCTGCAGGGGTTTGGAACAATGGTCCCATATCTACGTCAAAGCCTAAGTCTGCATATCCTGTTGCAACTACTTTTGCTCCACGATCGTGTCCGTCTTGTCCCATTTTTGCTATCATAATACGAGGTTGTCTACCTTCTAATTTTGCAAATTCTTCACAAAGTTCTTGTGCTTTTTTGAAGCTTGCATTGTCTTTTGCATCTGCTGAATACACGCCTGATATAAGATTTATTTTTGCTTTATAACGTCCGAAATGTTTTTCTAATGCGTAAGAGATTTCTCCAAGTGATGCACGTTTTCTTGCTGCATTTACTGAGTATTCTAACAAGTTGCCTTCGCCTGTTGCTGCTACGTTAGAAAGAGCTTCTAATGCTGATTGTACATCTGCTTCGTTTCTGTTTGCTCTTAATTCTGCTAAACGTTTGATTTGTTGTTCTCTTACTGCTGTGTTGTCGATTTCTAATGTATCTATTTGGTCTTCTTTTGCAAGTCTGTATTTGTTTACTCCAAGGATTGTATCTTTTTGTGAATCGATTCTTGCTTGTTTTCTTGCTGAGGCTTCTTCGATTCTCATCTTTGGAATACCGCTTTCGATTGCTGCTGCCATACCACCAAGTTTTTCAACTTCTTGGATATGTCCCCATGCTTTGTGTGCTATTTCGTGAGTTAGGCTTTCAACATAGTAGCTTCCTGCCCATGGGTCAACGCTTCTGCAAATATTTGTTTCTTCTTGTAAGTAGATTTGTGTGTTACGTGCAATACGAGCTGAGAAGTCTGTTGGAAGTGCAATCGCTTCATCAAGTGCGTTAGTGTGAAGTGATTGTGTGTGTCCAAGTGCTGCTCCTAAGGCTTCGATACATGTTCTTCCTACGTTGTTGAATGGATCTTGTTCTGTTAATGACCAACCTGATGTTTGGCTGTGTGTACGTAAAGCAAGAGATTTTGGATTTTGTGGGTTGAATTGTTTTACTAATTTAGCCCATAACATTCTTGCTGCACGCATTTTTGCAATTTCCATAAAGTGATTCATTCCGATTGCCCAGAAGAATGATAGTCTTGGTGCGAATTGGTCAACGCTCATGCCTGCATTGATACCTGCTCTTAGGTATTCTAAACCGTCTGCAAGGGTATATGCCATTTCTATATCGCATGTTGCACCTGCTTCTTGCATGTGGTAACCTGAAATAGAAATAGAGTTGAATTTTGGCATATTCTTTGATGTGAATTCGAATATGTCAGCGATTATTTTCATTGATGGTTTTGGTGGGTAAATGTATGTATTACGCACCATAAATTCTTTTAAGATGTCGTTTTGGATTGTTCCTGAAAGTTTGTCCATTGAAACACCTTGTTCTTCGGCTGCAATGATGTAGAATGAAAGAATTGGCAATACTGCTCCGTTCATTGTCATTGAAACAGACATTTTGTCCAATGGAATTTGATCAAATAGAATTTTCATATCTTCTATTGAACAAATACTAACACCTGCTTTTCCTACGTCTCCAACTACTCTTTCGTGATCTGCGTCATATCCACGGTGAGTAGCAAGGTCAAATGCACATGACAATCCTTTTTGTCCTGCTGCTATGTTACGACGATAGAATGCGTTAGATTCTTCTGCTGTTGAGAAACCTGCGTATTGACGTACAGTCCAAGGACGCATTACATACATAGTTGAGTATGGTCCACGCAAGTTTGGTGCTATACCTGCTGCGTAATTTAGGTGTTCCATACCTTCTAAGTCTGCTTTTCCATAGACAGGCTTTACTCCAATTTGTTCTGTTGTAATCCAATTCTTTGCATTACCAACTTCTTTTTCCCATGCTCCAAAGTCAGTTGCTGGTGCAAATGATTTGAAATCAATGTTTGTGAAATTCGGTCTCATTTATACTTATTTTTTTATTTTACTTCAAATATTACATTTAGCGTGCAAAATTAGTTGTTTATTTTGAACTTTCCAATAAAAATTGAGTTTTTCTAAGAAATATTTGTTTGTTTTTCGTTAAATGTATATTTTTGCGACTCAAAACAACGTATTTATATACGCTTATGAATCAAAAATTATCAATTTCTGTTGTTTCGGACAACAATCTTTGTGGTGATAGAATTATTCATCGATTAAGTGCCAACCCTTCTTGGAATTGTAGTAGATTTAATGATACTAAAAAATTTTTATCTTCTTTTGATGATAAATTTGTTGTAGATGTATTGGTGTTACACTATAATTTTAATTCTACGATAAGTGTTGATGAATTGCTTTACTTATTTAGAAATAAGTTTAGAAAAACAAAAATTCTATGTATTCTCCCTGAGGATTTTATCTTGCGTTCAAAAAATATTTTATTAGCACCAAATGTTGTAGATGTTATAAGGGTTTCTCCTATTTTGGAGGATATGATTTGGAATCACTTAGTTAATATTCACAATGAAAATAAGTTAAAAAAGAAACTTGTAACAATTGAAGATAAAACTTGTTTTGTTACTCAATCTCCAAAAATGGAAGAGGTAAATGCTTTGATTGAAAAAGCTACTCAGTCAGATATTAACGTGTGTATTTATGGTGAAACAGGTACAGGAAAAGATGTTATTGCTAAACGAATACATAATTTATCAAATCGTTCGCTTTATCCTTTTGTTGCAATAAATGTTGCGGCTATTCCAGAAGAATTAGCAGAAAGTATGTTCTTTGGACACGAAAAAGGAGCATTTACTGGTGCAGTCGCAAGAAAAATTGGTTTTTTTGAAGAGGCTAATAATGGAACTCTTTTCTTAGACGAAATTGGAGATATGAGTTTGAAAATGCAGGTAAAGTTATTGAGAGTTCTTCAAGAGGGTTGTATAACAAGGGTGGGAGGAAACGGAGAAATTCCTGTGAATGTGAGAGTGATTATAGCAACACACGTTGATATACATTCACTTGTAGAAAAGGGAATGTTTAGAGAAGATTTGTTTTATCGCTTAATGGGATTGACAATAAACATTCCAAGGCTTGCGGAAAGGGATGATGATGTCATAGTGTTGGCTAATATGTTTATTACAGACTTTTGTGCTAAGAATAAAAAACCTTTATGTACTCTTTCAGAACTTGCAAAAGAGGCTTTGATGAATTATAATTTCCCTGGAAATGTTAGAGAATTAAAATCTATAATGGAATTGGCTGTTGTTTTGTGTAAAGATAATGTTATAAGATTAGAAGACTTGTCTTTGAGAGACAAAACAGTTAGGAAGCGAGATTTTTTAGAGGTGGAGCGTACTTTGGAAGATTATGAGGCTCTTATCATAAAACATTTTTTAAAAAAATATAATAATAAAGTTAGGTTGGTCGCAGACAAGTTAGATATAAGTAAAACAAAAATTTATAAACTTATTCAAGACGAAAAATTATAAAAATACATGAGAGAAGTGATTTGCCCACGTTGTGGAAAAATATTTCAATGCAAACACAATGCAGACTGTTTTTGTACAAAATATTATTTGAGTGAAGAAAAACGAAAAGACATTCAATCCAAATGGAGTGAATGTCTTTGTGAAGACTGTTTATCTCTTTATGCTCAACCTATTGAGCCAAAATGTGAATCTCGTTCTTAGCTAATTCTACTAATCCGCTGTTAATAGCAAAAGATTTTTGTTCGCCAGACTCTTCTTCAATTTTGATTTCTCCTTTGCTAAGAGCAGAAATCAAAGGTGCGTGATCGTTCAATACTTGGAATTTACCATCAATCCCTTGCATTTTCACTGATTTTACTTCCCCTTCGTAAAGAGTTTCTTCTGGACTTACTATACTTAATTTCATAACCTTGCTTTTTATTTAGCAGCAGCCATCAATTTTTTACCTTTTTCTATGGCTTCTTCAATTGTTCCAACCATCATAAACGCTGCTTCTGGATATTCGTCCACTTCTCCGTCCATAATCATATTGAACCCTTTAATTGTGTCTTCTATTGAAACGAAAGCACCTGGAATACCTGTGAATTGTTCTGCAACGTGGAAAGGTTGAGATAAGAATCTTTGAACACGTCTTGCTCTTGCAACAGTTAATCTGTCTTCTTCTGACAATTCTTCCATACCTAATATGGCAATGATGTCTTGAAGTTCAGAATATCTTTGCAAAATCATTTTTACTCTTTGTGCAGTTTGATAATGCAAATCTCCAACAATTTCTGGTGTCAAGATTCTTGAACTTGATTCCAACGGATCAACCGCAGGATAAATACCAAGTTCACTAATTTTTCTTGATAATACGGTTTGAGCGTCCAAGTGAGCGAATGTTGTTGCAGGAGCAGGGTCTGTTAAGTCGTCAGCAGGAACATATACCGCTTGAACAGAAGTAATAGAACCTCTATTAGTAGAAGTAATTCTTTCTTGCATAACTCCCATTTCTGAGGCTAAGGTTGGTTGGTATCCTACTGCCGATGGCATACGTCCTAATAAGGCTGATACCTCACTACCTGCTTGTGTGAAACGGAAAATGTTGTCAATGAACAATAGAATGTCTTTTCCGCCAGTTGTTTCATCTCCATCACGATAGTATTCTGCAACAGTCAAACCAGAAAGAGCAACTCTCGCTCTTGCTCCTGGTGGTTCGTTCATTTGTCCAAAGACAAGAGTACACTTACTATTCTTTAAGGCTTCTTTATCTACTTTTGATAAGTCCCAACCGCCTTTTAACATATCTTCTTTAAACTCTTCTCCGTATGAAATAACACCACTCTCAATCATTTCTCTAAGTAGGTCGTTTCCTTCACGAGTTCTTTCTCCTACACCTGCGAAAACTGATTGTCCGGAGTATTTTTTTGCGATGTTGTTAATCATTTCTTGAATGAACACTGTCTTTCCAACTCCTGCACCACCAAACAAACCAATTTTTCCTCCTTTTGCGTATGGCTCAATCAAGTCAATAACTTTAATACCAGTATATAAAACCTCTGTTGAAGTAGAAAGATTTTCAAATTTAGGAGGAGTTCTATGTATAGGATATGATTTTTCTTTTTTAACAGGGTCAATTCCGTCAATAGTTTGCCCAATTACGTTAAAAAGTCTTCCGTTAATATCTTCACCAACAGGCATTGAGATAGGCTCTCCAAGATTTTCAACAACTAAACCACGTTGTAAACCATCAGTTGAGTCCATTGCAATTGTTCTAACTGTGTTTTCACCTATGTCTTGTTGGCATTCTAATATCAATTCGCTACCATCTTGTTTTACAACGCGTAAAGCATCGTAAATATTAGGAAGTGTTTCGCCTGCTGGAAAGTTTACGTCAATCACAGCGCCGATTATTTGAGAGATTTTACCTCTGCTGACTACACTACTCATAGTTATGTATATTATTCGTTAAATTCAGTTTGCGAATATACACTTATTTATTGAATAAAATTGTGTTTTGTTATAATTTTTTCTCAACATATTTTTTTATAACGCAAATAATCAATCTTTTAACTTTAAAATAATTTCAATAAATAACTGAGAAATAAACTTAAATCTTAGTTTTAAGTTTATCTTTGCAAAAAAAATAAATTTAAACGAATGAAAAAAAATCTAAAATCTAAGTCTTTATTCAGTGGCATATTCTTTGCGATGTTTTTCTTGCCGTTTTTCTCTCTTAATGCGCAGTGTCCTTTTGGAGAAAAGTACAACTGCTTAGGCGAATGTGGAAGATTTATTGATGAAAACCAGGATTCTTTTTGCGATAATGGGTTAATTCAAGTTGAAGAAGTGAAAACAGAAACTCAAACAGTTGTTGAGCCTATTAAAGCAAAAAAAGAAAAAGAGGTTTCTGTGGAAAAACAATCTGATTCTAAAAGAGAAAAAGTAGAAGAAAAGATTGAGGAAAATAACTCAAAGAAAGAGGAAATTATTTCAAAGGGAAAAAAAATTGAAACAAAGAAAGAAAAAATTATTTCAAAGGAAAAAAAATCCAAGAAGCCATATCGCATAATTGCTATAACTATTGCGGTTTTGATAGCTTACCTTTTTACCTTTATATTAGTCAAAACAGGAAAAATAAAAAAGCTTTCTCATCGTAAGATTTGGAATGTGATTTTGCTTTTAACGTTTTTAGTTTCTTGTTTGCTGGGATTTGTTTTGGCATTGCAGATAAATTATGGTTTTTGTATGGAATGGTTTAGAGATTTCTTGCAATGGCACGTTGAATTTGGAATTGCAATGACTATTATAGCCCTTATACATATTATATGGCATTATAAATATTATACATCTTTGGTTTCAAAGAAAAAGTAAATGAATAAACAAATCCTAAGGTTAGCAATACCGAATATAATTACCAATATAACCGTTCCTTTGTTAGGAATGGTAGATACAGCCATTGTAGGACATCTGCAAAATGGCGATGGAGTAGATTATATTGGAGCAATAGCCGTAGGAACGATGATTTTCAATATCATTTACTGGAATTTCGGATTTCTAAGAATGGGAACAAGCGGTTTTACCGCACAAGCATACGGAGCAAAAGACAAAGAAGAACAAGCGAACATACTTTTCAGAGCCTGTTTCATAGCAATAGTAGCAGCACTCGTTTTAATAATTTTTCAAAAGCCGATAGGGATTTTGTCAATGATGCTAATCGAGGACAAAAACTCAGTTGGAGCCTTAGCTCTTAGTTATTTCTCAATTAGAATATGGGCAGCACCAGCCACACTCGGCATGTACGCCTTGAAAGGTTGGCTTATAGGAATGCAAGACTCTAAAAACCCTATGTGGATTTCAATAATAATCAACCTTCTCAACATAATATTTAGTTTTGTCTTAGTTTTCTATTTCGATATGTCGATAAAAGGCGTTGCATTAGGCACTGTAATTGCACAATATGGAGGTTTGATTACCACGCTCTTGATATGGCGAAAAAAATACAAAGAGATAGCAAAATATTTCAATGTAAAAAAAGCCTTATCCTTAGAAAAAATGAAATTATTCTTTAAAATAAATTCTGACATCTTTCTTCGCACACTTTGTTTGATAATAGTAACAAGTTATTTTACTATTGCCTCAACAAAAATGCCGTATCCAACCCTTGCAATGAATACCCTTTTGATGCAATTCTTTACTTTATTTTCTTATTTTATGGACGGATTTGCTTATGCTGCTGAATCTCTTTGTGGAAAAGCAAAAGGAGAAAACAATTATCCACAACTACAAGCCTTTGTTAAAAGATTTCTTTTGTGGGGAGGAGTAATCTCTATTTTATTCATTATTATATATGCACTTTTTGGAGAAAATATTCTTGGAATCTTTACCGACAATAAAGATGTAATAGAATACTCAAAAAATTATCTTCATTGGATACTTTTAATTCCAATTACAGGATTTATAGCCTTTCTTTATGATGGCATTCTAATAGGTCTAACCGAGTCAGTCGTTATGAGAAATGCTATTTTTATTTCAACCGTAGCATTTTTCCTAATCTTCTATCTTTTATCTCCTTACATTGGAAACAACGCACTTTGGATTGCATTTCTAACCTACCTTTTAGGACGTAGTTTGTTAATGATGCTAATGAGTAGAAGAAAGATTTTTGTCCAATAAATAAAAATAAAACGCAAAAAATTCTTGTTTCAATCTTTTTTTTAGTACTTTTGCGACTTTGTTTTCGTAAATTAAACGAGTATTATTTAGAATAAATAAAACAAAACGCAATGGATAAAAAAACGATTATTGGATTAGTATTGATTTTTGCTGTAATGACTGCGTGGATGTATATGATACAACCATCAGAAGAAGAAAAAGCTGAAATAAAGCGTAAACAAGACTCTGTTTTGGCACTTCAACAAAAAGCAAATGAAAAAGCAGAAAAAGCAACTACTAAAACACTTACAAAATCAGAGGAATTGCAACAAAAAATAGCCGTTGCAAAATCAGAAGACTCTACTGCTGTTGAAGCACAAAAAGAATTGGACGATTATTTTGGAGTCTTTTCAAAAGCAGCAATGAATCCACAAAGACAATTATTTGTTGAAAACGACCTTCTTAGAGTAGAATTAAATACATTAGGAGGAAAAATTGAGCAAGTCTATCTTTCAGAATATAAAACCTATCATCAAGATAGCGTAAGATTCTTTACAAAAGGAGGAAATAATTACGGGCTAAATCTTTCCTTAGGATCAAGACTATTACAAACCAAAGATTTGAATTTTGAAGTCTTTGTAAATAACAAAGCCTACACAAACGATGCCCCAATCAAAGTAAGCGGACAAGACTCTGTTGTAGTTAGCATGCGTATTTACACAAATCAAATAGATTCTGTCGCAAAAGATGTCTCTTATCTTGAATATCGCTACACAATAAAAGGAAACGATTATCGCGTTGGCTTTGATGTAGTATCACACAACCTAAATAATGTAATAACCGATAAAAGTAATTTAGAATTTGTTTGGGATTCTAAATTAAGAATGAAAGAAAAAGACGGAAGTGTAGAAAATAAAAGTAGTAGTATTTATTATTTGTTGAAAGATGAGGTAGAATACTTAAAAGAAAATGGAGTTGATGATAAGAAAGAAGAAAATGGAATACCAATTAAGTGGATTTCTTACAAACAACAATTCTTCTCAACCGCACTTATCGCAACAGAAGGAGATGGATTCATATCTTCAACAATGCAAACCCAAACAGAAAAAGGAGAAAAAGACAATTATCTTCGTACAATGTCTTCTAATATCAGTATTCCTTACGATCATGAAAAAAATCACTACGAATATGATATGGAATTCTTCTTTGGTCCAAACAAATATGCAATTATCAGCGATTATGATTTACAAATGGAAGAAATAATACCACTTGGCTGGGGCTTTTTCTTACTTCAATGGATAAATCGATTCGTAATTATTCCTGTATTTGACTTCTTACAAAGTTTTGGTTGGAGTATGGGATTGATTATCTTGATTCTTACAATTCTTGTAAAACTTGTTTTGTTCCCATTGGCATATAAACAATTTGCATCTACTGCAAAAATGAAAGTTATCGCACCAGAAGTTCAAAAAATAAACGAAAAATATCCAAAACAAGAACAAGCAATGCAGAAACAACAGGCTGTGATGAACCTTTACAAAAGAGCAGGTATCAAACCAATGGCAGGTTGTTTGCCAATGTTGATTCAATTCCCTATTTTGATTGCTATGTTCCGTTTCTTCCCTGCATCAATTGAGTTAAGACAACAATCATTCCTTTGGGCCGATGACTTATCTACATACGACTCAATAATAAATCTACCATTCAATATTCCATTCTACGGAAATCACGTTTCATTATTCTGTTTGTTGATGACAATAGCACAATTGATATATACTCACATATCAATGAAACAACAAGCACAATCACAAACTATGCCTGGAATGAAATTTATGATGTACTTTATGCCAATTATGATGTTATTTATCTTTAACAGCTTCTCGGCAGCCTTAAACTACTATTACTTCATTTCATTGTGCTTTACTTTCTTGCAAATGTTCATTATCAGAAAAACAATTGACGAGAAAAAAGTGTTGCAACGTTTAGAAGCAAACGCAAAGAAGCCATTAAAGAAATCAAAATGGCAACAAAGAATAGAAGCGTTAGAAAAACAAAATCAAGCAATCTTAGAAGAAAGAAAAAAACAACAACAAAGAAGAAAATAAGTAATTAACTTAATTTATTAACTCAAAAAAATTAAATATTATGGAGTTCTATTTCGTATTTATGATTGCTATCTTTGTCATAGGATATGCCATGATAGCATTGGAACACCCGTTAAAAATTAACAAATCTGCAACAGCAGTATTATTAGCAGCAGTAATATGGGCAGTATTTGCTCTATTCGGACCAGGAATCAAAGATGGAGCTTTGATTCATCACCTTGGGGAAACAGCAGAAATACTTTTCTTCCT
>DEPQ01000039.1 GCA_002358855.1 Bacteroidales bacterium UBA3388
TATGAATATTCGCTAAGTAGTTGTGTGATAGGGAGTTTATTTTTTGAGAAATTTCCTTATTACAATTGCATTTCTGTCTTCTAATCTTAAAAAATAAACTCCTTTTGGTAGTGTTTCAATATTTATTGTATTTGTATTTGTGAATTTCATTTCTTTATTTCCTAATTGGTTTATTACCTCTATGGTTTCTATTACTTGATTAAAGGTAATTTGTCCGCTTGTTGGATTTGGATAGAACGAAATCTCTTTTAAAAACTCTGTATCGTCAATAGAAACATTCACATATAAATTAAGGGTTACTATACTATCGCAACCATTTTCTGCTGTAAAGGTTTGTGTATATGTTCCTGCTTGACTTTCGTTGAAACCAAATTCAGAATATGTTTCTCCTTCTTCAATAGTTGCGTTTATTGTTGTTGTGATTGCTGAGGCTTCTATTATTATACTATATAAAATAGGATCCCAATAATAGTTCCAAGTAGTGGACATATAACTATCATACGTACCACAAGGAATAAACAAACTATCTACATCATAAGAAAAAACAGTTGTTCCAAGTTCGGGAGGAGTAGTTGCTAAACAAGTAACAGAATTAAGATTGTTACAAAAATAGAATGCTTCTGTACCAATAGAGTCCACTTTTTCACCTATAACGACTTTTTTCAAACTTGAACACCCATTAAATGCTCTTTCTTTTATATTGGTTATATTATTACCTATTACAATAGAGGTTATATAGCTACAATTAGCAATAGGGTTATCGTTTATTCCAATCAAGGTAACAGGATATTTAACACCTGCATGCTCTATGCTATCAAGAATAACGATTTCTCCACCCTTGCTTTTATCGCAATCAATGACTGCTAATTCTTCACATACGATACTATATGGTATTGTTTGAATATAGAAAGTTGTAAAACCTCCTATGTTATTAAAGGTATAATCTCCAACGTTCAATTGTAAATCTGCTGAATATGTTAATCCATCAATATATTTTGCACCTACATTAGCAAAAGCATTTGAATCTATCTTTGCACTATTGGGTAAATACACATTTGTAAGCAATTTACAATCAGCAAAGGCGTATTCTGCAATAGAATCAATATGAGATAAGTCTACATCAATCAATGCATCACAAGAAGAAAAAGCATATTCTTCTATATAAGAAACGCTTTGAGGAATATCAATATTAGCTAAACTCTTACATTTATCAAAAGTATATCTTCTTATATTATTAAGATTTTGAGGAAATTGAATATAAGTCAAAGCACTACAACCTGTAAAGGTTCCTGTTTTTTCCCAATCTTCCGTAGAGACAAAAGAAGTTAATTGACTACCTTCTTCAAATATAACTGATACTAAATTTGTGCAATATGCAAATGCTCCTTTACCAATATGATTTACCGTATTTGGAATTACAATAGTAGTAAAAAGAGGATTTGAAACCAAAAAACTATATTCAGTTCCTGCAAAAGCATAATCTCCAATGCTCATCACTCCGCTTGGTATTGTGATAGAGTCTAATGCTCCACAACGATTAAAAGCATTATTTCCGATATTAGCTAATCCATCTGGAAGATTTACAGAACTTAAATTTCTACAAGAATAAAATGCTCTATTTCCAATACTAACTATTCCATTAGGAAGATGAACAGAAGTTATATTTACTCTATATTGAAAAGCATTATCTCCTATTGTTATAACATCATAATCAACTCCTTCATAACTTACATTTGCAGGCACATTGACCACTGTTGCGGAAGTGTCGCATGCTATTACTGATACTTTATTATTTGCTAATACTTTATAGGTTAAATCACCTATTGTAAATGTTGATTGTGCCAAAAGTAGATTTCCAAGTAGTAAACTGGAAACAAAACATAATAATTTTTTCATATCTAAATATTTTATATTATTTACCTTGCAAAAATACATAATTTTCACAAAAACGCAAAAATTCACTATCTTTTTCTCGTCTTAAAATACTCGTATTAAGGTTGAGCCTGTTGTATTTTTACTATCAGTTACTATATAAGATTTAGAAAAATTGTATAAAACCTCAAAAATCAACTTTTTTCTTTCACTTATTTTTATAATTCTTTCATTTATTTTCACGAAGCAGCGTTTTAAAAAAACTTATCTTAGTCTTGTTAGTTTAATTTTTTTTCATACCTTTGCAAACGCTAATGCCCGGGTGGTGGAATTGGTAGACACGCCACTTTGAGGGGGTGGTGTCAGTTTTGACGTGCAAGTTCAAGTCTTGTCCCGGGCACTTTTCATCTTGGAATTGTGTTTTATGTTTTTCCCTATTTATAATAATGGTTTTGATGATAGTGTTGTTGAATCAATAGTTGATATTATTGACAAAGATGGCCTTGTTATCATTCCTACCGACACATTTTACGCTTTTGCTTGTGATGTCAATTCACTAAAAGCATCTCGCAGATTAGCAGAACTTAAAGGCAAAAAACTTGAAAAATCGAATTTCTCTATTATCTGCCACAATATCAGTATGGCTTCTGCTTACACAAAACCTATTTCTAATGAATATTTTAGGATTTTAAAGAACAATACTCCTGGTGCTTTTACTTTTGTTTTTGAGGCAAGTAATTTAGTGCCTAAGATTTTCCAAAACAAAAAGAGATGTATCGGTATAAGAATACCTGCTTGTGATTTCACATTGGAGTTGGTAAAGCGTTTGGAAAGACCTTTGCTTGTTAGCAGTATTCCTATGAATGAGAGGAGTTTTGAGGAGTATTCTAATGAGGAATTGATTTTGGAAGAATGGGAAAATAGAGTTGATGCAATGGTTGGTGGAGGTTGTCTAAGGTTTGAAGCCTCTACTGTTGTAAACTGTGTGGAAGATCATTATCAAATCATCAGAGAGGGTTGTGGAGAGTTAGACTTATGAGAAAATTTCTTTGCCTTGTAGTTTTTACTCTAAGTTTTATTGTTAGTTTTTCTCAAAATAGATTTTACGCAAAAGATATTGTGCAGTCTAAAATTGACTCCGCTCATTATATGTCGGCGGTTAGTTATATTGAAAGTTTAGAAAAAATAGATATTGATACTGCTTGGAGTCTTTTTGCACAAAAGGCTTATTGTTATTATAAGGTTGGCTTGCACAAAGAGGCAAAAGACTGCTTAAAGGTAGTTGAAGAAGAAGGCTATGAAACGGAAATAAGCGAACTTCTATCGTTATTTTATATGATTGAAGACCCTAAGCAAAAAGAAGATGCAATCGAAGGTTTTATTTCTTTGATTGAAATTGATGAAAAAGAGTTTTTTTATTCTATTGCGGCACTTAATAAAAAGGATTTAAGTAAATTAGCCAAGTTTGTAGAGGAGTATGCAGGATTTCTTGAACAAGAAGAAGACAAAACTATCTATGATATGCTTTCGGCTTATTTTTACTTTCAAGCAAAAGAGAATACCTATGCTTATAATAAGTTAGCGAGTTTTATTGACAAACAACCTTCTGCTCTTTCTTCTTATCTTATGGGTATTATAAAGAGTGAACAAAAAGAGTATTTGTCTTCGGTTTCTTATTTCAATCAAGCGGAAGAAATGGGTTGGAAAACAGCAGATTTTTATATGTATCGCGGAAAGGCAAAAGGGTTTGAAAGAGATTATTATGGTGCTATTGAGGATTTTAACATAGCATTAAAAAAAGATATAAAGGCTGAATATTATTATTTAAGAGGAGTGTGTTACAATTACGTATTACGATATGACGATGCTTTGTTTGATTTAAATACGGCAATAGAAATGTGTGACACGATTGGAGAATATTATAATCAACGAGGAATTGTTTATTCTAATATGGAAAAACACGCCGATGCTTTATTTGATTTTCAAACCGCAATAAAGATGAATCCAAAATTAGAGTACATTCACAACAATATTGGTTTGGCATACGAACACAATGGTTTTAAAGACAAAGCAATAGAACACTATAAACTCTCTATAAGAAAAGAACCCTATCAAAGTGATTCATATTACAACTTAGGACGATTGAATTATGAAAACAGAAATTACAAAACCGCTATCAGATACCTAAAAGAAGCATATCATCTCAATCCAAATTTTGGAGATATTACTCATATCTTAGGATTATGTTATTTAAAGATAGATGAAAAAGAAACAGCCTGCAACTATTTTCAAATCTCAATAGATGCAGGCTGTGAATCGGCTCTTAATTCTCAAAAAGAATATTGTTCAGAGCAAGTTTCCGAATAAGCAAATTAGTGATTGTGGTCGTGATCGTGGTCGTGATCGTGATGATGTCCGCAACCAGACTCTAATCCTCTTGCTGTGTTTTTGCAACAATTAGGAAGTTTTGCTACTGCTCTTTCATTTGCTTTGAAATTTGGTGTTTCAAATCCTGCTTTTGCTAATGCTTTTTCAATTTTCATCTGATTAGTTTTCTTTGTCTTGAAAGTAACTAAAACAGATTTTGTAATAGGATTTAATTGAAAACTCTCAACACCTTTTTCGTATGCTAATGTTCTTTCAATCAAAGCATCGCTTTCAGAACAACAATATTTTGGTAAAGAGATTTGAACTGTTTGTTCCTCTGGTGTTGATTCTTCTTGTGCAACTCCTATTGTCATTGCAAAAACTGAGATTAAGACTGCTAAAAATAATTTCTTCATTCTTATTTGTTTTTATTATTTAATATTCCAACGAAGACCTGCATAAATCAATCGTCCCATTACAGGTGCATAAACAACTGAGGCATCAAAACCTTTTGTAAACATTTCATCTACTCCTATTACAGGGATTTCTTGTGTGTGATTTGTAAGGTTTTCTACTCCTACATAAATATCTATATCTTTGAATTTACGAGTAATTTGTCCTAACATATAGATATAAGGCTCTGCATAGCCTTGTTTTTCTCCTACGTTTAGAGGTATTCTTTGCTTTCCGTTGAATTGAGTTGTTAGGTCAAACATCCATTTATCGTATTTTGTTTTATAAGAAAGCACTACTAATCCTTTCCATTTTGCAACGTATGGTTTTTCCATCAACTCTCCGTGATAGGTTGTCTTAACATCGTTGTATCTTCCTGCCAATGTAACATTAAATCCTGTAAATGGTTCTATGTTTAGGTCTAATTGAGCAGCGTTAGAATAACTCTTTCCATCAAGATTATAGAAATGCACCTCATTAGCACTTTGATCTAAGTCCATAACTACTTGATTAACAAAATTAGTGTGGTAATAATCCAAAGCGATTGACATTTCTCTGTCATCTCCAAGTGGCAAAGAATAAGATAGATTTAGGCCTGCATTGTATGCTTCTTCCATTTCCAAAAATTCTTCCACTTTTATATCTCTTGAAGATGCTAAGATTCCAAAGTTATCCGCTATTATATTTGCTGAACGAAATCCCTTACCTGCCGCACCTCTAAATATCAAATCATCTGTTATCTTCCAACGAAAATGAAGTCTTGGAGTAATGATGTGTTTTGAATAAAGAGAGTTGTAATCGTAACGAAGACCCGCTGTTGCTACAAAGATTTTGTCGTAAATAAAGTTGAATTGTCCGAAAACTCCCGGTACAATTTCTTCTTTTATGAAGTTTGCTCTTAAATCTCCTTCTTGAAGATTAGAAATGAATTGATTTGCTCCAATATATGGTGTTGAGTAAAGATTTTCTTCTAAATCAGTGTAACGAAAACTTGCTCCAAAGTCTACATTGTGTCCTCCTCTAACCATTGTGTTTACAAGAGCGTTTGCATACACATCTGTTTCTATGCCTTCGTAATTAGAAAGTCCATAATATGCGTCTTGCTTAAAGTAAGTTGCTGAAACTTGTGTTCCAAACGAAGATGTATTTCCAAGAGGTGCTCCATTCTTTGTAAAAAAGTGTACTCTGTCGGTTGTTCCTCCTAATCCATAGATAGAATCACTGCCTCGCATATCTTTTGTGAACGCCATTTGTCCTCCTAAACGTTCTTCGTGAGTGTAATTGATTAAGGTTTGACTACAAAGTCCATCGTGAACTTCATAATTCCAACGATTTGCTACGTTAATTTGTGTTTGAGCAGGGTAATCTCTAAATCCATCTCCTTTTCCGTTGTTTCCAAGGTGGTCAAATGATTTAAAATTATTGTAAGTTCCATAAACAAACAAACCTGTTGCTAAATTATCGTTTATAATCTTATTTGCCTTTACATTAAACTCTGTTTTCAATTCATTATTCATATAAGCGTTGAAAGAAAACAAGTCTGCCTTGTGAGGTTTGTCATATTCCAAATCTATAATTCCTGTAATTGTTTCATAACCGTGCTTTACGGTTGCAACACCTTTGCTAACAGAAATGCTTTCCATCCAATTTCCCGGAACGTATGAAAGTCCAAAAGGTGCAGAAAGCCCTCTAAGAAACGGCATATTTTCTAAAAGTATTTGAGAATAAACACCTGTCAATCCCAACAACTGAATTTGTTTACTACCTGAAACAGCGTCTGAATATCCTACATCAACTGATGCGGAATTTTCAAAACTCTCTCCAAGATTACAACATGCTAAGTGTTTTAGTCCTTCTCCTGAAATAATTTCTTTATTTTCTAATGAAGTCTTTGAAAGGAAAGTACTTTTCATTCTTTCTTTTACCTCAAAGGTTGAAAGGGTTGTACCTGTTTGTTTAAGATAAACTTTAAGGTTTGTTTGATTTTTAACCTCAACTGTGTCATTTGCATAACCTGTGAAAGAAAATATCAACTTTGTTTGGTTAGATTTCTTTTTGTCTATTGAGAAATTACCATCAATATCAGAGATTGTTCCTCCACCTCCTTCTAACCAATAAATATTTGCCGAAGGTAAGGTTTCTTTTGACTTGCTATCGTAAACCACTCCCGTGATTTTTTGAGAAAATGCACTAAACGATAGACTTAATAATGTGATAACTAATAAATATTTCTTCATTTAATTTTATTTTTTCTTTCTTTTAGACAATTATTTCTTTGATTCCTTACACTAATACAATCGTTTTTCTTTGTTAAAGTTATAATTATTGACGTCTATTTCATTTTTTCTCTTAGAATTTCTTGGAATCAAGTTCTCTACTTTACGCCATTTTCCTCTCTCAAACCTTAGGCCAACAACCTTTCCAGAAGGTACGCTAAGATTCTTAACCATTCCAAGTCCATCACACATAGGTTCTAATTCATCATAAAGAATCATTTGTGAACGTTCTATTTTTGCTTCTTCAACTTCAAATGGTTTATTCTTTTTCATTCCTTTTTGCTTTGCTTTTTTCACACCTCCTTCTTTGTGATATTGATTATCCCATTTCAAATTAAAGGAAGCGGTTGGTGCATACTCAAAAATCATACGTTTAAGTTGCTTTTCTTTATAGAAAATTGAAGCACCAAAGTTTGGACGTCCTGAATTGCGTTTAAAGGTGATTGGTTCAATGATTTTTCTCTTAGAATAAATATCCTTTCCGTCCCAACCAAGAAGAGTGTAATAGGTTATATTTTCATTTTTAGTTGTAATCAATTCGTAATAAACTGCTCCAAACCAAGAAGTATCGGTTAGTTTTGCTTCTTGTGGCGAAAAAACATCATCACTCCTATCCCAAAGGCGATAAATCTCATATTCCTCGGTGGTTTCGTTTCGTGCTTGAATCATTCCAAAATTATCATAGTCTCCTTCGTTTGAAAACACTGCCCAAGTAAATATTTTGAATTTCTTATCCGAAGAGGTTAGTATGCTAATTTTATCTAAATTCTCAAAAGGATAGTCAAAACTATTTGGATATTCCAAAACATTATCTAAAAGTGTTAGGAATTTTTCATTGGCGTTAAATCTCTCGTTATCATCTTTTGAAGAGAACATCACATTCATAAGAGAAGAGAGTTCTTGTTCTGCATTTTGTAGCATTATATCTTGTGAACACAATGGGGTTGCAAACAAGGCTACGCATATAAGTATTATAATCTTTTTCATTTTGCAAAAATAAGAAAATATTTAAAAAGTATCGACATCTACTATTACTCTTGCTTGTTTATATTCCCTTTTACTGAGAATTTCCTCATTAAGTTGCATTATTAGTTTTTTTGCTTGTGAATAGGAAACGGTTTTTTCTAATTTTAAAATAAATTGTTTTTGATACATTGCCTTGATTCTAAAAATTGGAGGATATTCCGGTCCTAATATTCTTTGAGAAAAAATCTGTCTTATTCTCTCAGCATATTCCGAACACAAGGCATCTAATACTTCTTTCTCTTTTGCTTGAAACAAAATCTTGGTTAAATAAACAAAAGGAGGATAAGAGAATAGTTTTCTTTCAACTATTTGATTTTTATACATAGAAGCATAATCGTAATTCAATACTTCTTTAAAGATTTGATGATTTGGATTAAAGGTTTGAATAACTACCCTGCCCTTATCTTTTAGTCTGCCTGCTCTTCCCGCTACTTGCGTTAGTAAATCAAAGGTCTTTTCGTATGCTCTAAAATCTGGATAATACAAAAGCGAGTCGGCATCTATCACTCCTACTAATCCTACGTTTGAAAAGTCAAGTCCTTTTGTTATGATTTGCGTTCCACAGAGTATATCTATATTTCCTTTTTCAAAGTCTTGAATAATCTCTAAATAATCGTTCTTTTTGCGAGTTGTGTCTAAGTCCATTCGCTTTATTCTTGCGTTAGGAAAAAATCTTTGCGTTTCTTCCTCTATCTTTTCGCTACCATTTCCCGATTGAATTAAACTATGACTATGACAAGCAGGACATTCATTATATAAAGGTAGGTTTATTCCACAGTAATGACAATTTAGAGTATTCAAATGCTTATGATAGGTCAAAGAAACATCACAATTCGGACATTTTGCTACCCAACCACAAACCTCACAACGAATATTAGAAGCATATCCTCTTTGATTCTTAAAAAGTATTACTTGTTTGTGATTTGCAAGTGTTTGATTTATGTTTTCGTATAAGAGAGATGAAAAAATAGAATAGTTCTTTTTATTGATATATTCTTCTTTCATATTTGCCAAAAGAATCTCGGGCATAGGAGTATTAAGATACCTTTGATTTAGGCAAACATATCCATATTTTTCTATTTGAGTATTGAAATATGTTTCCAAACAAGGAGTTGCCGAACCTAAAAGAACTTTTGAAGAATGAAGAGTTGCAAGATATATTGCCGCATCTCGTGCGTTGTATCGTGGAGAAGGTTCTCTTTGTTTATAACCTCCATCGTGCTCTTCATCTACAATAATTAGTCCAAGGTCCGAAAAAGGTAAAAATACCGATGCTCTCGAACCTATAATGATTTGATAACGATTTTCTTTGTTTGTCTCCTTTACTTTATTCCAAACCTCTACTCTTTCTTCTTTTGAAAATCGTGAATGATATATGCCTATTTTATCTCCAAAATACTTCTCTAACCTTGAAAGCAATTGAATGCTAAGAGCAATTTCGGGTAAGAGATAAAGCACTTGCTTGCCTTGTGAGAGAACTCTTTCTATTAGTTTGATATAAATTTCGGTCTTTCCACTACCCGTTACACCGTGAAGAAGGGTTACGTCATATCTTTGCCACGAAGAAAGAATGGAATCAAAGGCTGTTTGTTGGCTAAGAGAGAGTTTTATATCACTTGTATCAAAAGAGGACTTTGCTTGTTTTAGACGAGAATGCACAAGATATTTCACTTCAAACACCTGCTTTTTTATTAGTGTCTGCAAAGAGTTCTTATTACATTTTTCTTGAAACAAAGACTTTTCTACTACCCCTTTGCCTTGTGATTCTGATAGAAAAAGTAAAAATGTTTGTAATTGATTTTCTGAATTTTTCTTTCCGCTTAAAGTTTGAATCAACTCTGCTTTGCTTTCTGGGCTTTCATATCTTGGACAAAGAACTATGTAGGGCGATAGTTTAGGACGATATTTCTCTTCAAGTTGTTCATCAATCTCCAATATCTTTTCATTGACCATTTGAGTGATTTGAGGAAGTATTCCTTTTTGAGAAAGTCGTGTTGAGAGTTCATCAATAGAGATATTATTTTTTTCATCAACTATTTTTAAAATCTCTAATTGTTGAGCGGTAAGAGAATCAATATCTGCTGAGAAATCGGGAGAAACTATTAACTTACTTTCACTTCTAAGACGCAACAAAGCTGGCATTCCTGCCGTTATCACATCTCCAATATAACACATATAATAAGAGGAAATCCATTGATAAAAAGAAAGTGTCTTTTCGTTAATTACTGGTTCGGTGTCAATGATTTCCAATATATATTTCACACTTGAAACCTCTGGAACACGACTATGAATTTCGGAAACTATTCCGCTATAAATTTTCTTTTTGCCAAATTGAACCGCTACTCTTACTCCTACCTTTACTTTATCATACAACTCAAGCGGTATTCTGTAAGTGAAACCGCTTGGTAGGTGTAATGGTAATAAAACTTGACAAAATAATGTCTGCATCTGATTTATTGAACAAAAATCAATAATACTTTTTCATCTTTTCTAAGATGCAATTCTCCATCTTCGGTAATCAGAAAATTATTTACTTTGTCCAACTGCATAAGGTATCGTCTTTCCAAATCCATTGTTTGATTAGGACACATCATAGCAGTTGAGGCCATATCTCTAAAAGTGAGTGTGCCTTTCTTGTAAATAAACTTCCCAAAATAACGATTACATGCTGAAAATCCACTGACGTTTTCGGGTTCTAAGGTCATCAAAAGAGTTATCGTTTCATTCTCCTCTGAATACGTCATCTCTTTATTACCCAATTGTTTCAATTTCCATTCTACTCCAAAGGCAGATTGCATATCGGTTTGTGAGGTTTGATTTGCTAACTCTTGCTTATTGATAATTGAACAAGAGGCAAAAGACAAAAATAAAACAAAGAAAAATATTATTCTTTTCATATTTCATTCTTTTTTTCAACTACTTGATTAAAGTATTCTTCTATAAGATTTTGTGCTGCAATATAAGCTGATATTCTATCTTCTATTATATCTTTTTGCATCTTTTCTAAATCTTGTTGAATCTTTTCATTTGAATAGAAACGCTCGGTTAGAGTAGAGTTGATGGTTTCAGAAAGAATGCGAAGGTTTTGTTCGTTTCTTTTCTTATGGAAATGACCGTTTGATTTTGTTAAAACAACATAGTCCATTATTGTTTCCCAAATCTTGTCTATTCCATCGCCTGTGTATGCCGAAGAGGTAAAGACCACAGGTTTCCAACCGTTTTCATTGTGTGGAAAAAGAGAAAGTGCGTTGCGATATTGTGTTGCTGCCAAACCTGCTTTTGTTGGATCCAACTCCGCTTTGTTGATAGAAATCGCATCTGCCATCTCCATTATTCCTCGTTTTATTCCTTGTAACTCATCTCCTGCGTTTGCAAGTTGAAGCAATAGGAAAAAATCTACCATTGAATGTGCTACTACTTCGCTTTGTCCTACTCCTACTGTCTCAACTAAAACTACATCAAAGCCTGCTGCTTCACAAAGAATTATGATTTCTCTTGTTTTTCTTGCTACTCCTCCAAGACTTCCTGCCGAAGGACTTGGACGAATAAAAGCATTAGGATCGTTTGCAAGGGTTTCCATTCGGGTTTTATCTCCAAGAATTGAGCCTTTTGTCTTTTCACTTGTTGGGTCTATTGCAAGAACTGCAAGTTTGTGTCCCATTGCTGTTAGTTTTGTTCCAAGAGCTTCTATCGTTGTTGATTTACCAACTCCCGGTACTCCTGTTATCCCTACTCTTATGCTTTTGCCTGCGTGTGGTAAGCATCTTTCTATTATTTGCTGGGCTTTTTGTTGATGATCATAACGATTGCTTTCAACCAATGTTATTGCTTGTGAAAGAATTATACGGTCTTGTTTTAGTATTCCATTGACAAATTCATCAACGCTTAACTCCTTGCGTTTTTTTAACTTAAAGACATAATCCTTATTCACTTGTGCAGGTTGCTCACTTAAAGCCGCCTGCACTTTTAATGCTGAATTAGGATTGTCTTTATCTATTATTCTATCGTACATTGTTTATTGTTTAAAGAAATGTGAAGAATCTGCTTGTGCTGTTGGCATTATTGTTAGGTCGTTAATGCAAACGTGAGCAGGCAATGATACGCAATAATAAATTGTTTCTGCTATATCTTGTGCTGTTAGTGGAGTAAATCCTTTGTAAGTTGCGTCTGCTTGTTCTTTATTGCCATGAAAACGTACAATAGAAAACTCTGTTTCAACCGCACCTGGACATATATTTGTTACTTTTATTCCATATTTCAAACAATCTATTCTCATTGCTAAACTAAGTGCATCTACGGCGTGTTTGCTTGCACAATATACATTGCCATCTGAATAAACTTGCTTTCCTGCTATTGAACAAATATTAACTACATGTCCTTTTTGTCTTTTACACATTAGATTAAGAACTATTTTGCTAACATAAAGCAATCCTTTTACGTTGGTATCTATCATTCTTTCCCAATCATCAAGACTTCCTTCAATAATTGGTTCTTTTCCTGCCGCAAGTCCTGCGTTATTGATAAGCAAATCTATTTCTTGCCATTTGCCTGAAAGATTTCCTAAGTGTTGTTCTACCTCTTGATTGTTTCTTACATCAAAGTTAAGACTTAAAACATCGGCTCCAAGTTCTCTTAATTCTTTTTCAAGTTCTTGAAGTCTTTCATTTCTTCTTCCTGTGATAATTACGTCATAGTTGTTTTGTGCTAATTTAACTGCACATGCACGTCCTATGCCTGAGGTTGCTCCTGTTATTAACGCTATTTTCTTCATTTCTTTCTTTCGTTTAATCCATTATTGCTTTGATTCCTGGAAGAGTTTTGCCTTCTAAAAATTCTAACATCGCTCCTCCTCCTGTTGAGATATAACTTACTCTATCGGCATATCCCGATTTGTTGATTGCTGCCACAGAATCTCCTCCTCCAACTGCTGAGAATGCTCCTTTATCGCTTGCTTCTGCTACTGCTTTTGCTATTGCATCAGTTCCTTTTGAGAAAGTTTCAAACTCAAATACTCCAACAGGTCCGTTCCAAAGAATAGTTTCTGATTTTAAAATAACTTCTCTAAATAATTCTCTTGTTTTTTCACCTGCATCCATTCCTTCCCAACCATCAGGTATTTCTACATCAGGACAATATTTCACATTACAATCATTAGAGAAAGAATCTCCTGCCATTATATCAACAGGCAAATATAGATTTACACCTCTTTGTTTTGCTTGTTCTACCAAATCAAGTGCTACTTGTAGTTTATCGTCTTCACAAATTGAATTTCCAATATTCTTACCTCTTGCTTTTGCGAAAGTATAACTCATTCCGCCTCCAATAATCAAATTATCTACCAATGGTAAAAGGTTTTGAATTACATCAATCTTTGAAGATATCTTACTACCTCCAATAATTGCTGTAAAAGGTTTTTTAGGAGAAGTCATCAAACGATTAAGATTTAGAATTTCGTTTTCCATCAAAAGACCAAAATACTTATCATTAGGGAAGAAACGTGCTATTGTTGCGGTAGAAGAGTGTTCACGATGAGCAGCACCAAAAGCATCATTAACATAACAACCACCTAATTCACTAAGATTTTTTGCCAATTCTTCATCACCCTTTGTTTCTCCCGCATAAAAACGAATATTTTCTATCATCATAACATCTCCTGCACCCAATCCATCTGCTAAGGCTTTTATATCTTTGAAATCCAAACTTTGAGTAAACGCAACAGGTTTATTTATCATCTTTGACAAATAATCAACCACAGGTTTAAGAGTCAATTCTGGCTCAAAACCACCTTTTTTTGGACGTCCAAAGTGTGCCATTAAAATAACACTTGCACCATCTGAAAGAAGCTTTTCAATAGTTGGCAATGCCTCTCTAATTCTTGTATCATCAGTTATTTGACCATTATCAACAGGAACATTGAAATCAACTCTTACCAATGCTTTTTTACCAGCAAAGTTTACATTTCTTATACTATTCATAACATTTAATTTTTTATTTTAAAGTACAAAGGTAAGACTTTTTTTATTATCTTTGCATTGTTTTTTGAAAAAAGGAGGTGAAAAATGATTGAAACTATAACATTTGATGAACTACAATGGTTACATATACTTAATCCTGAGGAAGAAGACTATACTTACCTTTTAGACAACTATGGATTTCACCCCCTTGACATAGAAGACTGTCGAGCAATCAATCAACGACCAAAGATTGACGAATATGACGATTACTATTTCTTAATACTTCACTTCCCTTACCTTGACAAAAGCAACAAATTCATTAGAATGAAAGAAGTAAAAATCTTCTGGGGAAAAGACTACATCATCACAATAGGAAGAAGTCATTGGGCAGTAAAAAACCTCTTCAAACAAACCCAAGAATCCAGACAAACCTACAACACAAGTGATGAACTACTCTACAACATCTTAGACAGACTAATGGTAGAAACCTACACCCTAATTCTAAGAATAGGAACAGAAGTAGACAGAATAAACTATGACATCTTCACAAAAAAACCTCAAAGAATCATTGAATCGCTCTCACTTACAAGAAAAAACATCATACTTCTAAACACCACCTTCAAACCACAATTAAAAGTCTTCTACAAATTTGAAAGTGGGGGAATCAAAGGCTATGCCGAAGATATGGAAGACTACTGGGGAAACATCTTAGACCAATATCAAAAGATGTTCGACTTGATAGAAGACTACGGAGAATTAGTAGAAGGATTAAGCAAAACATTCGATTCCTTGCAGACCAACAAAACAAACGAAATAATGAAAGTACTCACCTTCCTTTCAACCATTATGCTCCCTCTAACAGTGGTCTCCTCAATCTACGGAATGAACGTACTATTACCATTTCAAGAATCCCCATTTGTTTTTGGCGGAATAGTAATAGCAATGCTAATCATAGTCATAGCATTCTTCATCTATTTCAAACGAAAAAAATGGCTATAAACCCGCCCTCGTAGTTAAATGGATATAATATCAGATTCCGGTTCTGCTGTTATGAGTTCGATTCTCATCGAGGGTACAAATAAAACCTAAAAAATATGAAACTAATCACCAAAGACCTATCACCAACAGTCAAGCTACTGCTTTCTATCGCAATACTAATGACCTCCATTTCCTTTGCCTCCCTATTTATGAGTCTTCTAAAAGACTACCCACTCTTATACCAAGCAATAGGAACACTATTTATGTTCGGACTATCCTCTTGGATTTGCATAAAACTATTCATCAAAGACTTCAAAACAAACTTCTCAAAACCCCAAAACACCATCTTAATCCTATGGGCAATCATACTTCCAATAGCCATCATACCCCTAAACGACTTTCTAACCTTTGAAGGACAAAATGCTGTAAGTCAAAAACTACTACAAAGCAACTCTTTTCCCCAATTCCTAATTGTTAGTTTCGTTCTTGGAGTACTTCCTGCCATAACAGAAGAACTATTTTTTAGAGGAGTAATTCAAAACAATTTCAAAGAACTAACAAAAAATACATTATTTGCAGTCATTCTAACCTCTGCATTCTTTTCACTAATGCACTTTGAACTCTATGCATTCATACCACGCTTTCTACTTTCCTTATGCCTTGGATTACTTTTAGTAGCAACAAACAACCTTTGGATTCCAATTCTCTGTCACTTCATCAACAACCTTTGCGTTTGCATATTCTACTACCTACATAACCTCAAAATAATCCCCTCACCAGATTCAACAACCTATTCCCAACACCCAATTTTAATAATCCTCAGCGGAGTAATATTGATACTATTTTTCTTTCACCTTTATAAACTTAAAAGGAGGATTAAGTAACCCTCCTTTAAAATTTATTTCAAAACAACTATTCAACAAACAACTCTACGTTATTAAAATACGTATATTGACTCAAAAGCTTCCAATATTCTGTTTTTTTAAAGTTCATTAACATCTCTAACATTTGGTCTCCATCATCCAATTCCGTTATAATGCCATTTATCACTTTGTCCTTATTACTTTCATCACAGCTTAAATTCTTACTTGAAAGATAATACCAAATGCGTCTTATAGCTTTTAATTCGAGAGAATTTAAACCCAACGATGTGATGGTTGGAAACACAGTTCCTAAATCTTCCTCTGTCCATTCAACAAAACCATTGATTTTATACTTAATTTCATTATGTATACCTTGTCGAAAAACAAGCGGTTGAATAAACTTATCGCCACGATAGTTATTACAAGATTTAGAACCACGAGAAGCAAGATGACCTGAGCAAGATGGAATAAGATTTTCGTATGCTACTGTATGAGGGAATGGAGGTACATTTCCTAAATTATTTAAAAATTCTCTTTCAAGTATAATATTTTCTTTATCAAGTTTGCTTTCAATTTCAAAATATTTAGAAAATCCTTCTTGATTATTCACACTTCGTGGAATTACATGTTCAAGTGTTGTTGCTTTTAAATCCCGCATGCAATAACAACAACGATTATCACTATCGTTAAGTAATATTTCTTTTAATCTTTGTCTAAAATCTCCTTGAAAAGTACTATATAAGTCCTCTGAACATTCTTCTTGTTCTTCAAGGAAGATTTTAATCAGTTCATGAGCTTTGTTACGACTTTTATCTTTATCTATATATTCCATAATACTTATTTCAGAAGATTTTGCACCAATCCACTGTCTTTTCCGACCTTATCAATAATAAGTTTCATAACTTTATCCCTACGAGATACATCACCAATACTTTTCCAATAATTATAAGCATCAACAAGTTCACTCAACAAAGAATTTCTCACTGGTGATTCCATTTGATTTTCAAGCAAACTATTATAATCTATTCCGTATGAATTAGGTATTTTTTTACATATAGTCAATCTATTTTCTCTTCCTAATTGATACACTATATTATTTTCATCTTGTTTGAAATTAGATAAAACGACAGGCGAGTGAGTTGAAGCAATAAACTGAATATTAGGAAAAGTATATCTTAAACGATCCAGCATTTCTTGAGCCAATGAAGGGTGTAAATGAAGATCTATCTCATCTATAAAACACACTCCATTTGAATTACAATTATTATTCAACAAGAATGACCTATTAGCCAAATCAAATGCAATTGAAAACACGCGTCTATAACCTGCTGGAAGAGATTCAAAATCCGATTCAACACCATTTTTAAATTTAAAAACAACAACATCTGCATTTCCTCTTGACACAACTGATATTTCCTTTACTTCAAAATCTTCATTTTTTACAGAATCTTTCAATGGTTCTGCAAATTTCCTTATACAATCTCCAACTGCATTAAGGTAGGCCTTTTCATTGTTATTTGAATGGCCAAATTTATCGTTTTTCCATTGCATAACAAAATACCACTGCCAAACCAATCCACAATCACGAGGATCATCCCAATTGTAATAACCAGCAGACTGAGCAATTCCAAATTCAGACTTTAATAAATCTTTAATTTTTGTCCCCATATTTACCTTTTCGTGAGGAAAAGAATCCGAATAAAAAGCAAGTATAGGTAAATTTTGAAGGGTCGCATAACATTCCCAAAAACTAATAGCCTCTTTCGCATAACGCTCCTTCAATCCAGATGATATATTTTCACGACAAAACTCTACATCTAATGTTTTTTTATCTTCTATTTCTATCGTAGTTTCAATCTTAATAGGAAACGAGCCTTCTTTTGATTGAGTACCATCTTCATTAAATTTCCTTGTAGGATCTGTCGTTTTAAAACTCATTACTTTTCCATTAATAGTATTTGCAATAAAATTACTTTGACTAATCTTTGCGCTCTTTGTGAAGATAAAACTCAACGACTGTTTAAGAGCAGTAATAAGATTTGTTTTACCCATTCCGTTCTTTCCAATCAAAATCGTTGTCATTTTACCAAACTCTAAGTTGATATTTTCGTAATTACGATAATTTGTAAGTTTTATGTTCTTAATATACATACTCAAATATTTTATTACAAATGTATTTTAACTATTAAAATTACAAAAATACAAATAATTGTTGAATTTGCAATTTTTATTTATGAATCACAATAATATTTCACCTTTATAAACTTAAAAGGAGGATTAAGTTATCCTCCTTATTTTTTACTCAATCATACCTTTAACCTCTAAGTCGGCTTCTTGATATTTTACTTTGGATAGAGTGTGTTTAAAACTTACACTTGGCATAAAACGACAAGTGAAACGTGTGATTGTTGTTGCGTCCACTTTGTCAGCATCAAGTTGCGATTTAGCTCTTATCGTTGGAACGAAACTGCCTAAATAGCCTAACTTAACTGCACTGCCATTCAATACCGCTTTGCTTATTTCTATTTCCAAAGCCTTTAAGGTTGCTAACACATCAGCATACGAAATTGTTGTTGAATTACTGATTGTTGCTGCTATGTCGTCCAAGGTCAAATCAAGATTTCTGAACAATCTTGCAACATAGCGTTCTCCGGGATTTTGCCCTACGTGAATGTCACGTTTTACTTTTACGTACTTAATCATAGTTTTTTTGTTTTTGATTGGTTAATAATTTATTTTACTTGCTCACAGCTAATTGTATTAACTAACTTATAGCCGTTTTTAGCCGATACATTTCCCCCGATAAACGAGGCAATCGTGGTTAGAATCACTATCACAAATTCAATGATTCTTTTCCAATTTGGTTTTCTCTCTTGTGTTGTCATCTCTATTATTGTTTTTAAGTTTACGATGCAAAGATAAGACAGTTTTTTCTTTCCCACAATAGAGTGAAAGAGTTTGAAATAGTTTTGTTTAACTCTTTTTTATTAAAGTTTCTTTTAACTAATTTCTTTTTCCCAATTATAGTGAATTGTTTCTGCCATTTGGCTTTTCAATCTCTTAGAATAGCGTTCATAATACAAGCCTATGACACGCTCATCTCCCAAATCCCTGTTCTTTGCCACCTCAATCAAATTATCAAACCCCTCAAATAAATCCACCACATCTCTTCTCCAAAAATCCTTTGCTCCCTTGCGAAAATCATCGTTCATCTTATGAATTATAAATACAT
The DNA here is from genome assembly GCA_002358855.1 of Bacteroidales bacterium UBA3388. Classification (GTDB taxonomy): domain Bacteria; phylum Bacteroidota; class Bacteroidia; order Bacteroidales; family P3; genus Onthomorpha. The sequence continues at coordinate 19,022 of DEPQ01000039.1, forward strand.
TATCCGCCATATTACTTAAATCATAACTACCTGCTATATCGCTCTTTCGCACCACTCCAAAGGACTTTCTCGGGTGAGCAACAAGAATTATATGAATACCGCTCTTTCGTGCAAATTCGGCCAATTCTTTTATAAAATTACTTTGCTGATCAAATTTCTCCGAACCTAAATTCAACAAATTCATACAAGCCATATTATCTAAAACCACTACTTGAACTTCTTTTTCTTCAACCAATTGCTTAACATTTCTAAACAACTGATCCCAATTATTGCCGTTTGCATTGTTATAGACAAACAACTTATCTTTCAAACTCTTTTCTATCAAAGCATTATTCTCTTCCGTATCCTTAAAAAGCCCTCGACTAATCAAAAGAAACCAAGATTTCAACCTCCAAGACTGCATCTCACCAGAAAAAAGTCCTACTTTAAAGTCTTTATCGCAAATATTTAATATCGTGTTAGTTAAAAACACTGTCTTTCCACAACCATTCACACCTGTAAGCACCGAAAGACCGCCCGCTGCCAAACCTCCACCAAGACTTCTATCCAATTCATTATAACCTGTCGGAATACGAAGAATATCATTAGCTTGTGAAGAATTGATTTGCTCAAATCCCAACCACACATTCTCTTCTTGCACCTCGCTTTGCTTGAAATCCACAAAATCCTTCACTCCATAATTCTTCTTCTGCAAAACAAAAGGCTCTATCTTCTCACGAAACTCCTTCCAATGATAAGAAGAACACGAATTATGAAAACATTTAAAACCAAGTCGTCCGTCCTCAAACTCAAAAACGGCAGAATCGGGGCTTTTATGCTCGCTATTGAACGGACATTCTTTCAGAATATATTTCCTACCCCCTGCAATAGAACGCTGCTCAAAAGCGATATTATGGCTTTTTAAAAAGGATTCTAAACTAAACTTACCCCTACCGTAATTATTCTCAGAAGAAGGACGACTATTCGGCGTCATAAAAGCAGCAACAATCTTCTCAAAATACGCCTTATCTATCGGCTTAATCTCTTGCGGAACGTGCTTAAAACAACTTGTACGATGAGGAGTCAAAGCACTATGCTCACCCTTATGAGCCACCGTTCCATAAAGCTTTGTCAGCCTTGCACGATTAGAAACCTGAGTGTCAATCGCTACATTTTCATCAGAAAACAACATAGAAATCACTTTAATAAAATCACTCACTAAATTGTCTGTCTGTTCATTAGCCTCCAAATCACAAGGCAACATAATATGATAACCATTTCCCGACACACAACCCACATAATCATAAAACCCATTATGAAACAAGAAATCCCACACCTTTTTTGCCGTCATACTTGCGTAACTCAATTGCTCAAAAGTAGAAGAAGTGCCACTTGGTCTCACAGGATCAAAATCCAACATCACCCATTTACGCCTCACAATATCTATATCACAAATACAATGATTACTCATAGCAAACTTCTCCATACACGAGGAATTTCTCATCTTGCCTTTCAACTGATCGTAATCTATTTGATTGAAGACAAAATACCAATTCAAGTTCAAATGCGCCATTCCTTCCAAAGCACTCATCAAACCGCCAACCGAAGCAAACCAACCCGAATAAGAACAATGTTTTCCATCAACATTTCCAATTCCGCGAATTTCGGTCGCCCCTAATTGGAAAATTTCAAAACACATATTTAAATCATCTAACTTCATACTGCTTTCTTTTTTATTTTTAATTTTTTCTTAAATATTATTTTATTATAATTATATTATTGTGTCTCAATCCGAGACCCGCAAGTATCAGCCTGAGACTGTCAAGTATCAATTTGAGACTATTAAAGCAAAGAAATATTTATTTTTATCTTTGTTTAAAATCTTTTTTTCCTTGTAATATTTCAACAAACGAAAAACACTTGCTCTGCTCATTCCAAGAACAAATGCTAAATTCTCCTTACTGCCATAATAACCATTTGGAAAATTCTTAATATAACTAATAAGCAGAATTTCATCAGGTTTTAATCTTTTTCTTAAACTTGTTTCTAAGGCACCTATTACCTCTAAATCAACTATGAAATGTGACATGCGTTCTCCTTTCTTAATTCGTTTCTAATCAACTCAACATCTTTTTGAGTATAAATAATCTTACATTTTCTTTCTTTGGGAAACATTTTCAACTTGCGTCTGATTCTCCAAAGTGTTGCGTAGGAAATACCTAATTCCTTACACACTTCTTTTGTTCTTTTGTCTTGATTTTGCATAAAATTTAATTTAATTATTAACACTTAATTCGCTGACAAAAATAGAACTACAACAACCTTATAACCAAATCAAAATCACCACGAAACAAAGGACTTTATTAAGAAATTAACACATAAATTGTTAAAAGATTTTTCTCTAAAAAATTTCTTAGATTCAAAAGATGATATTACCTTTGCAAAAGAGTAAGCAGACAAATAAGGAAAAAACTTACATAAAATCTAAAATCACTTTATACATTTATGAAAACGAACGACTTAAATCAAGTAAAAGACTACGAACCCGACTCCGATTTCACCACAAATAAAGCGAAGAAAAGCCTTAAACACGCCTATTTGGAATGGAATGAGCAATTAGCAGAGAATATCATAAATAAATGGCTTGTGAAATATTCTTCATTTCCTGTTACACCTTTCATATTTTTGGAGTTTATCAAAGGCAGAAAAGACAGCATTTCCATTCACTTCAAAGGCACAATATCCGATGCAGACCTTGTAAGAATAGGCTTTATGTTAGGCTTAGATTACAAGGAGATGAACATTGTTTTCAGAGAATACAGAATAGAGAGAAACAGAGCAGATCGCCTTTGTTCAAACTACTGTCCAAAAACGAAACGACAATTCTTAAATGGTTCTCAAATAGTCAAAGACCTTCAAAACCTACTAAGAGAACTATGCGTTCCATACATTTACACCACCCAAACAAAAGAAGAAAAAATAAGAGACACCGAGATAATGATAGACGATACTCAAAGATACTTAGACGAAATAATGCTACAAGCAAGCATATTTAAAACAAAGATAAACAAACTCCAAACCCTAAGAGAAAAAATCAAAAGCGAATAGAAAACTTTTTTGTATATTTGCAAGGGAGAAAAAGAAGAAATACGAAGTAAAATATGAAAAAGAATTTGACTATTATAGATGAAGATTACACACAGTGGGTAGAGGAGCTTAGTGTACGATACCACAAGAGTCAAATTAAAGCATCTGTAAGAGTAAATCAAGAGTTATTAAAATATTATTGGGAACTTGGTCGCGATATTGAAGAAATGCGAGTTGAGGAACGTTGGGGCGAAGGGGTTATCAAAAATCTCTCTATTGATTTACAGCATAGAAATCCCAATGCAACAGGACTTTCTCGAACAAATATATATTATGCAAAGAAATTTTATCTTCTATATTCTAAGTATTTAGAAATTGTTCCACAAGCTGAGGGACAATTAGAAACAGAAAAAGTCCCACAAGTTGTGGGAAATCTTGAAACTATATTTTCTATACCTTGGGGACATCATCGTTATTTGATTGATAAATATAGTAAAGAGCCTACAAAAGCTTTTTTCTACGTAAGAAAAACTATGGAAGAAGGTTGGAGTCGTGATATGTTGCTAAATTGTATGGAAGCAAATTTGTATGAACGTGAAGGTAAGGCTATAACTAATTTTATTCGTACATTGCCTGATGAAACAAGTGAATTAGCACAAGAATTAACAAAAGATCCATATAATTTCGCTTTTACTGGAATTACAGGTAAATATAACGAAGGAAAACTTAAAGAGGCATTATTAAATAATATTTCACAATTCTTATTGGAATTAGGTGTAGGTTTTGCTTATGTAGGTAAAGAGTTTAGACTTCAAATAGGTGAAAAGGAAAAGTTTATTGATTTGCTTTTTTATAATTTAAAACTATCGTGTTATGTAGTAATTGAGGTAAAAATTGGAGAATTTGATTTCCAAGACCTTGGTCAATTAAGTGGTTATGTTGTTGCGTGTAATCATATTTTAAAGAAAGAAGGTAGAGATAACCCAACAATTGGTTTGCTTATTTGTCGGCAAAAAGACTCGTTACTTGCACAGTATGCCTTGGAAGGAAGTAATCTTCCCTTAGGTATATCAGAATATGAACTATCTAAATTATATCCGGAAAACATTGAAGGCACAATACCTACGATAGAAGAAATTGAATCAAAACTAAAATAATTAACCTTTTTTTCTTACTCCTCACCTATCCAATCTTTATCTACGCCTAAGAGTCGGCATAGGTTTAGGGCTTCGGTTGGGACTTGGTTGCTGTTGTCCTCTACTAAGGAGTAGTCTATGTAATGGTTTATTTGATTGATGTCTAATGGAGCTTGGACGTCTTGGTGTTTGAAGCCTTTTACTCGCATTCTTTTGGCTGGGGCTTCTATGTCGGAATAGTGGGTTGTTACTACTACGAAACTGTTTCTTTGATTGCAGACTTTGAGAAAGCCTTCTACTAATTTCTTGCCTTCTATTGGATTGGTGGTGCGGGCTAATTCATCTACGAGTATTAGGTAGGTTTTGTCGGTTTTTATGTTCTTGATTATGTTGTTTAGGTTTAGTATTTCGTATGCAAATGAGGAGATTCCTTCGTTTTCGTTTTGTCCATCGCCTATGCTTGTGTAGATGTCTTCTACAAGGGTTACTTTTCCGCTTTGGCATGGGAGCTTGAATCCGTATTGTAATAGGAGTTGGTTTAGGCAAAGGGTTTTAAGGATTAGGGTTTTGCCTGCCATATTTGCTCCTGTTATCAGATAGTTTTCTTCTTTTATTTCTATGTTTATGGGTTGGAAGGTTTGTTTTTTTTCTTCTAAGATTTCTTTTACAAGGGGGTGAAACATTGAGTTGTAGGTTAGGGTTCTCTCTTGTGTGATTTCTACTTGTTGTAGGTTGTAGTGGTTTGATAGTTTGGCTTTTGCAAAGGAGAGGTCTATGTTTGCTATGGTTTTTATGGCGTTTAGTAAGGCTGGTATGTAAGCAAAGAGTTTTATTCCGAGTTGTTCTCTTATGGTGTTTTCTATTTGTTGGCTTTTGACGTAGAGTGAGTGGGCTTTTTGTTCGTTTTCTTCGTTTTTGGCTTGTTGAAATTCTTTTCTTATTTGGCTTAGTTCTTGGCTGTATGCGGAGTAGATGTAGAATTGCATTGATTCGGTTTTCTCGGGGTCGAGTATATTTATCACTTCTTGCAGGTCGGGCATTGGAAAGAGTGGTGAGGTAAAGTCTTTGTTTAGTTTTTTTATGTTTAGTGCAAAGGCTTTGATTTCAAAGAGGGCTATGTCGTCAAGGATTTGGTTTTGTTGTAATAGTTTTAGGCTTCCGCTTATGTCGTGTATGGTGGATAGGTGCATAAAGAAGCGTTGTGAGGTTTGGAGATTGAGGTTGGAAAGATGGTTTTGACATTCTGTTGTTTGTTGCCATTGTTGTTCTATCCATTGTTGGCTTTTGGTTAGTGGGGTTTGTAGCAATAGGGTGCGTGCCATAGGGGTTTGTAACTCCATTTTTGAGTATAGAGTTCTTAGGCTTGGATATTGGTTGATTGCTTGTTGGAATGTCATTTTTTATAGTTGTTTTATGTTATATATTTTGATTGGTATTTCTCTGCGAAGGGCTTCTAACATTTCTTGGTTGTTGAAATGATAGCCTGTTGGTGAGATTGGGTTGGCTGTTATGGCTATTAGGTTTGCTTTGTCAAGGACTTTGATTTGTCCTCCTTTGTTTAGGTATTGGAGTACGTTGTCTTCTTGTGCAAAGATTTTAGTAAAGTCTTTTATTATGATTTCTATCTCTTGTATGTTCTTTTGTATTTTAAGGAATTGCACGAATTTGTCATTCAAGGCTCCTGCTATGAAAAGTTTTGTACCTGAGTCAAAGATTTTATCTTTATATTTGTCAATCATCATCAGCGAAGGGATTTTTAAATCTATTATTCCTTCGTCTGTAATGGCGTATATTCCGTTTTCTATTTGTTGTAATTGTTCTGCGTGTTTGCCTTCATATTGTGGGAGTTGTGTCATTTGATAGATGAATTTAGTCTTTTTTACTACTACATTTAAGGAGGCTGAAAGCGAGGCTCCTGTTGAGAGTATCATTGCTTGGGTTATACTTGGTGATCCAAAGGATTTTCTGGATAAAGCACCGTCTACGAGAATTAAATCAGTGTTTTTTTCTAATTTTTCTATGAGTTTTTTTAGGCTTACTGTGTCGCTTGGTCCTGCAAGTAGGATTTTACCTTGGGTTATGGCTTTGGCTTTGATGAGTCTGCCGAGTGCTGTGGTTTGATTGCTCACTTCTTCTATCGCACTTACGATTTCTCGTTGTGGATAAAGGGCTTGTGAGGTGATAAAGGTGGTATTGGGATAGATTTCTATTTCTGGTTTGGATGTAAGGGTTACTATGTCGGTTGTTTCGCCGTCTACTCCTATTGAGGTGAGGGCTATGGTTTTAGAAAAAGTGCGGAGACGACTCAACACATAGTTTAGTGTTTGAGTTTTCCCCGCATTCTTTTCCATTCCCACAAAGGAAATGCTTTTGTATTTTAGAATATCTTCTATAAAAGGCATTCCTTTGGGTGTTTATATTAGTTTTTCTTCACTCTCTCGTGTCTTGCAAGATGTGATGGTTCTAATGATAGTTTTTCTCCTTGTAATAATGAAGCAACTCCATCATTCTTTATTTCGTTTCCTTTTAAGAAGTCTACATCACATTCACCTGGTACATAGTTTGCAGGTTCTGTGTATGTTGTTATCACTCCTTCAAAGTTACGAAGTACTACTCTGTTTGGAGATTGTGAGATAACGTATTGTGGCATTACTGGTGTTTTTCCTCCACCGCCTGGTGCATCTACTACAAATGTAGGTACTGCATAGCCAGATGTATGTCCACGTAAGTTTTCTATTATTTCTATTCCCTTAGAAACTGGTGTACGGAAGTGTTCCAATCCCATAGACAAGTCGCATTGGTAAATGTAGTATGGTCTTACTCTCATCTTAACCAATTCGTGTACAAGTTTTTTGAATACTCTTACATCATCGTTTACTCCTCTTAAAAGAACTGATTGGTTACCTAATGGAATACCTGCATTTGCTAAACGTTCGCATGCTGCTTTTGCTTCTGGTGTACATTCATTAGGGTGATTGAAGTGAGTGTTCAACCATATTGGGTGATACTTCTTCAACATATTTACTAAGTCATCAGTTATTCTCATAGGACATACAACAGGTGTACGAGAACCAATTCTAATGATTTCTACGTGTGGGATTGCTCTAAGACGTTGAATGATTGATTCTAACATCTTATCGTTTACCATCAACGCATCTCCTCCTGAAAGTAATACGTCTCTTACTTGTGGAGTTTTTGCTATGTATTCAATACATTTGTCTATTCTGTCTTGTGTTGATTCGCAGTCATTTTGACCAGCAAATCTTCTACGAGTACAGTGACGACAATACATAGAACACATATCTGTGATTAGGAACAACACTCTGTCTGGATAACGATGAGTAAGTCCTGGTGCAGGGCTATCTTCGTCTTCATGCAACGGGTCAAGCAAGTCTGCATCGGCTTGATGCAATTCTGCTCCTGTTGGGATTGCTTGACGGCGTACAGGATCGTTAGGATTGTTCACATCAATCAAAGAAAGATAATAAGGAGTAATTGCCATACGAAGTGTCTTCAAAGCATTTGCAACTCCTTCTTCTTCTTCCTTAGTTAAAGAGATGTATTTCTTTAAATCTTCTAAGGTTTCTATACGATTTTTTACTTGCCATTTCCAATCGAACCATTGTTCGTCCGATACGTTTGGAAACAACTCTTGACGTCTATTAACTTGCATTTCGTATAATTTTAAAATTATGCGTATAGTTCTGTGAATATTTTTCTTAATGCTTCACATTCTCTCAATTCTTGAAGAGTGATTTCAGCGTGTCCTTTTGTATAGCCGTTTCCAACTATCATTGTAACGTCTGATCCAACTCCTTCTGCTCCTAAGGCTGCTTTTGTGAATGAAGTTGCCATAGAGAAGAAGTAAACAACTCCTGTATTCTTTGTTACAAGAATAGAAGTCATTTCTGTATCAGGGATATTTACGTTGTTGATACAAACATCAGCCATTTGACCATTAGTTAATTCTTCTATTTTCTTCATTACAGGAACTGGTTGAGTAGCATCAGCAGAGAATACTTCATCACAGAATCCTAAATCCATCATACGTTTTGTACTTCTTTCGCTGTGGCATATTCCGATTACCTTACCTGTTACACCAGCACGTTTTTTTGCTTCATAGCAGCAAAGCATACCAGATTTTCCACCTGCTCCGATAATAACAACTGTATCACCTGGTTTAACAAGTTTTGCAGTTTGAGCAGGAGCACCAGCAACGTCAAGTGCAGAAAGAGCTAAGTTTTCAGGTAAATCAGAAGGGATTTTAGCGTAAATACCACTTTCAAACAATATTGCTTTACCATCAATATCAACTTGGTCGATATCAGGACGAATATCTTTGATTTTGTCTATTCTAAGTGGAGTAAGTGATAAAGAAACCAAAGTAGCGATTTTATCACCAACCTTTAAGTCAGTTTTTCCAATCAAAGCATCACCTATTTTCTCAACAGTACCAAGCAACATACCGCCAGAACCTGTTACAGGGTTACGATGTTTACCTTGTTTTTCAACAATTGACATCATTATCTTTGCAATCTCTTCTTTATCGCCTTTTGCTTGTTCTTCAATTTGAGTAAAAGAAGCAGAATCAATGTTTAGAGTTTGAACATCAATAAGGATTTCATTATCATAGATTTCATCCATATTGTTATCCACTTTGTTTGCTGGTTGAGGCAAAACACCCTTAGGTTCAATCACACGGTGAGTTCCGTATCTACATCCTTTTTTCATATTAAATCGAATATTTATACTTGTTAATAATTAAATAAATTCATTAAGTTTGCAAATATACGTGTTTTTTTGGTATTCCTTAAAATAAAACAAAGAAAAAATTCAAAAAAGCAAAGAAATAATCAGAAAAACGAAAGAAAAATTTCATAGAATCATATATCTCAAAAAAATCCTTATATTTGCACTGCGTAAAAATGAAACAATATATATCATCGAAGTTACTGCAAAAGGCAGAAGAATTTAGAGACAAAATCATTGCCTTGCGACCATTTCCCGAAGAGACTTTAAAATCTCTTAGAGAATATTATCGCATTGGTCTTACTTATTCAAGTAATGCCCTTGAAGGAAATAGTTTGACAGAGTCAGAAACTAAGGTGGTTATAGAAGATGGTTTGACGATTGAAGGCAAGCCTCTACGTGATATATATGAAGCAGTAGGACATGCTCATGCGTATGATTACATTCATACCCTTTCTGCAAGCAAACCATTGGAAGAAGCAGACATTCTTGAACTTCATCGTTTATTTTATGAGAAAATAGATGGCGAAAAAGCAGGGCATTATCGAACAGTCCCTGTATTTATTAGTGGTAGTAAATATGCTGTTTCGCCACCTGCAAAGATAGAAGATGATATAAGAAAATTTATAAAATGGTTCAATGACAATGAACACAAAATTCCAACTCCTGAGTTTGCTGCACTTGCTCATCAAAAATTTGTGTTTATTCACCCATTTATTGATGGCAATGGGCGAGTTGCTCGTCTTATACTTAATTTAGCACTTATTAGAGGTGAATATACAATAGCACTTATTCCAGCCATATTAAGACACGAATATGTTCACTCTCTTGAAATATCACATAAAAATCCTAATGTTTTTGTAGATTTTATAGCAGAAAGAATAATTGCTACTCAGTTGGATTTACTGCGTCTTTTGAACGATGGCGGTGTAAATAGCAATACAAATGGCGGTGTAAATAATAAAAGTGGCGGTGTAAATTTAGAAGAATTTATATATAATACCATAAAAAACAATCCTGGCATCAACACTCCTGCCATTGCCGAAATATCACAAAAAAGTTTAAGAACAATTCAACGATACTTAAAGGCTCTTTCTGATACAAAGCGAATAGAATTTCGTGGTGCATCAAAAAATGGCGGTTATTATATTATGAAATAAAAAAAGGTTCGGCTGATTAACCGAACCTTTTTAGTTTTTTATGCTTAATGCTTTTATTGTTGCATTGGGATTAGGTTTTCTGATATGATTAGTTCTGCTTCTGTTGCGGATTGAACTTGTTCTACTGTGAATTCTGGGTGAATTTCTGTCAAGACTATGCCTTTTGGTGTGATTTCCATTACGCCCATTTCAGTGATTATCATATTTACTTGACCTTTTGCTGTTAATGGCAATGTACATTTTTTAAGGATTTTTGGATTTCCTTTTGCTGTGTGTTCCATTGCAAGTATTACTCTTTTTGCTCCTACTAAAAGATCCATTGCTCCTCCCATTCCTGGTATTTTTTTGCCTGGTATCATCCAGTTTGCAAGGTCTCCGTTTTCATCTACTTGCATTGCTCCAAGTATTGAGGCATCTACGTGTCCGCCTCTGATGATTCCGAAACTTGTTGCTGAGTCAAAGGTTGCTGCTCCGTCTATCATTGTTACGAATCCGCCACCTGCGTTTATTAATTCTGGATCTTCTTCTCCTGGTTTTGCGTCTGAATCCATTCCTATCAATCCGTTTTCGCTTTGAAGTAATACTTTTACTCCTGGTTTTAAGTAATTAGGTATTAGGGTTGGTATTCCTATTCCTAAGTTTACTACGAATCCATCTTGAAGTTCTAAGGCTGCTCGCTTTGCTATGACTTCTCTTACTTGATTCTTATCCATATTTGTTTGTTGTTTTGTTCTTGGTTTGTTTTATTTTCCCATGCGTCTTGCTAATTCTTCTACTACGTATGAGGCTACGTCATCGGCGTATGTATTCATTCCAAAGCCTGCATCGTATCCAAGTTCTTTTGCAAGTTCGTGTGAGATTCTTGCTCCGCCACAGCATAGGATTACTTTGTCTCTTAATCCTTCTGCTTCTAACATTTCAACCAATTCTACAAGGTTTTGAATGTGTACGTCTTTTTGTGTAACGGTTTGTGATACTAAAAGGGCATCGGCTTTTAATTCTATGGCTTTTGCTATAAATTCTTCGTTTGATACTTGTGCTCCCATGTTTAGAGCTTCTATCATTTCATAGCGTTCCAATCCGTAGTGTCCTGCATAGCCTTTCATATTCATAATAGCATCGATTCCTACGGTGTGGGCATCTGTTCCTGTGCTTGCTCCTACTACTACGATTTTTCTTCCGATTCTTTCTTTGATAAATTCGTCTGTTTCGTGCATATCCATAACGTTAGACTCTACTTTTGGAACATGGATTGTAGAGTAATCTACTGTATGCACTGTGCTTCCGTAACAGTTGAAGAATGTAAAGCCTTCTGTTAATTCTTTATAATATACAACTTGTGGGTTTTCAAATCCCATCTTTTTCATAAGTTGTTTTGCTGCTTCTATTGCTTCATCTCCACAAGGAACAGGTAATGTAAAACTTAATTGAGTTTTACCATCGTTCATTGTATCTCCGTATGGTTTTACTTTGGTTAAGTCAAGTTCTGTATCGAAGTTCTTGGCTTCCATTGAATATAATCCGCCGCTCATTATTGTTGTCCTCCTTTTCCTTTCATTAAGTCAATAAATGGATTGTAGTAGTGTTCCCCTTTTTCAAACACTCCTGCAAGTCCTTTTCCTCCGTCAAATGGACGTTTGATGTCTGCAAAGATTCCTTTTTCTAAGGCTTTGAATAGTCCTTCTTGTGTCATCTTTTCCAATAGTTCTATTGCATCGTCCAATACTTTCTTTGCTCTTGTTTGCATAATTCCGTCTTTTTTGAATTCTAAATCGTCTCCGATGTTTTTCATATTACGGAATATGTATTGTGCGTTTTCTATTGATAAATATCTATCTGACATAAATGGAGTGTGAATTGCTTCGGTCATCATTCCTAATAATTGAAGACCTTGTCCTGTCCAAATAGCAATTTCATTAAATAATGCATCTTGAATATGTCCACGGAATATATTTCCTGTCATAAACTTTGTAGGTGGCATATATTTTAATGGAGCCTTAGGGAAGATTTCACGAATCATTTGTGCTTGTGCAAGCTCGTAAAGGAATCCATTTTCTAAATCTGGTGTCATTTCAAAAGCATGGCCTAATCCCATTTGTTCTTCTGGCAATCCTGCTGCGAAAGCTAATTGTTCGTTGATAAGGTCAGAAGCTAACACTGTGTGAGCTTGTTCAAAAGCATCAGCAGTTGTTAGATAGTTATCTTCTCCTGTGTTGATTATAACACCTGCAAAACCATTGATTACTCTTGAAAAATATTGGTCAATAAGAGTTCTTTGCATATTGATGTCACGGAATAAGATACCATAAAGTGCATCATTCAACATAACATCTAATCCTTCCAAAGCACCCATTACTGCAATTTCTGGCATACATAATCCTGAGCAATAGTTACATAAACGGATATAACGACCAACTTCTTCTCCTACTTCGTCCAATGCTTTACGCATTATACGGAAGTTTTCTTGTGTAGCAAAGGTTCCACCAAATCCTTCTGTTGTTGCACCATATGGAACATAGTCTAAAAGCGATTGTCCTGTTGTACGAATAACCGCAATTATATCTGCTCCTTGTCTTGCACCTGCTTGTGCTTGAATAACGTCTTCATAGATGTTTCCTGTTGCAACAATAATATATAGATATGGCTTTTGACCCTCTCCTATCGTTTCAATATAGTTTTCTCTACGTTTTCTATTAGCTTTAATTCTTTCCATAGATTGGTCGATGAATGGTTGCAAAGCCTCTTTTGCTTTTTCCATATCACCTTGTGGCAAAGTTGCTAAATCCAACTCACCTTTTCCAACCAATTCTGCGATTTCATTTGGAGTCTTTCCTGTTTGCATAACAGCATTACCTAACACAGGTAAAACACCATTTGAAAGCATTCCTTTTTCTTTTAAATAATCAACCAACACATTTGGCAAAGGAACACCACTTTCATCAATTCCATCAACACCCATCAAACGACACAATGTTCTTTCGCAAGCAACGGTTGAATAACCATCAACAAAATCTTGCACTTGATCAGAAATAACCTTTGCAAGTTCTTTTGCGTGTGCTACTTTATTAAAATCTAAGCCTAATTTGCTTTTTTCCATATTGCGTTAAAGTATTTTTATCAATTAAAACATTTTAGCATAATTCTTTGCTTCTCTTTTTTGCCAATCACCCTTGTGATAAACATACGAAGCAATCAAAGGAACAACAGTTGTAGCCTCAGCATAAACCATTTGTTCAAAAGTAGTATCTACCTTACCCCATGAGCAAGCCTCTTTCAAAGTAGAAGAAGAGCAAGCACCATCTCTTACATCAGCAACAGTGATTTGAACAGCATACTTGTGCATATCAACATCTTTTCCTAACACCTCTGCACACACAACAGTATCTTGTGCAAAGTTTTTAGGAACACCACCACCTACCATAAACAAACCTGTTGTACCAGCTTTGATTTTTATTTGAGTAAGTTCCAAAAAGTCTTTTACGCTATCGATTGACAAGTGTTTTTCAGGATTTGCAACTTGGTGCATAACCAATCCAAAACCAGCAGAGCAGTCAGAGAAAGCAGGAACAAAGATTGGAACATTATTTTCATAACAAGTTTGAATCAAACTATCTTTTTTCTTAGCATTACCTTCTGATAACCATTTACCAAGTTCCCAAATAAACTCTCTTGACGAATAAGGACGAGGCTCCAATGAATCAGCAATCATTTTAATAGTAGCATCGCAATTTTGAAGTTCTTCCTCATCAATGTAAGTATCATAGATTCTATCAACATAATTACTTCTCAAATACTTATCATCAATAAAAGGAGTTCCTTTATAATGTTTGAAACCTAAAGCTTCAAAGAAATCCATATCAATTATAGAAGCACCTGTTGAAACAATGCAATCTACCATTTTATTTTTCACCATATCAACATAAACTTGCATACAACCAGCAGCAGAAGTACTACCAGCAAGAGTCAATATAACAGAACAATCCTTATCGTTCATCATTCTTTGAAAAATATCAGCAGCATTAGCAGTATCTCTTGAAGAGAAACTCATATCACGCATTGCATCAATAATTTGTGTAGAATCAATTTGCTTAATATCTACATGCTTTACAACTTCTTTCAATAAATCCTTTTTTTCCATATCTTAATATTTTTTTATTATTTGCTTAGTTTAAACTGCAAAAATAGTAAAAATTCGTGCAATTCCAAAGAAAAATTTTCAGAATTGTTTGTCAGAACAAAAAAATGCCGTATCTTTGCAAACGGAAAGTTGGCAGAGTGGTCGAATGCG
>DEPQ01000002.1:0-4978 GCA_002358855.1 Bacteroidales bacterium UBA3388
TTTCAAAAAATCATACCTTTGCAGACAGAAAAATTAGAAACTAAAAACTATGCCTATGGTAATAGAAAAAGAAAGATAATTTAGACTGAGTAAATTTTAATACGACATAAAAGCGTTTTTGCTTATACTTGACAATGTGAAACCTGGAAAATTTCATATGAATCTGTCAAAAGGAAAGCGGAAAACGCTCACGAGTAATATCGTGGGCTTTTCTTATTTGACAGATTAGGTAGTTCCAGGACCTCACATTGTGATAAGAAAAAAGTCCCACGTTTTTTTATGCCTTGAAGTCAATGAAAAGAAAAAACATATCGCCATTAGGGACTTAGGCAATCAAAGAAAAAATTTATTTAAACATTAAAATTTAATTAAAATGGGAAACAATAATTTCTTAAAACTCGGAGCAGTAGTATTATGGCTTGCAGTAAGTATTGGCAGTTGCTATTTAACTGTTGAATCTTTTTATTTGTTGTTAGATTGGTCAAGATGGATATTGTGGATATTCGCTTTGGCTTTTTTTGTGCTTTCATCGGTTGGAATGACCTTTATTTATGATTCACTCAATTCAAATAGTGATTTATCAAATGACAAACGTACACCTTGCTTTGTTACAGGTATTTTAATGGTGTTAGCTTTTTGGGGCATATTTTCATTGCCAACAAATACGCACACTTTGTATTTGCAACAAAATGCGAAAGAAGTAGTTGAAAAAGATTTAACAGAAGCAGAAAGAAATTTACAACAATTAGCTGACGGAAGTTTTATAAATGAACAATGGGAAGAAAAAGCAGTTAAGGTTGGCGGTTTATTAAATGCATTGGAACAAGAATATAAGCGACCTGATAGACCTGGAATTGGAAAAAGATGTAAAGCAATTATTGATAAAATAGAAATAGCTGTAGATCCAACAAAAGAATGGAAATTAGAAACAGATAGGAATATTTCTGCTAATTCATATAAGGTAATAGAGGCTCTTACACTTGCTCAAATGGAAATTGAATACCAAAAATTTTTGGCTGCTCATGATTTATCAAAGAAAGGAACTGCTAAAAGAGATATAAATAATTGTTTAAAAAGAATCGGAACTATCAAGAAGGGTATTGATAAAAATACTATCAATTATTCAGAAATGGTAAATGAAACAAGTGATGTTTTAGAAATCGCTTATCCTTTATTGTCAGAATATGGAAAAGGACATGAGTTTAATAATAAAGTTTCAAAAACATCTCAACTAAAAAAAGTATATGAAGTATTTATATCTTGGTTTAATGGAGATTTGAAAGGACAAGGCTTTGCTATTTGGTTTGTCATTTCTATTCTTATAGATTTAGCAGGATTTTTATTTGCAACAATAGCATTTAGAAATACAATAAGTAAAAAGATTTTTAATTAATTAACAATAAAAATTAGATATTATGCCAATTACAAATAATAATGAAGAACAAGTAGATGTTGTTCAAGAAATAGACAGACAAGATAATTACGAGCTTATTCCAGAAATAAATCAAGTAGATATTACAGCACCAGCACTAGCAGGAGGAATAGTTGATGTTAATTTAAAGGATAAGACATCTCCAATAATATTCCTTTTTGGACCACCATCATCAGGTAAAACAATGACATTAGTTCGTTTATATAGATATTTAAATCATATAAACATAAATATAAAACCTAATGAGGATTTTGTTAGTAAAGATGGCGGAGAATATGTTCGCAGATGCAAAAACTTTCATAATGACGCAATGAGTAATTTAGCGGCAGAAGCAACGAAAGGGGTTGATTTTATGCTTTTAGATATTTGGGATAATGGAGCAAAAAAATGTCAAATATTAGAAAGCCCAGGTGAAAAGTTATTTGAACCAGACCCTAACAAGAAAATACCTTTTCCAGTCCAATACGTTTCCAATATAATAGATTCTGATAATAGGAAAGTTTATATCTTTATCTTAGAGCCAAATTATAAAGATGATGCAACAAGAGTGAGATATAAAGACAGGATTGCAGAAGTGAAACAAATGATGGATAAAAAAGATAAAGTAATATTTCTTTATAATAAGATAGATTGCTCTCCTGCCTTAGATAATAACGGAAATGTTAATATAAAAACTCTAAGAAAAGAAATAAATGATGATTATCCTGGCTTGTTAGATTTATTCAAAGTACATGGTCCGAAAGCAATATGGAAGGAGTATGATTGTTATTTGATTCCTTTCCAAACAGGAACTTACTTCGAGGAATTTAATACGGTGCTAAATAAAAATGTAACAGTATTTACGGCAGGAAAGAATAAATATCCTCAAGAACTTTGGAATACAATTATAAAATGTTTGTAGATTATGGAGAAGATTTATATATTAGGAAAATTAGGTGGTAGTGATGGATTTCAAGTCATAGACTTGGAATCCAAAACCCCTGCAAAAGGTGATGACGCTCTATTTTTTGATACTTTTCATAAAGATGGTCGTAAAGAACTTTTTGAAATAAGAAGAGTGAAGTATAAGACTTATCATACTTATATTAAATATGATCTTTCAGCTAAAAGACCCGGTTGTATGCTTGGTTTTTCTTTTGTTTATGAAGAAAATGGAAATGTTATAAAAGATTTTTTGGGTTTAAGACAAAAAATGAAAGAAGCACTTAATCATTTGCTTAAAGGAAATGATGCAATCAAAATAACTTCTTTTAATGATAATAGTGTAAATGCTTCACTAAAACATATAGAAGATTTTACAAAAAAAGTAAACGCTGAGAAACTTTCTTTATCAGAGAATCAAATTCAATTTCCTGTCCAAAATCCTAATGATTTAACTAATGAAAAGATTTGGGAGATGTTGAAAAAGAGTGTTAATGTGGAAATAACGGAAGAGATTCCAACAGCTCTTTCACAAAAAGAACAAAATATTAAAACATTAACATCACAAATACAACAATTGGGAATTTTAATTCAGCAAAAAGATACGGAAATTCAAGAATTGAAAAATGAAAAAGATGTTTTAATAAAGAGTAATGAGGATTTAACAACTCAATTAAAAGATGCTAATAGTAAGAATGGTGGTAGAGATAGAGAAATAAAAAAACACTTAAAAGAGATTGAAAATAAACTTTCGACAAGCACTGAAATTATAAAGATAGACGATGCTCCACAACCACGACCAAAGATTGAAATAAAGTCTTTGTTGCCTTTTGTTCTTGCAATACTCCTTGTTGTTGATATTATAATTGGTATAGTGGGATTGTCTAATAATTCAAAAGAAGATAATTCGACAGAAACAGCAACAATAGAAGAATCAGAAAAACCTAAAGATTCAGAAGAAAAAGAATTTGATGTTTGGTCAGAAGATATTAATCAAGAAAACAATCCTTCAACAGAAATTAGCACAAGTACAAATCAACCTTCTGTTCAAGAAAATAAATCAACTAAAGAAGATGCACCTGCAAAAAAAGATAAAGAGAAATACGAAGAATGGATAAAAGACCAAAGTAATAGAGAGAAGTTTACAGAATTCCTTAAAAAATATGCAGAAAAGAATAATAGAAAATATGAAGGAGTAAATAAAGATAAGGATTCTTATGAAGAAATTAAAACCGATGAAAAAATTGATTTATGGAAAGAACATTTCAAAAAATAAGTAAACTAAATTTCACATTGTTATTATCACTTTTCGTTGTTTTTGCTTCTTGCGGGAACAAAAACAACGAGAGTGATTCTGATGAATATTCGGAAGATTATATAGAAGATGAATATTATGAAGAGGAAACAATTATCGAAGATTATGTAGAAATTGCATATCAAGAAAAGAATGGAGTAAAATTATTACCTGTTAGCATAAATGGTTTAGGTTTCTATATGATATTCGATACAGGTTGTTCCACAAATCTTATTTCAAGATTAGAGTTTATGGCTCTTGTCAAAAACGGACTGATAACCGAAGAAGATATTTTGGAGCCTATTCAGAGTTCTATAGCTGACGGAAGTGTTGTAGAAATGCCTGTCGTGAGATTAAAGAAAGTAATAATCGGAAATAAAATTCTTTTTGAGAATGTAGAAGCCGCTGTTGCCGATAATGTTGCCGCTGATTTGCTCTTAGGTAATGAAATATTGAACAGAGTAAAATCATACGAAATAGATAATAATGAACAAGTAATTAAATTCAAATTATGGTAATATTATGTCGTACTCACTTTATTTATTACATATCAAAAAGGTAAAAAAGGTAGAACAATATCCAATAGATTATACTACTGATATATTTAAGAAATATGTCAAGAAGTTAAAACACGCTCAACATTTGTTTGTAGAAAAGAAAGGAATAAATGTCTATTACACTTATTTAAGACGTTTGAATGCTTCTAACACCGATTATTACGGATTTTGTTTTGCTTTTACAGGTGAGTATATTGAAAATATTGATTCAATGTTTGAGTGTTGCGAAACTTTGGTCTATAAGATTCTCAACCAAAATGAATTGCTTTCAGGTTCTATGCCTTTGAACTTGCAAATAGAAAATGCTTTTCACACAAAATCACCAGAATTAAAAAGAATTGAAAATTGGTTTAAAGAAATTGCATCTCATTATAATTTGGTTAAACCATTTGTAGGAGCTCTTGCCGATACTTCAGAAATAGAAATACCATTAGAAAATAAATCGAAAGACGAAAAACTTTTTGCAATAAGAAACTACAATCATATAAATTGTTATTCAAATAAATTAACTAATGGTGTTGCAAATGTAGTTGGTATAGGAAGAGAGAAGAACTATCTCCCGATTATAATATGGTTGCTTTTTATTGGTGGTTTTGCAATATTTTTTATAATTAAATGTAATGATGAGAATAAAAGGTTACACGATGAACGGGTTAAGATTGAATTAGATAAATCAAAGGAAAGAGTAAAAGTAAAGCAAGATAGTATCATAGAATCTCAAAAAGAAAAAAATACTACAAAAAAGAAAAAAACTAAAAGAGAAAATCCTTACCT
>DEPQ01000002.1:5055-5446 GCA_002358855.1 Bacteroidales bacterium UBA3388
GTGATAGTATATGGAAAATAGGTGCTGGAACACTTAGCTGGATCAAATTATCTAAATCAAGTGATGGTGTAACCTTGAAAATAGAAAGAAATGAGACGAATAAATCTCGTGAAGATTACTTTACTATAAAATCAGGGAAATTAACAAAACGTGTAAATGTTAAGCAGTCTGCTAATAAAAAAAGAGAAAATCCTTACCTCAATCTTTCTACAACAGAAATATCAGTGTCTCATGAAGGTGGAACAAAAAGGATAAATATAACATGTGATAGTATATGGAAAATAGGTACTGGAACACTTAGCTGGATCAAATTATCTAAATCAAGTGATGGTGTAACCTTGAAGATAGAAAGAAATGAGACGAATAAATCTCGTGAAGATTACTTTACTAT
>DEPQ01000028.1 GCA_002358855.1 Bacteroidales bacterium UBA3388
GGGATTCGACCCCCCGGACCCGTTAAGTTCAACGGTTTTCAAGACCGCCGCATTCGACCACTCTGCCAACTTTCCGTGTGCAAAGGTACGCTATTTTTTTAGACTGACAAATTTTTACCAATCTTTTTTTGCAAGTAGTAATCTGTCTTTTCCTCTAAGGTCTTTAAAGACAGAAGTTTGATAGTTAAAATTTTTGAATAATAATTCGGTCTCTTTTGCTAAGTTTTCGTTGATTTCCATATATATTTTGCCGTTTTTGGCTAAATTTTGATTAGAAAATTTCAATAAGTGTTCATAAAAAATCAACGGTTCTTTATCGCTTACAAATAAGGCTAAGGCTGGTTCGTATAAAAGCACGTTATTTCTCATAAATGCTTTCTCGCTTTCTCTTACGTATGGAGGATTTGAAACTATTATATCAAACTCTTGATTTTTTTCTTTGCTTTCGAGAATGTTTTCTTTGAAAAAATTTATTTTTTCTTTGTTTTTTTCTGCGTTTTCTTTGCTTTTTTTGAGGGCTTCTTCGCTTATGTCGTATGCGTAAATGTTTGCGTCAGGAAAAGCTTTTTTTAACGCAATAGCAATGCAACCACTACCACAACAAATGTCTGCAATTTTTAAGTTTTTTCTTCCTTTATTTTCGTTAATTACTCTTTGCACTATTTCTTCCGTTTCTACTCTTGGAATAAGCACGTGTTCGTTTACATCAATTCTTACATCAAGAAAGTCAGTGTAACCTATGATTTGTTGAAGTGGCTTTTCTTTTTTGAGGTCTTTTATTGCAAAGTTGATTTTTAAAAGTTCTGATTCGCTAACTTTTAATTCGTCTTTGTAAGTTAAAATCTTAGTTAAGTCAAACTCTGTAAAGTGTTCTATAAGAGAGTAAATCATTGAACGTATTTCGCTCTTTTCGTAAAGCAAATCTAATTCTTGATATGCAAAATCTATAATATCTTTTAGTTTATTTGATGCTATTCTCATTTCTTTTTATAATTTTGTTGTGCAAATTTACGAAATAAATATCTTTATGCAAGACCATGAGAAATATATGAGGCGTTGCTTCGATTTAGCCTTAATGGGAAGAGGTAATGTTAGTCCAAATCCAAAGGTAGGTGCAGTTGTTGTTCATCAAGACAAAATAATAGGTGAGGGATATCATAAAAAATATGGACAATCTCACGCTGAGGTAAATGCAATTGCTTCTGTGGAAAATAAAAACTTACTAAGAGAAAGTACAATCTATGTAAATCTTGAACCTTGCTGTCATTGGGGAAAAACTCCTCCTTGTGCAAATCTAATTATCGAAAGTAAAATTAAGCGATGTGTTATTTGTAATAAAGATATCAATCCAAAAGTTTTCGGAGGCGGTATAAAACTTCTGCAAGACAATGGAGTAGAAGTAATAAGTGGTGTTTTAGAAGAAGAAGGTTTATACTTAAATCGTCGCTTCTTTACAAATCAAAGTCAAAAGCGTCCTTACGTAATTTTAAAGTTTGCTCAAACCTTAGATGGTTTTATTTCGCCCGAAGGAAAAGGCGGTTGGATAAGTAATGATACTATGAAAGTGTGGGTTCATAAGCAAAGAACTGAAGAAGATGCAATAATGGTTGGGTATAACACTGTTTTGGCTGACAATCCTCAATTAAACGTAAGACATTATAGCGGAAGAAATCCAAAAAGAGTGGTTTATGATAAATATTTAACTCTTCCAAAAGATAAAAATGTTTTTGACAATAGTCAAGAAACATATATTTTAAACTATGTGAAAGAAGGGAGAGAAGAAAACAATATTTTCATAAAATTAAATGAAGAATTGCCTTTTGCAAAACAAGTTCTTGAAAAATTATACGAGCAAAAAATATGTTCGATTGTTATAGAAGGCGGAACGAAAACTATAAATAAGTTTTTAGAATCTAATCTTTGGGACGAAGCAAACGTAATTATAGGACAAAAAACTTTTGAAAAAGGGGTGAAAGCCCCAGAAATAAAAAATGGATTAGTTTCAGTTGAAAATATAGGTGGGGATATTCTAAAAATATATCATAATCAAAAAAAATTGTAACTTTGCAAAAAAATACGGAACGTGCAGATAGTAACATTAACTACAGATTGGGGATTATCAGATTATTACATAGGCATTGTTAAAGGGAGACTTTACTCTTTACTAAACGATGTTTTGGTTGTTGATATTACTCATAATATAGAAGATTACAATCTTTTGAAGACTGCATTCATAGTAAAAAATGCTTGCAGTCAGTATCCCGAAGGCACGATTCATTTAATAGATGTAAACAGTTACGAGGAGGGGGAAGCCAATGGCTCAAAGCCTAAGCCATATGTGGTTGTTAAACATAAAAATCAGTATTATATTTGTACTGATAACGGTTTGCCTTCAATGATATTTGGTAACGATGAAGTAGAAATAACAGATATCAATCTTTATAATGAGACAGATTACTATACCTTTGCAGCTTTGGATCTTTTCCCAAAGGTTGTCAAAATGATTGCAGAGAATCATAGTATTGATTATATAGGTAACAAGATGAAATCTTTCTATAATATTTCTCCTCAAAAGCATTATATCACTCAAAATAACAATTCAATTTTGATTGCACAGGTTACATACGTTGATAAATACGGAAATGTATTTTTAAACGTTAAAGACAGTGATTTTAATAAGATTCGTAACAATAGAAGTTTCAAAATTTTAGTCGGAGGAGAATATATAGAAAATATTTCTTTGTCTTACGCTGATGTAGAATTGTGTCGTCCTTTGCTAACAATATCTTCTTCTGGTTATTTGCAACTTGCGTTAAGGGAAGGTAATTTTAGTCGTCTTTTAGGAGTAAGAACAGATGATTCTATAAAGATTACTTTTGGTGAATAAAGTCTGCAATCAAGCGAATAGCTTCAACGCTTCTACAAGTCTGACAATCTATCAACGAAGAGTTTATTCCTAAAACTTTTTTCTCTTTTACGGCTTTCAAATCCTTATAAGGAGCAGTGTTCATAAATTGATTTAAGTCTTCTTGTCTAACAATAATAAAATCAGGTTGTCGAGAAAACAATTCTTCTTTACTATACGACCAATTTGAAACATTGTTTGCAACGTTTATTCCGCCTGATAATTCTATTATTTCATTGATATAAGTATTCTTTCCTGCCGTAAAATCTCCTGTTGCACCGTATCCAACAACATAATAAACACTTGGCTTTTTAGAATCATTGTTGTATGAAGATTTTATTTCGTTTAATTCTTTTTTCATATTGTTTATAAGGCTGTCGGCAGTCGTTTCTTTATTGAAAATCTTACCTAAGATTTGTAAAGTATTGTAAACACCCTCTACATTACTCCTTTCGGGTAGGCAAATAATAGAAATCCCTGCTTTTTCAATGCTTTCTACAAGTTTTTTACTAACCATAGAAGATGTTATAACGATTTCGGGACGCAAAGTAATGATTTTTTCTAAACTTGCATCTGAAATTCCTCCTATTTCTTCTATTTGTAAAGCAGCATCAGGGTAATTACAAAATTTTGTCCTGCCTACTATTTTTTCTCCAACGCCTAAGTCAAACAAAACTTCGGTAATACCTGGTGAAAGCGAGATAATAGTTTGTGGTTCTTTTTTTACTTTAACTTTTCTGTTATAATAATCTGTAAACTCTATGTTTGAGTCAGATATTTCTTTGTTTGAGGAATTTATTTCTTTGCAAGAAAAAAATATTCCTAAGAAAAAAAATAATAAAACAGTCTTTTTCATAAATCTTCTTTTTATTTGCAAAAATACAAGAAAAAAAGATTACTTTTGCACTATGAGATATTTTTTACATTTAGCATATAATGGTGCTTATTTTCATGGTTGGCAAATTCAAAATGGTCAATCAAGTGTGCAAGAGGCTTTACAACAGGCTCTAAAACATATTTTGAAAGAAGAAATAGAACTAACAGGTTGCGGAAGGACCGATAGCGGAGTGCATTCAAGCGATTTTTATGCTCATTTTGACTATGAAGAATTAACAAATGAGCAAATTGAAAACGTAGTGTTTAGACTTAATAGATATTTTACTCACGAGGTGTTGATATATGGCTTATATAAAATGCAAAATCAAGCACACGCTCGTTTCGATGCAATAAGCCGTACTTACAAATACTATATTAGCGAAGAAAAACAACCTTTTAATAATGAATTTGTGTATTATCACCCTTGGAAATTAAATCTTGAAAAAATGAATCAAGCCTGTGAGTTGTTAAAAGGTACACAAGACTTTACTTCTTTTAGCAAATTACACACGCAAGTAAACAATAATATATGTACAATCACATTCGCACAGTGGGAAAGAAAGGATAATCAAATTATTTTTATGATTACAGCAAACCGTTTTTTAAGAAATATGGTTAGAGCAATAGTTGGTACAATGCTTTTGGTAGGAAGAGAAAAAATAACGATAGAAGAGTTTGCTCAAATAATAAAAAATAAAGACAGAAACTCAGCAGGAGTAAGCGTTCCGGGCAAAGCCTTATTTCTTTTTAAAGTAGAATATTCTAAGGAATTGTATCTCTATGTTGATTAAAATATGTAATTTTGCAAAAAAAATAAAAAATAAAGCAAATACAATGAAAAAAGTAGTTTTAGGCCTATTGGCTATTTTAGCAGTTAGTTTTGTATTAGAATCTTGTGCACACAAGACTTGCGATGCTTACAGTAGTGTAAATCGTCAGCCAAGAGAAATTCTAAGATAAACAAATCTTATCTCTCTATCAAAAGAGAAACGGGGCAGTGGTCTGAATGCACAACGTCATTTAGGATTTCTGCTCCTTTTATTTTTGATTTATAATTATCACTTACCATACAATAATCAATTCTCCAACCTTTATTATTTGCTCTTGCATTAAAGCGATAACTCCACCACGAATAAGCGTCTTTTTTATCAGGATTCATAAAACGAAAACTATCAATCCAACCGCTATTTAAGAAATTTTCCATCCATTCTCTTTCCTCTGGAAGAAAACCTGAATTGTTTGCATTACGAATAGGGTCATGTATATCAATAGGACGATGACAAATATTATAATCTCCGCAAAGAATTAAGTTTTCTCTTTCCTTTCTTAGATTATTTACATAGTTTTGAAAATCATTTAACCATTTCATTTTAAAATTTTGTCGTTCATCGCCGCTTGTTCCCGAAGGGTGATATACACTTACGACAGATAAATCTCCAAAGTCGCATTTTATGAATCTTCCTTCATTGTCATAATCCTCTATTCCTAAGCCATAAATCACATTATCAGGCTTTTGTTTTGTAAGTATTGCAACTCCGCTATATCCTTTTTTTATTGCCGAAAAACTATAACACTCATAACCCAAAGAATTAAATTCTAAGACAGGTATTTGTTCACTTTGAGCCTTTGTTTCTTGAATACAAATCACATCAGGACTTTCTTGTTCCAACCATTGTACAAAACCCTTAGAGACAGCGGCTCTAATACCGTTTACATTGTAAGAAATAATTTTCATAAACCTTAAAATCAAAGTTAATAATAGTGCAAAAATAAAAAAATATCAACTAAAAATATTTATATATCAAAAATATTTAATAAGTTTGTAGTCAATTATGCAAATAGAAAAGTTATTAAAATACATAAGACGAATAAATCTAACCCCTTATTATAAGGCCTTTATGCTATGGCGATTAAAGCATTTGACAGAGTATCAATTTGTGCTTATACTTAGCCTTGTCGTAGGATTATTTAGTGGTTTAGCATCTGTTATTCTCAAAAATACAGTTCATTTTACTTACGAAATAATTAGTGGATTCTCTTGGTTTTCGCCCGATAGAGGTAATATACTTTTTCTTGTCTATCCAACAATAGGTATTATCCTTACAGTAATGTTGGTAAAGTATTTTATAAAAGACGATTTATCTCACGGAGTAAGCAAAGTGATGTATTCAATTTCGCGAAAGAATGGAAAACTAAAATTTCATCATTGTTGGTCTTCGGTAATCACCTCTTCAATCACCGTTGCCTTTGGAGGGTCTGTCGGATTGGAAGCACCGATAGTTTTAACGTGCAGTGCGATTGGCTCAAACATTAGTCGTTTTTTCCGTATCAGCAGAAAACACGCAATAACCTTGCTTGCCTGTGGAGCAGCAGGTGCAATAGCAGGGGTTTTCAAGGCTCCGATTGCAGGAGTGTTGTTTGTATTTGAAGTTTTAATGATAGACCTAACTTTAAGCGTTGCTACACCGCTTTTACTCGCTGCTTTAACTTCCTCTTTCATTTCTTATTTCTTTTTTGGTCAAGGAGTACAGTTTTATTATAAAGTAGATACACTTTTTGAACTTTCAAAAATTCCTGCATTTGTTCTTTTGGGAATCATTTCCGCCTTTATGGCACTTTATTTTCTTAGAATCAATCGTTGGATTAGCAACAAATTTTCTAAATATAAACGTTCAACAAAAATTATTGTTGGAGGAGTTGTTTTAGGCTTACTTGTCTATATTTTTCCTCCGCTTTTTGGGGAAGGATACTCTGCTTTAACAGCACTTTTGAACAATGACGTGGATTTAATGTTTGAAAATAGTTTCTTTCACCCTTATGTAGATAACGAATTGACCTTTTTGATGGTTTTAGTCGCTATTGTATTTTTCAAAGCCATAGCAACCGCCGTTACTTGCAGCTCGGGAGGAGTAGGAGGTACCTTTGCACCAAGTCTTTTCTTAGGAGGATTTGTAGGATTCTTTGTTGCAAGAATCGTAAACCTATCAGGATTTATAACAGTGGCAGAAAGCAATTTTGCATTAGTTGGAATGGCAGCCGTAATGGCAGGAGTAATGCACTCACCTTTGACAGCAACTTTCCTTATTGCCGAAATCACAGGTGGATATGCCTTATTTACTCCACTTTTGATTGCAACAACAATCGCATACCTTGTCGTAAAACCTCTAACCAAATATTCAATTTATGCAGCACCGCTTGCAGCAAAAGGAGACCTTACAACACATAACAAAGACAAAAACGCACTAAATTATATCAACATAAACAAATTGATAGAGACTAATTTCGTAACTCTTTTGCCAGATGCAAAACTCTCAGACGTTGTTGAAGCAGTAAAAATCTCGTCAAGAAGTTTCTTTCCTGTGGTTGATGAAAATCAAAACTTCAAAGGAGTTGTAGTTTTGGACGATGTACGTTCAATTCTCTTTGATAGAGAAAAATATGACAAAGTTTTTATAAAAGACTTTATGCGTTACTCCGATGAATTTATTGTAGAGGTAAATGAAAGAATGGAAAATATAGTAGAAAAGTTTAAAATCTCAGATCGATATAGCCTTGTAGTGGTTGAAGATGGTAAATACTTAGGATTTGTCTCACGTGCAAATATATTTTCTGCTTATCAAAAATACATACGTGAATTTTCTAACGAATAAAACAAAGAAATAAAAAAATAAAACAAAGAAATAATTTTCTAAAACAAAGAAATAATTTTTTAAAACAAAGAAAAAAATGAAGATAGCAGTAGTTGGAGCAACAGGACTTGTAGGAGGGTTAATGTTAAAGGTGCTTGAAGAAAGAGGATTCGCACAAGAAGAGATATTAGTTGCCGCATCAGAAAAGAGTATCGGTAAAAAAATAAAATTTTCTAATAGAGAACTCACCGTTCAAAGCGTTGAAGATGTAATAAATCAAGAATGTGATTACGCAATCTTTTCAGCAGGCGGACAAACCTCAAAAAAATACGCTCCACTCTTTGCTCAAAAAGGTACAATTGTTATCGACAACTCATCAGCGTGGAGAATGCAAGAAGATATTCCGCTTGTAGTTCCCGAAATCAATGCCTCTGCAATCAAAAACGGCGATAAAATCATAGCAAACCCTAATTGTTCAACTATTCAAATGGTTTTAGCACTTAGTAACCTTCAAAAAAACTATGGAATCAAAAGAATAGTAGTTTCAACCTATCAAAGCGTGACAGGAACAGGCGTAAAAGCGGTAAAACAATTAGATTGCGAAAAAGAAAACAAAGAATGCGAAAGAGCATACCCTTATCAAATATTTGAAAACATACTTCCGCACGGAGGCGACTTTCTTTCAAACGGATATACTACCGAAGAAGAAAAACTTATCAATGAAACAAGAAAAATATTCTCAGATTCTTCTATTGCAATCACCGCAACCGTTGCAAGAGTCCCTGTAAAAGGCGGACATAGCGAAGCGGTAAACGTAGAATTGCGTAAACCTTTTGACTTAAACGATGTTTATAAATTGTTAGAAAGCACAAAAGGAGTGGTAGTCTTAGATAAACCAAGTGAAAACCTTTATCCAATGCCAATAAACGCAGAAGGAAAAGATGAAGTCTTTGTAGGAAGAATAAGAAAAGATGAATCCATTGAAAACGGACTTAACCTTTGGATTGTAGCTGACAATTTAAGAAAAGGAGCTGCCACAAATGCTGTGCAAATACTCGAATATTTGACAAGCAAGTAAAGATTAAATGAAAAAAAGTATTTTAATTCTCTCCCTATTGTTGATATCCATTTTAGCAATAGGGCAAGATAGATATTTAGACTCTTATTCCATTTCAGGACAAAGCGGTTGGGTTTTGCCAACTAACGATTATGTGAAAGGAGAGAATGACATATATCAACCAATCACTCGAATCTATACACTTTCCTTACGATACGAAAGACAAACCGATGGTTCACGACCATGGCATCAACTTTACAACTATCCAAGTTATGGATTAGGATTATATATTGCCGATTTTAATGTAAAAAATCAACTCGGCAATCCAATAATCCTATATAGTTTTTTCAATAGTTACTTAATAGAAAAACAAAAATGGAGTTTAAAATTAGAAACTTCCTTAGCTCGCATTTAATTGGCAACATTTCACACCCGAAACTCCATTAAATGACGCAATGGGAGGAAGTATGTCGTGTTATGTTGATGCGGGATTGACAACATACAGACATATAGGAGAAAAACTTGAAATAGGAGCAGGAATATACCTAACGCATTTCTCAAATGGAGCAATGAAAAAACCAAACAAAGGAGTTAATGTATTAGCACCAAAAATTACAATAAAATATAAACCATACGGAAAATTTGAATACGCAAAATCACCATTGCCAACATACGAAAAAAATATAGAAGACTTGACTTCAATCTTTGCAGGTGTTCATAACGTTCTCACAGTCCTTGCTCGCAATCAAGTAAACAATCAATACAATAGCAATAACTATGTAGTATTAGGATTAGACAAAAGATACCTAAAACGCCTAAGTGCAAAACACGCCTTAGGCATAGGTTTTGGAGTAGGATACAATCAATACGTAGGCACAACCTATTACATAGAAAACCGAGAAATGAAATTAAAAGACGCAAATGTTATGGAGCGATTCAATCTCAGTGCATACCTAAGTTATGAACTTAAAATACATCGCCTAAACCTCTTTTTAGAACCTGGATACTATGTTTACAAAAGCATATACGACAAAAGCGAAAGTTTCTTCCAAAGAATAGGATTAAGATACCAACTAAACGAAAAATGGTTTTGTTCAATAGGACTTAGAAGTCAATATTTTAGCGTAGCACAATACATAGAATGGGGAGTAGGTCTAAGATTGTAATAAAAAAGTCAAAGAAATAATTTACTAAAACAAAGAATTAAGAAATTATTTCTTTGTTTTATTTTTTTAATTCAAAGAAAAAATTCTACATTTGCAAAGAAAAATTTAATGTTATGAAAAGATTTATATTCTATCTATGCTTTTTGGTAGTTTCTTTTGCAGTAAGTGCACAGTCTTTGACTCAAAATGGTTTGATTTTTAGTGTTATAGAAGGCACAAGTCAAGTTAGTGTAAAGGGAATTAGAGGTTCGTTGCCTCAAAACCTTGTTATTCCAACTTCTATTGATATTGAAGGAAAGCCATACTTAGTTACTCTTATTGAAGAGGAAGGTTTTTCAATGTGTAGCGAGATTAAAAAAGTTACCTTTCCTAATTGCTTGATTAGAATAGGTAAACGTGCTTTTTATATGTGTAATGGACTTGTAGAATTGACACTTCCGCAATCTGTTGCCTATATTGAAAAAGAGGCTTTCTTTATGTGTAAGTCCTTATATACTATTTCGCTTCCTTCTTCCTTAAAGTCAATAGAGGAACGTTGTTTTTGGTCTTGCTCGTCTTTGAGTTTTGTGAAAATTCCCGATAATGTAAAATCCATAGATAGAGAAGCGTTTTTTGGTTGTAGTGCTTTGAGCTCGGTAGAGTTTAATCAAGGCTTAGAAGTCATTGATCGCTTAGCGTTTGGTAGTTGTTTTGCATTGATGAATCTTGATTTGCCTAATTCTTTAGTAGTTGTTGGCGATCAGGCTTTTTGGAATTGTACTTCTTTGTTAGAGGTTAAGTTTTCTCCTTTTATAGCAAAAATTGGTGATAGTGCATTTGGACAATGTAGTTCTTTAAATAAGGTGGTAATTCCTGCAAAAGATGTTGTTATGGGTAAAGATGTGTTTGAGTTTTGCCCAGAATTGAAAACTTATAAAAAGGGTGATGAAATTATAAAGTTAATTCTCACTTTGGAAGACATATAATGCTAATTCATATCCTTTGAGTCCGAAACCAAAAAGGCTTCCTTGACAAACAGGAGAAAGGAAAGATTTGTGTCTATATTCTTCTCGTGCAAGGATATTGCTGATGTGAACTTCTATTACAGGGGCTTTGATTGCGGAAATAGCGTCTGCAATTGCAATTGAGGTGTGAGTGTAGGCTCCTGCATTGATAATAATTCCGTCTTTGTTAGAGTCTTTTTGTATTTGTGTCACAATTTCTCCCTCAACGTTCGATTGAAAATAAGATATGTTTACATTAGGAAACTTTTTCTTTAATACTTCAAGATATTCCTCAAAACTTGTGCTTCCGTATATAGATGCTTCTCTTTGTCCTAAAAGATTTAGATTAGGACCGTTAATTATACTTATTTCTTTCACGATGTTTAAAATCTCTGTTTAATACAATTTTGTCTTTACTTATAAGAAAAAGTGTTGGGACTGTCCAAATATAACTCTTTGTTATAGGCTCGCAGTCCTCACAATAAGAATTTATCCAATTTTGTGGTACTTCGTCTTTGTGTTTTTCCCAAAGCGAAGGCTCAACTTCGGGTGCAACTGCCAAAATCGTTAATTCTCCGTTTTCTATCAAAGAATTTAGTTTTTTAGACTTTGACATTTTCTTTTTTAACGCTTGACAATCCTCACATTCGGGGCTATAAAAGACAACTAATATGTTTGTGGATTTTTCTTCTAAGAGTTTGTATAAATCACTCACTCCATTCTCATTTATAAACGAGAAATTAACTGCTGTATCGCCTATTTGATTATCGTTTTCTTTGTCAAAGATTTGAGCGTTTGCAACACTCACAAATCCCAAACAAAGAATCCAAAGCATTATTCTAAGACTAATGTTTCGCATTTTGATGGAATATATACGTTTTCAAAACCTCGTTCATTTAATGTCTTAGCAAAATTTTCTTGTGTTTTGCTTTCTCCGTGTACAAGTATTAGTTTTTTGATTTTTTCTTTGTCTTGACACCCCAAGAAACGAATCAATTCTTCGTAATCGGCGTGTGCAGAATAAGAATCAATGCTTCTAACTTCGGCTTTAACATAATAGCCGTGTCCGAAAATGGAAACGTTTTTATCTCCTCTAAGAATTTTATGCCCAAGAGTAGTTGGAGCACAGTATCCTACGCCAAGGATTGTTGTACGAGGGTTTTCTATATTGTTTGCAATGTGATGCTTAATTCTTCCAGCCTCCATCATACCAGAAGCAGAGATAATTATGCAAGGAGTCTTAGAAGTGTTGAGTTTTTTACTCTCTTCTGTGCTACGAACATAGTGTAGTTTTTCAAATCCAAACGGATCGGGATCGGTCTTCATAAATTCTTTCATCTCATCGTTGAAACATTCCGAGTGAATACGCATTATGTTTGTTGCGTTAAGGCTTAAAGGACTATCAACATAGACATCAATCATTGGAAGTACGCCTTTTTCCCATAATTTATTGAGTGCATAAATTATTTCTTGTGCTCTGCCGATTGCAAAAGAAGGAATAAGAAGTTTTCCACGCTTTTTGCAACAAGTATCTAAGACTGCTTTTAGTAATTCTTCTTCGCTCTTGTCTATATTGCTATGAAGTCTATCGCCGTAAGTCGATTCCATAATTATATAGTCAGCTTGCTCGAAGGGTTGAGGCGATTTTAAGATTCTTTTTTGGTATCTACCGACATCTCCTGTGAAAGCAATCTTTATATCCTTACCATCTTCCTTTATTGTAATGTTACAAGTTGCACTTCCAAGAATATGACCATTGTCAGTAAACTTTAAAGAAATGTTTTCATCAATAAAAATTCTTTTTTCATAAGGAACAGACACAAAATAATTCATTGCCTCTTGTGCATCGGCAGTTGTGTAAATCGGTTCAACGCTTTCTAAGTTTTGTCTTGCACGTTTTTTGTTGAAAGTACGAGTATCTAACTCTTGAATGCTCGCTGAATCCACCAACATAATAGCACACAAATCTCTTGCTGCAGGTGTAGAGTATATTGTGCCTTTAAATCCTAATTTTACAATGTAAGGAATCAGCCCAGAGTGATCTATGTGAGGGTGAGAAAGGATTAAGTAATCTATTTCTTCGGGATTGAAACCTAAATCGCGGTTTAAAGCATCGGTTTCCAAACCTTTACCTTGATACATTCCACAATCCAAAAGTATTTTCTTTCCTTTATTAGTTGTAATCAAATGTTTACTGCCCGTTACTTCCTTTGCAGCACCTAAAAATTGTATTTTCATAGATTTTATGTTTTTTTTCTTTGGCAAAGATAATATTCTTTTTTCTTTAAAACGCTAAATATTGACAAAAAGGTGTATTTTTGCATAAGAAAATAGTAAATAATGAACTTATGAGAAAGATATTTTGTTTTTTTGCAATAGGGGTGCTTTTGTTTTCTGCTTGTGGCAAAAAGGAAGCAAAGAAAGAAGAAAATA
This sequence comes from Bacteroidales bacterium UBA3388, assembly GCA_002358855.1. Classification (GTDB taxonomy): domain Bacteria; phylum Bacteroidota; class Bacteroidia; order Bacteroidales; family P3; genus Onthomorpha. Next base: position 13,050 of record DEPQ01000028.1, read on the forward strand.
AAGACTCTAAATATAAAACAGTAGAGGAGAAACTTAACGATAATGCACCGACTTATATGCTTAAAGGTTTAACTATAAGCGGTTTTTCTATAAATGACACAACAAATGGCATAAAAGCAAAGGTGCTTTCGCCGGTTAAAAGAATTAAGGATTCAACTTTTTCAATCAAGCCTATGACTCTTGAAGTTGAAAAGCAGTTTAAACAAACCGTTGCTGAACTTAAAAAAATAGGGAAGAAGACAGAACAACACAATCTTGTGCTTAGAACAGTTTCTGTTGTGTCTTACAATAATTTAATAAGCGGATTGTTTGAAAAAAGACTAACCTACGCCGAAGAAGGAAAGAAAGAAAATGAGTTTTTTGCCATTACTTATGATATGCAAAAGAATACACCTTTAAAAATCACAGAAATTTTTAACATAACAGCAGAAAATTTTGATAAAGTAGCAAAGAATTTTTCTAAAACTGAGCAAACTCTAAGTTTTGAAGAGTTTTCTACTTCTCAATTCGCATTTAGCAAAGATTCTTTAATGGTTTATCCTATCAGAGAAGGTAAACAAATTTCTATTTCTGCACCTTTACAATCTCTTGAACATTATTTTATAAATGATAAGAAGGAATAAAAAAAGAAAAAAGCGAATAGTAATTATTCTTTCTGCTATTGTTTTAATTATTCTTTCTATAATAGGTTATAATTATGGCATTGACTATTATAGGAAGTACTATGCTTGTCCTGGAATAAAGATTGACTCTTATCGTTTCCCTGTTATAGGAATTGATGTGGCTTCTCATCAAGGTGAAATCAATTGGGAAGAAGTCTATGCTTCGAAAGTGAATTTTGCATTCATAAAAGCAACCGAGGGAGAAACGTTTGTAGATAAAAAATTTGAGTATAATTTCTCTCAGGCAAAGAAAAACAATATCATAGTAGGAGCTTATCATTTTTTTCGTTTCAATAAAAATGGAAAAGAGCAGGCTTACAATTTTATAAACAACGTTCAATTAGATTCTTTGTCGCTTCCTCCTGTTTTAGATGTGGAATTATTTGGCGGAAACAAGTTTTCTTTTGAGACAAAGAACAAAGTGATTAGCGAAATCTTTAATTGTTTACGTACATTGGAGAAATATTACGATAGAAAACCGATTATATACACTAATATTGAGACTTACGAAAATTTTATAAAGGGAAATTTTGATGATTATGACCTTTGGCTTTGTAAACTTTGCAATGAGCCAAAGACTGTAAAGTGGAAAATTTGGCAATATTCACATCAAGGTGTTGTTCCTGGGATAAAAAGCGATGTAGATATGAATGTATTTAACGGAAGTTATGAAGAATTTGTAAATTACATATATAAAAAATAGTGAATGAAAAAGGTTTTAGTATTAGATAAAGGACATTCAATTTTAAGTGAAAAATTATTAGACGCAGACTTTGAATTAGATTATTATTTGAGCGTTTCACGAGAACAACTCTTTGAAATAATTTCTCAATACAGCGTTTTAATTGTGCGAAGCAAACTCTTGGTTGATAAAGAACTAATAGATAGGGCTGTAAATCTTAAAGTCATTGGAAGAATTGGAGCAGGTATGGACGCAATTGACACAGATTATGCAGAAAAAAAAGGAATTGTGTGCCTTAATTCGCCCGAAGGAAATCGTGATGCAGTAGGGGAGCATTGTCTTGGTTTGCTTTTAGCTTTGTTTAACAAGATTTGCATTGCCGATTCACAAGTTAGAAAAGGACTTTGGCTAAGAGAAGACAATAGAGGTTTGGAAATCAAAGGCAAAATCGTTGGAATAATAGGCTATGGCAATATGGGACAAAGTTTTGCAAAGAGATTATCTGGTTTTGACTGCAAAGTAATAGCCTACGACAAATATAAAACAAATTATTCCGATGCTTTTGCACAAGAAGTTAGTTTAGAAGAAATATTTTCTCAAAGTGATATACTTTCTTTTCACACACCTTTGACTTCGGAAACAAAGTATATGTTCAACAAAGACTTTATTTCAAACTTCAAAAAGCCGTTTTATCTTTTAAATACCTCACGAGGAAAGGTCGTAAATACGAAAGATTTAATAGAAGCCTTGAATCAAGGAAAAATTCTTGGAGCTGGATTAGATGTTTTGGAGTTTGAAGCCTTCTCAAACGAACTTCAAGACACGCCAAACGAACTTCAAGACTTGTTTTCTCGCACAAATGTGGTTTTAACTCCACATGTAGCAGGTTGGAGCGTAGAATCAAACTACAAACTCTCATATTTCTTAGCAGAAAAGATAATATCTGCCTTATAACTCTTGGAGTTTATTATTCAAAGCCTCAATATCAATTTCCACCTCTGCAAGTTTGTTTTTGCAAAGGGTAATTAACTCTTTTGCTTTCTCAATTTTTTTGCATAAGTCTTCAATATCAACATCAGAAGACTCTAAACTATTTACTATTTCTTTTAGTTCTGTGTATGCTTCGTTGTAAGTCATAATTTTCTTATTGATTTATTCTACAATTGAGCGTATTTCCCCTTCGGCAAGTTTTGTTGTCAAGCAATCACCCTTTCTAATATCTTTTTCACTCTTTAAAACCTTGCCGTTAATATAGGTTATAGAATAGCCTTTATTTAAAATATTTTGAGGATTTAGAACATTGATATATTTTTCCATTAAGTTCAATTGTTCTTTCTCACTTTCAATCCTATGAGAGCTTTTGATTTTTATCAAACTCTCCATTTTTTCTAAATTTTCCTGAGCAATAAGAAAGCGTTTTATGATAAAATCCGCAACATCGGTAGGAGTGATTCCATTATGATAAGAAACCATTTCGCTAACCGTTAGATTAGTTGAGTGTCCTATGCCCGTAATCACAGGAATAGGGAAAGTCGCAATCGTTTTACAAAGTTCAAAATTATTATAACAAGCCATTCCAATATCACCTCCGCCACCTCTGATGATAAGAACAGCATCAAAAAACTCTTTTACTTCTTTTATTTTCTCCAAACTAAGAATTAAGGTATTTATTGCACCATCGCCTTGAAGCAAAGAAGGAAAAAGTTTATGGAAAATGCCAAATTTTTTGTGCGAATCAATGATATTTACAAAATCATTATAGCCTTTGCCCGTTTCAACCGAGATTATAGCAAGTCGTTTTGGCAATTCGGCAAGAATAGTCGTTTTGTTGAGATCAAAAATCTTTTCTTCTTTAAGTTTTTCTATTGAAGCATTTCTCTCTTTCTCCAATTCTCCAAGCGAAAAAGCAGTATCAATATCGCTAATCCTAAGACTTAGACCATAAAGTCCGTTGTATTTTATGCTTGCCTTACAAAGAATTGTAGTTCCATCAGTGAGTTCAACTCCTGCAAGAGAGAATTTTTCGCTTATTCTTTTGAAATCGCTTGCCCAAATAATAGCACGCATTTGCGTTACAATAACTCCATTGTCTTTTTCTACCAAATCGGGAAAGGCATGACCGCTATAAGTGTAGTAATTGAGTTTTAGCATTTCGGCTTTCACCCAAAACTCTGAACTATA
>DEPQ01000037.1 GCA_002358855.1 Bacteroidales bacterium UBA3388
GGTCTGTAATCTAAAGACAAAGCTAAAGGAACTCCAGGTATTTGCCATTCAACGCCAACTATACCTTCGATATCAAGACCGAATTCCATATCGTGGTCAGCAGAGATTCTCCATGTTCCAAGTCCTGCTCCAACTCCATAATATAAAGTGAAGTTGCTTCCAAGATCGTGATTCCATTCGTACAACCCTGCAACTTGGAATCCATGATTGTGTAAGTGTCCACGGAAATCAAGAGCGTTTCCACCCATGTATTTCTTAACTTGAATACCGTAGTCAAAACCACCTACAAGACCTACTCCCCAATTTTGGGCTTTTGCATTTGATAAAGGCAAAATAGCTAAAACTGCTACAAATGCCATAAACATAAATTTTTTCATACCAATTAAATTTTAGTTAATAAATAAACGTTTTTGCAAAAATAAGAAAAAAAATAAAAAAATGGGCAGAAATTTTAAAATTTATGCCCATTAAGTAAATATTATGTATTTCGGTTTGCTCTTAGTCGAGTTCTATAACAAGGAATTTGCTTTTTTGCCAGAACAATGAAGGATTTGTAATTACAAGTCTTGTTGGACGTTTTTCATCTGATTCTAATCTGTAAGATTCGCTTGGATGTGAAGTGAGAATCTTAATCTTTGTTCCAGGAAGTTGTATTTCTGGCACTCTACGAATATCGATTTTTGAATAGTTTTTAAGTTCTGAATCGCTACTTGCAACACTACGTTTTCCAATTCCAAGAAATCCTCCTTTTCTGTTGATAATTCCTTTTTCAAGAAGCTCTTTTCTTTCTCCAATAATATAGTATGCAGCATTCTTTTCTTCTTCTATTTTTAAGATTCTTTCGTCTTTGTCTTGATTTTTCTTATTCAAATCATCTAAGTTACGGTTTAGATTCTCTATAACAATCTTATGTTTTTGCAACTCTGTGGTTAGAAGTTGTATTTCTTCTTCTTGTTCAGAGATACGAGTTTGTAACTTTTCTATAAAGGCAGTTAATTCCTTATTTGTGTTCTTTTGCTTTCTCAATTGAGCATTAAGATTGTCTATTCTTTGCTTTTGTTCTGTCAAAAGGTCGTTTATGTCTTGAATTTGAGAAGTTATTTTTGTTCTTGTATCAACATTTACTTCTCCTGTTTTGTCTTTGATTTTTGATACATCAGCATATTTTGATGTAACAACGCTTAGGTTTTCTTCTATTTCATTTAATTGTTGGAAAAGCATTTCTACTTCGGTGTTTTTAGCCGCTAAGGCTGCTTCAACTGAATCTTGAAGTGCTTTTTGTGTTAAAAGTTCTTGTTCTGCTTTGCTATTACAAGCTCCTGTTAAGATTAAAACAAGGCCTGCAATCAATAAATAGGTTCTTTTCATAAGTTTTATTTTTTTAATTTAAGGTTTTAAAATTTTTTTCTTTAAAATAATTATTCTACTTTTGCACTATCAAATAAACGAAAGAGTTATTATTTTATTGTATAAAAGATTTGGGGGTGCTTACTTTTTGTAGGCTGAGATTATACCCTTTGACCGGTCTGATAATGCAGACAGGGGAAAATACTTTCTTTGGAAGTACACTCTCAAATCCTAAAAAAAGAGAGTGTAATGATTAGAAAAAAACAGATAATTCCCGTTTTAACAATCGCAGGCTCAGATTCTTGCGGTGGAGCGGGCATTCAAGCAGATTTAAAGACAATTTCTTCATTAGGTTTGTTTGCTTGTAGTTGCATAAGTGCCGTTACAGCACAAAATACCTTAGGAGTAAGAGAAATTTTTCCTTTAAAAAAATCTTTAATTCGCAATCAAATAGATGCAATTTTAGAAGATTTGCCTGTAAAAGCCATAAAAATTGGTATGCTTTTTGATTGCGAAATCATAAAAGAAGTATCCGAAACTCTAAGACGTCATAAATTTCAAGGAAGTGTTGTTTTAGATCCTGTAATGATAGCAACAAGCGGTGCTTCTTTGCTTCAAGACGATGCAAGGCAAGCAATGATAGACTATCTCTTTCCTTTGGTAGATATTATTACGCCAAATCTTTTTGAAGCGGCCTCTCTTGCTCAAATAAAAAGCATAAATAGTCTTGCCGAGCAAAAAGAAATAGCCTTATTTATTAATAATAGTCTTAAAACAAAAAGAGTCCTTATAAAAGGAGGGCATTTTGAACAAGGAGAATGTACGGATCTTTTTTTGGATGTTGATAATAGTTTTCAAACTTATACATCGAAGAAAATAGATAGTAAAAACACTCACGGCACAGGCTGCTCTCTTTCTTCGGCTATTGCTTCTTATCTTGCCTTAGGCTATGATTACAAAACCTCTATTGGTCTTGCAAAGGAATATGTTTATTCGGCAATATTAGAATCAAAAGATATTTTTTCAGGAAAAGGAAACGGAAGTTTAAATCATTTTTTTAATCCTCAAAAACAAAAATTTTATGAAAGTAATTGTGAATAAAAAACAAGTAGAGGTAGAAACGCAAACAAATATCTATCAACTATTAGAATTATTGAATGTAAATCCAAGTCATTGTGCTGTTGCGGTAGGAAATAAAGTCATAAAAAAATCGCAATGGAGCCAAACGCAACTAAAAAATGACCAAGAAATAACAATAATAAATGCAACATGTGGAGGTTAATCGGTATAACACTTCCGCAATACGAAGACTCAAAAGCGGAAAAGCAAAGAATAATTTCACTGCTTGAAAGCAAAAAAATAGAATACTTTCATATTCGTAAGCCGGATTTCTCTTTTGAGCAAATGTCAGATTGGTTAAAGGATTTACCTCTTGAAATAAGAAAACGCCTTTGCCTACATGACTGCATAGAATTAGCAAAAGAATTTCAAATAGGAGGTATTCATCTCAATGCTCGCAACAATTACGCTCTTGCTTCGGGCTATGAGGGAAGAATAAGCGTGAGTTGTCATTCTCTTTTGGAGATTAAGCAGTGGAAAACAAAGACCGACTATCTTTTTCTCTCACCTATATATAATAGTATAAGCAAAGAAGGATATGAAGCAAAGTTTTCAAAAGAAGAATTAAGAAAAGCTGTTAAGCAAGGCGTAATTGATGAAAAAGTCTTTGCACTTTCGGGCGTTGAACCAAGCAAATTCCCCGAATTAAAAGAGATTGGCTTTTCTGCGGCAGCAATTATGGGATTTATTTGGCAGACAAATAACTTTTAAAATGGACAAAATATATTTTATAACACATCAAAACGAAAAGTATTCTTACTTAGAAAGTGCAAAACTCGCATTAGACTCTGGCATAAGGCTAATTCAACTTAGAATGAAGCACTCTCCTTTGAGCGAGATAGAGAAAACAGCCTACATATTAAAAGAAGAGTGCGATAAATACAAAGCAAGACTAATCATAAACGACAATAGCGATTTGGCTTTGAAGATTGGAGCAAATGGAGTGCACCTTGGACAAAAAGATGAGGCGATTAGCATTGCAAGAAACAAGATAAGAGAAAATCAAATCATAGGAAAAACTTGCAATAGTCTTGAACACATAAAGCAAGCCGTTGAAAGCGGTGCAGATTACATAGGATTAGGACCCTATCGCTTTACTTCGACAAAAGAAAATCTAAGTCCTATACTTGGCATTGAAGGATATAAAAATCTAAACCTTGATATTCCAATCTATGCAATAGGAGGAATACGCTTGGAAGATGCAAAACCTTTAAGCGAAACAGGGATTTATGGCATAGCAATCTCCTCTTTAATTTTAGAAAGCAAAGAACCCGAAAAAAAAGTCAAAGAATTAAGAAAATATTTCAAAGAAAAAATTTAAAAAATCAAAGAAAAAAAATAACGATATGCAAACACAAAAATTAGTAATAGCAGGAAAGGAATTTGAATCAAGATTATTCTTAGGCACAGGAAAGTTTCCTTCAAACGAAATCATGGGACAGGCAATCAAATCCTCACAAACCCAAATGGTAACTACTGCAATGAAAAGAGTAAACCTTGAAAACTCCAAAGAAGATGATATGTTATCATACATAGACAGAGAAAAGGTAATTCTTTTGCCTAATACCTCAGGAGTAAGAAATGCAAAAGAAGCAGTTTTCGCAGCACAAATGGCAAGAGAAGCCCTTCAAACAAATTGGTTGAAACTTGAAATTCACCCAGACCCTAAATATCTTTTTCCAGATGCAATAGAAACCCTTAAAGCCACAGAGGAATTAGTAAAAGATGGCTTTATAGTTTTGCCATACATTCAAGCAGACCCTGTTTTGTGTAAACAATTAGAAGAAGTTGGAGCTGCAACCGTTATGCCCTTAGCCTCTCCGATAGGAAGCAATAAAGGATTGGTAACAAAAGAGTTGTTAGAAATAATAATTGAGCAAAGTAATGTGCCGGTTGTAATAGATGCAGGCATAGGAGCACCAAGTCATGCAGCACAAGCAATGGAATTAGGAGCCGATGCTGTGCTTGTCAATACGGCAATTGCGATTGCGGGCGATCCTATTGCGATGGCAGAAGCCTTTTCTTTGGCTGTAAAAGCAGGAAGACAGGCATACGAAAGTGGATTAGCAACTTCATTCAATACAGCACAAGCATCTTCTCCGCTAACAGAGTTTTTGAATTTCTAATATTAAAAAGATAAGAATATGAATAATGCAAAATGTGAAGCATCTAATGCAAAAAGAAAAATATACGAAAAAGGAAATCTTTTTGATATAGAAATAGGAATGCAAGAGGTGAAATTAACCGATAGCATTGTAGAGGGAGAAAGAAAAAGCAATGGAAGCGTAAGATTATACGACACTTCGGGAGCTTACGGAGATGAAAACATAACAACAGATTTAAAGAAAGGACTTCCAAGACTAAGAGAAAAATTTCTAAAAGAAAGAAACGATATTCAAAGACTTGATGAATTTAGCTCTGTTTATAGCAATCTAAGATTAAATGATAAAAGTCTTGATGAGGTTCGTTTTCCTATTAAGAATTTACCTTACAAAGCAAAGCAAGGTTGTAGAATTACTCAAATGGCATTAGCAAAACAAGGAGTGATTACGCCAGAAATGGAATATGTTGCAATAAGAGAAAATCTTTCTTCAAAGCAAAATGAAAATAGTTACATAACACCAGAGTTTGTACGTGAGGAAGTAGCAGCAGGACGTGCAGTAATTCCTGCAAATATCAATCACCCTGAAGCAGAGCCTATGATTATAGGAAGTAAATTCTTAGTGAAGATAAACACAAACATAGGAAACTCGGCACTTTCAAGCGATATGGAGAAAGAAGTTGAGAAAGCAGTTTATTCAGCTAAATGGGGAGGAGATACTCTTATGGATTTATCGACAGGAAACCATATTCACGAGATAAGAGAGTGGGTTGTAAGAAATTCTCCCGTGCCAATTGGAAGCGTTCCTTTGTATCAAGCCTTAGAAAAAGCAGGGGGAAAAGCAGAAAATCTTAGTTGGGAGATTTTTAAAGACACTTTAATAGAGCAATGTGAACAAGGAGTGGATTATTTCACTATTCACGCAGGATTATTGCAAAAACACATACCTTTAACCAAGAAAAGAGTTACCGGAATTGTTTCTCGTGGTGGTTCTATTATGGCAAAATGGATAACTCATCATAAAGAAGAAAACTTCCTTTACACACATTTTGCAGAAATTTGTGAAATCCTTTCTCAATATGATGTTGCGGTAAGCATAGGAGATGGATTGCGTCCGGGAAGTATTGCAGATGCAAATGATGAGGCACAATTTGGAGAATTGGAAACAATGGGAGAATTGACAAAAGTAGCATGGCAATATGATGTTCAAGTATTAATTGAAGGTCCGGGACACGTTCCTTTACACAAAATTGCAGAAAATATGGAAAAACAAAAGACTTTGTGTCATAATGCTCCGTTTTACACCTTGGGACCTTTGACAACAGATATTGCTCCTGCGTATGATCATATTACTTCTGCAATTGGAGCGGCAATGATTGGCTGGTTGGGAACAGCAATGCTTTGTTATGTAACGCCAAAAGAACACCTTGCTCTTCCAAATAAAGAAGATGTAAGAGAGGGAATAATGGCTTATAAAATTGCAGCACACGTTGCCGACATTGCAAAGGGACATCCTTCGGCTATGGAAAGAGATAATGCACTTAGTAAGGCGAGATTTGATTTTCGTTGGAACGATCAGTTTAATCTTGCTTTGGATAGAGAAAGGGCAATAGAGTATTATGGTGAAGAAAAATTAAAAGGAACTCCTTTCTGCGCAATGTGTGGACCTGATTTCTGTGCAATGAGGATTTCTCGTGAGGTTTCAAAGCAAGGAGAATAATTATGGAAAAGAGTTTTTATGATATTGTAAAATCACTTTCTTGGCAAGAGGTAACCGATAGCATATATTCTAAAACGGAAAATGATGTTATAAGAGCCTTATCAAAAAAATATTTAGATATTGAGGATTTTAAAGCGTTAGTTTCTCCAAAGGCAGAAAAATATCTTGAACAAATGGCATTTATGAGTAGAAATATTACACAAAAACGCTTTGGAAAGGTTATGCAGTTTTATATTCCTATGTATCTTTCAAACGAATGTAGTAATCATTGTATTTATTGTGGGTTTAATCACAACAATCAAATAGGTAGAATTACTCTTTCTGATGAGCAAATCTTGGAAGAAATAAAAGCAATCAAAGCAATGGGCTATGATAATGTGCTTTTGCTTACAGGGGAAAATCATAAAAATGCAGGTGTTTCTTACATTGAAAATGCTATAAAGCTATGTCGTCCTTATTTTTCTGCAATTAACTTGGAAGTATTCCCAATGAAAATGGAAGAATATGAGAGATTGATTCAGGCAGGTGCTAATTCGGTTTATGTTTATCAAGAAACATATAATGAAAGTCGCTACAAATATTATCATCCTAAGGGAATGAAGTCAAATTATCTTTATCGCTTAGAGTGTCCTGAAAGATTAGCCAAAGCAGGCATTCATAGAGTTGGCATGGGAGCCTTAATTGGTTTGGAAGAATGGAGAACGGAAATGCTATTTCTTGCAATGCACTTGCAATTTATGAGAAAGAATTATTGGAAGACAAAATACTCTATTTCTTTCCCAAGAATGAGGCCTGCCGCAGGTGGATTTCAAGCAGATTATTGCGTGAATGAAAAGCAATTTGCTCAAATCATTTGGGCATTTCGCCTTTTTGATAACGATGTTGAAATAACAATGAGTACAAGAGAAAGACCTGAGATGAGAAATCATTTTGTTTCCCTTGGCATTACCTCAATGAGTGCAGGAAGTAAGACAGAGCCGGGAGGTTATTCTAATCCTGATGTAGAATTAGAACAATTCCACGTAAATGATGATAGAAGCGTAGAAGAAATGGAAACAATGGTACGCTCGCAAGGCTATGATGTAGTGTTTAAGGATTGGGATAAAATTTTAAGTTAATGTTAGAGGAAAAGGATTTTTTGAGATACTTTCGTCAAATAGAGTTAGAGGGTTTTGGAGTCAAAGGACAAGAAAAATTAAAGCAAGCAAAAGTCTTGATTGTTGGCGTTGGAGGATTGGGAAGCATTGCAAGTCTTTTGCTTGTTGCCTCTGGCGTTGGAGTAATTGGCCTTATTGATAAGGATAAGGTTAGTTTGAGCAATCTTCATCGTCAGATTCTTTACAAAGAGTCGCAAATAGGAGAGGAAAAGGTTGAAAAAGCAAAAGAAAACCTTCAAGAAGTAAATAGCGATTGCAAGATAATTTGCTACAATGAGTTTTTGAGCAAAGAAAATGCCGAAAATATTATCAAAGACTATGATATTGTGGTGGATTGTTGCGATAACTTTGCAACGCGTTATGTAATAAATGACGCTTGTCAAAGATTGAAAAAGCCTTTTCTTTATTCTGCTATCTCGGACTTTGAAGGACAAGTTGCTTTACTTAATTGCGAGGAAGATTCTGCAAATTACAGAACTCTTTTTCCAGAAGAAAACCTATTGAAAGAAGAGAGTAATAAAAACAAAGCAGTGATTGGAGTCTTACCCTCAATCACTGCTTCTATTGCTTCAAACGAAGTATTAAAGTTTTTAACCAATTACACCGATGTTTCTTTGAAAAACAAACTCCTAATCTTTAATGTCAAAAACTATAACTTTAATATATTTGAATTATAAGACGATTAAGCAACGCAATTCAAAGAAATAGAAAAATAAAACGCTCACAAGTCAAAACAAAACAAAGACTCACGAGCGTTTTTCTTTATATTATAAAATCAATCCCTACTCCACTCCCCATATCTTAATGGTTTTATC
>DEPQ01000070.1 GCA_002358855.1 Bacteroidales bacterium UBA3388
GCAAAGGTAGGTTATGCTTTTGAGGATTTGCATAATATTTAATATTGTTCTGCAAATATAGAAATATTTCTTTGAATAAAAAAAATAAAGCAAAGAATTATCTTTTTTATTCTTTGCTTTATTTTTCGTTATTTATCACTTAGTAATTCTGGACGGCGTTCTTTTGTTCTTTTTAGGGCTTGTTCAAAACGCCATTCATCAATCTTTTTATCGTGTCCACTTAATAAGACCTCAGGTACTTGCCAACCTTTGTAATTTGCAGGACGTGTGTAAACAGGAGCAGAAACTAAATCTTGCTGAAAAGAATCGGTAAGAGCAGATGTTTCATCGTTCAAAACCCCCGGAAGAAGTCTTACAACGCTATCGGCAATTACAGCAGCGGCTAATTCTCCTCCGCTAAGGACATAGTCTCCTATTGATATTTCTCTTGTAATCAAGTGTTCTCTTATGCGTTCATCTACTCCTTTGTAATGACCACAGAGTATGCAAAGATTGTTTTTCAGTGCTAATTCGTTGCTTAAACTTTGGCTTAAACGCTCTCCGTCTGGTGCAGTGTAGATTATTTCATCGTAAGTGTATTTTGACTTCAAAAAATTAAGACAATTATCCACCGGTTCTATCTGCATAACCATTCCTGCACCGCCTCCGTATGGGTAATCATCAACGTTATGATTTTTGTTTAAGGAATAATCTCTAAGATTGTGTATTCCAACCTCAAACAAGCCTTTATCTTGTGCTCTTTTCAAGATGCTTTGAGAGAATATCTCTGTAAACATATCGGGAAACAAAGTAATAATATCTATTCTCATTTTTTATGTTTTTATTTACAAAATTAGAAAAAAAAACTATTTTGTGTGCGTTTTTCGTTGTTTTATTCGTATATTTGCCGTTTAAAACTAAATAATATAATTATGTTTATGAGAAAAACCTGTCGTTTTATTCTTTTTGTTTTAATAGCAATCCTCTCTTGTAATCAAGGTTTTGCACAACTTAGACAATATAAACATCTTCCAGATTTTGATTATGCTGATTACGATAAGCATTTGAAGTTTATGAACACGCCTTTTGCAATGGTGGGGCAAACTCTTTATTTGCAAGATGTTCCTGATTCTGCTTTGAATAAGTTTTTCTTTGTTGGCAATATTGCAATTCCAGAGAAAGATGACGACACTGGTGTTTTGTATTATAAACTTTCGAGAATGAGTCCTGAAAGAATACAATCGCTTAAAGGAGAATGGTTTGTAGTTGCAGATTATGTTGCTGACCAATTTGCATTTGCGAAAATCTTTAATGCAGATATATATATGCAAGACTTCACAAAGATGCAATATCCTTTTATGAAATTGGTTATTGGTTCAACTGGCGACACTGTTTTTTACAATTATCAAAATCATTATAATCGTTATAATTTCCCTTTTACACCTATGAGTTATTATAACGAGAATAAGAATCAATATCCTGCAAGTAAATGGTCTAATGAAGACATAAATCTTGTGGATTATGACACTAACAGCAATTATGCTCATCTTCCTATGCGTTTAGTAGGCTATAAAATTACTCTACCTGTGGTTACTGACGCTACTTTAAAGAGATTGTTTAACGGAACAAAACTTTATAATTACGATGATGATAGTCGTAAGTATTCTTTTACAGATTACCCTATTGGAAAAGCGAAATTGTTGGCTGGAAAAACATTTACCGTTGCTGATTGGTGTCATAGTGCAGAGAATTTGACAGATGTGTATTTGAAATTGGTACAAAAAGGCGGTAGAGATACGGTTTATTACAAATATCCTACGATTAAAGAACGTGGAGAATTTGATTTTGTAATTGAGGCATATTATAAGAAAATCAGAGCCTACTATAAAGACAAGGATTTTGTGGTTCGTGGCGACAAATTCCCTTTAACTGTGATTGATTTGCGTTGGAAAAAACCTATTACCGTTAAACAAGGTGATGTTTTTCATTGTTTAGACTTTGTAGTAAAGGACGGAAAATTCCAAATGTTGATGAGAAACGAAAAAGGAAGAAAATTCTATATGCCTGCTGACTTTAACTTAGGTGATAGATTGAGTTTTGATCTTTATTTGGCAGATGGCAACAAGGTATTGAAGTATAAAGACACTTATCCTACATATCACAAAGCAATTTTGCAAAAAGAGTTAATCAAAGATATGACAATGGATATGGCTTTCTTATCTTGGGGAAAGGCAGACAGAGAAGTATTGAACAATTTTGACGGAAGCAATAGGCATTGGTTCTATATGGGAAATATTTACATTATCTTCCGCAACAATAAACTTTTCCGCGTTGCTATGATTCCAGTGGAATTAAGATAAAAAACTAAGAAATGAATTTCCAAGACGAAAACGAAGGAATAGAATTCTTAATAAACGATTTTAAAAACAAGATAAGACGAAAAGAAACCTTAATTTTCTATGACATTGACGAATGGATAGATATTATAGATTTTCTTTCCATTGAGGAGTTTTTACCTTTCTTTTTAGATAAAGCTATAACCCTTTCTTTAAAACAACATCCTAATAACCAAGAGCTTATTGTAAGAAAAGCAGACTTTATTTCAGTTACCGACTACAAAGAAGCACTAAAATATCTCTTAGATTCAAAAAAGAAATTCAAAGATACAGATTCCTTAACTTTGCTTGCATATCAAGGTGCTAAGATTTTAGCAGCACAAAGCAAACATAAAGAAGCAATAAAAACAGCAAAGGAGTGTTTAAAGCATAAAGAAAACGAATATATCTTAACCTTAATAGGACAAGAATACGAAAAGATATTTGATATTACAGAAGCCGAACATTATTTAATAAAAGCACTTTATTTTTGCTATAAGAAATACACTCAAAACTCTAATATAGAAACAATAGGCTATGGAGCAAAAGATTTTACGTGTGCAGGAACTGTTATTCCCGATAATTTACTTCATATAATAGGTAATTTATGTCGGTTAGATTCTGATTTCAAAAAAGTTTTCTATCCAATAATTGAGCAATTTGTAGAATACGATCCTCAAAACACTTGTTATTGGGAAATGCTTGCTGAATTTTATGAAAGATGCAACGATTACGAAAAAGCAATAGATGCTTGTGATTACTTTCTTTGCTTGATACCAGATGATCTTGATATGATTCGCAGAAAATATCTTGACTATCTTGAAAGTGGAAAAAAGAAAGATAGAATTAATATACTAAGAAAAATTCTTGAAATTTTAGAAAACAAACTACAAAACAAAAACATATCACATCAAGTTCGTCAAGATTTTCTAAAAAACTATGGAGCAACTTACAAAGAGATTATAAGCGTATATACAGAAGAGAATCAAGTTGTCAAATGCATAGAAATATGCAAGGAAGTCCTTGACAAAAACCTTGTAATTCCTCTATTTTTAGAAGAAATTGGCTTCACAAAATCTTTTATTTACCACACTCTTTCACGTCTTTACCTCGAATTAGGGAATTTTGCACTTGCCGAAAATTGTGCATTAAAGACTCTGGAAATTGAGCCAGAGAATTATTCTCTTAAAATAGCGTATAGTGAATTACTTTGTATCATTGGCAAAACAAAAGAAGCGGTTGAACTTTTCAATGAAATATACGAATCATTAGAAGAAGAAATTGCTGACATAAAATCAAAGAGAGAACCCGATGAATTTATATTAGAAAATATTTATTCTTCACTTTCTTTACTTTTTATAACATGGGCAAAACATAATTTCTTAGAAAAACAAAGTGATATTGCCTTAAATTTTCTTAAACTCTTGCTTGATGAATTGCTTACTGTGGAATGTGTAGAGAATAGCACATATCAAGCGATTGTTACTTACATTGAAATTTCCACAGCAGCTGAATATCCAAACGATGAGATAAAAGAAATAATTGAACAAGCCGTTGATATATACGGACTTAACTTTTTGGAAGATTTAATGGAAGTTCCTGCGTTGGAAAAGAATGAGAAATTAAGATTATTCTTAGAAGATATTCACGAAGAATTTGATTACGATGAAGAATTTGATTAAAAATTTTATCCTTTGCCTATTTTTATTAGGCATAAGTACAACAGCATTTGCTCAAACAGAGACTTTTACAATTAAAAGTGAAGAAAAAACTATTGTAGAGCAAGTTACTTCTTGGTATATGGACAATATGAACTACGGAACAGTTACTTTGCTTATGGTTGTAGAGAGTAGTTTTATTCCTTTT
>DEPQ01000032.1 GCA_002358855.1 Bacteroidales bacterium UBA3388
ATGTCCCTCCAAGGTTTTAAGGCATTTAAACTTTGTGTAATCAACTTCTGTTCCGCTATTTCCTCCTCCGGTTGGAGAATCTGTTCCATCATTTGGCTCTTCACAACCTATAAATAAAGCAGTAAATACTGCAATCAAACTAAAAATCTTAATTTTATTCATTTTCAACATCCTTTTTAAAGGTTAATAACTATTTCGCAAAAGTATAACAAATTTTTAAAAGCACAAAAAAATCTTATATAAACTCTTAATTTCATAACTCAAAACTTGCAGGCAAAAACCTTTATTTTGCAGAAATTTCATTTTGAGATTTTTGTGGAATTTCTTGCGAAAAATTGACGAAAATTGGGGTGATTTTAGGGTAAATTATGGCTTTAGCGAGTGAAGTCTTTGAAAAAACGAAAAAAATCAAAGAAAAAAGTAAAAAAATCAAAGAAATAATTTTCTAAAATCAAGAATTATTTTGCTGAAATCAAGAAAAAATCACGCTAAATCAAAGAAAAAATTAGCGTTTTCAAGGCTTTAAAAAGTTAAGTCTTTGATTTAGTGTTTTTTAGTTAAGGGCAAATAAATCGAAAATTTCGGATTACTTTTCACTTGCTCGAAAATATCGCAAGCATTTGGGCTTAACTCTTGGGGAAAGTTTTTTATTTTAGTCTTCAAGTATGATTTCTAAGATTTGTTTTCCGTATTTTTCAAATTTTTTCTCACCAAAGCCTTTGATGTTTAGGAGTTCTTCTTTGATTTGTGGGCGTTTTTTTACTATGCTTTCAAGGACTTGGTTTGAGAAAATGCAGAAGGCTGGTAGTTTTTCTTCTTCTGCTTGGGCTTTTCTCCACGTTTTTAGTTTTTGATAAAGGTCATCGAGTTCTAAGTCTTTTGGTGTTTCTTGTTTTTGTGTGAATTGGCTAAGGTTTTTAACGAAAGCAATATAGGATTTCAACTCTAATTTTTCTCCTAAGGCTAATAGTTTGTATTTGTAAGAGAGAAATTCTCTCATATCAAACTCGTGTGTAATCAAGTAGTTGAATAATCTTTGTTTTAGTTCTACTTCTATCATAAATTCTTGCAATACTTCTTCTATGTCTTCTTGTCCTATGTAGTCTTCTGCTTCTATTTTTGATAGATAATAGACTAAGGAAAAGATTATTTCATTTTTTTCGGAGAAGTATTTGGCTGCTTGTACTGCTCTTTTGTATAGGGTTTGTGTTTCTAAGGTTGGTAGTGAGTATTCTATGATTTTGTCTATTTGGGTTTGGAATCTCTCTTCTACAAGTACGATTTCTAAGAGTATTTCTTCGTAATAGGCTTTTATTTTTAAGAACTCCTCTCCTATTTCGCTTTTTAAATAGATTTCTAAGAGTTCGTAAAGTTTTGAATTATGGTTTTTTATTTGCGAAAGGTTGAATACTTCTTTTATATTTTGTGCGTAGTAATGGAAATTGTCTTGTAAAAATCCTTCTTCGGTTGGTTGATTATTTTCTTGTTCTATATTAAAGTTGTCAATCAAGACATCTGTTATCACAGCATTTGGATTGAATTGTTTTGATAAATAAAGGCCTTCTAAACTCCTACAACGGCTGAGTGCTACGTAGAATTGACCGTGTGCAAAGGAATGATCTGCGTCTATAATTGCTTTTTCAAAGGTTAAACCTTGACTCTTATGAATTGTAATCGCCCATGCAAGTTTTATAGGGTATTGTGTAAAGGAGCCAATGACTTCTTGCGTGATTTCTTTTGTCTTTTTATTTAATTCATATTTATATCTCTCCCACGTATATTTTAACACTTCTATTCTTTGTCCGTCTTCGTCTTTTTCAACTACTATTTTGTCTTCGTTTAACTCTACTATCTTTCCTATTGTGCCATTATAGTAACGGCGTTTCTCTCCTATGGGCGAGTCATAGTCGTTTTTAAGAAACATAACCTGTGCTCCTTCTTTTAATTCAAGTGTTTCGGCGTTTGGAAAGAGCCTATCATCAAATTCTCCTTCTATTTCTGCTGAATAAAAGTATGATTTGTTGTCTATTAGCCTTAATTTATCTTCGTTAATCTTGTTTGCTTGATTGTTATGCGAACAAAGAATTATGTATCCTTTTTGTTTTTGTGAATAAATCTCTGGATTATATCTTTGGTTGAGTTGTGTGATAATTTCTTGTGTTATAGTATTATCCCGAACGTGGTTTAGGATATTTATAAACTTAGAATCGCTTTGACGATATATGTGTTGCAAGGTGATTGTCAAATAACGCGATTCTTGTAACACTCTTGACGAAAATAAATATGGGGTTTGATAGTATTGACTTAAAAAATCCCATTCTTCTTGCTTTGCAACGGGTGGTAATTGACTTAAATCTCCTATCATTAAAAGTTGAACGCCGCCAAAGGGTTTGTGCCTTTCTGAAATGCGTAACTTTCTTAATATAACATCTATTTGATCCAAGACATCTGCTCTAACCATTGATATTTCATCTATCACGATTAGTTCAAGACTCCTTATTAGATTGAGTTTACTTCTACGTATTTGTTTACGTTTTACTACACCGCCGGGAATATATGGCATAAAATCTAATTGAAAAAAGGAGTGTATAGTCACTCCTTCGCAATTCAATGCCGCAATACCCGTTGGTGCAAGTACTACGTAACGTTTAAATAATGTATCTTTAAGACTTTTTAAAAAAGTTGTCTTACCTGTCCCCGCTTTTCCTGTAAGAAAAATATTGATATTTGTTTGTTCAATATATTTTCTTGCAAAATCTAATTGTGGATTTGTTTTCAAATTACTTTCTTGCTATAACTTTCTTGGCTGCTTCAACAATATTATTTGCTTTTAAGCCATATTTTTCCATTAAAGCATCAGGTGTACCACTTTCTCCAAAGCAATCATCTACTCCAACAAATTCCATCGGTTTTGGATTGTTTCTTACAAGAAGTTGTGCAATGCTTTCGTTTAATCCTCCATTAAATTGATGTTCTTCACAACCAACAACGCAATTTGTCTTAGCAACTGATTTCAATATTGCTTCGTTATCAAGTGGTTTTATTGTGTGAATATCTATTACTTCTGCACTTATTCCTTGTTCTTCTAAGATTTTGGCTGCTTGAAGTGCTTCCCAAACTAAATGTCCTGTTGCTACAAGTGTTACATCTGTTCCTTCAGAAAGTACAATCGCTTTTCCAATTTCAAAAGGCATATCTTCCGGAATGAAAACAGGCACTTTTGGTCTTCCGTAACGAATATATACTGGTCCGTTGTACTCAGCGGCTGCAATTGTTGCTGCAATTGTTTGATTGTGATCGCAAGGATTCAACACTACCATATTAGGTAACATCTTCATCATACCGATATCTTCTAATATTTGGTGAGTTGCTCCGTCTTCTCCTAAGGTTATGCCTGCGTGAGAACCAGCAATTTTTACGTTTGTATTAGAATATGCTACTGCTTGACGGATTTGATCATATACTCTACCTGTTGAGAATGCTGCAAAACTACTTGCAAACGCTACTTTACCACTTAAAGCTAACCCTGCTGCGATTCCTATCATATTTGCTTCGGCAATTCCGCATTCTATCATTCTTTCTGGAAATGCTTCTTGAAAAAGATCCATTCTTACAGAGCCTATGAGGTCTGCACATAAGGCTACTACATTTTCATTTCTTTTTCCTGCTTCTAAAAGACCTATTCCAAATCCTGAACGTGTGTCTTTACTGCCTAATTGAGGATATTCTTTCATATTTCGTTTGATTTATTTTGCTAAATTTATTGTTGTGGTTTTATTTGATTCTATTTTAAATTCTTTAATCTGTGTTTGAAATGTCTTATTGGCGTTTTTGTCTTTCAAAACCACCATATACTGCCCCGGTAATAAGGTAATATTTTCGGTTTGCAGTCCTTCTTCAAGATTACATACCCATTTTGTTTCTTCACTGTCCTTTACAAAAATACTTCCTACGCTTTCCATTTTGCCTTTGTTCAAAACAAGTATTCCAGAGGCTGGAATTTCAATTGTTGTTGTTGAACTCTGTCCTATTTCTACGTTTTCAATTTTCAATTTCGGCAAGGTGAGAATTTCTAAGTCATATTTACCAACTAAATACTTTTCAATCTTGTCTAATTCTTGTATATTGACTGTTTCAACCTTTCCACTCTCTCTTACAATTGCAGATATATTGTTGTTTTTCAGTTTTGATTTGTCTGAAAATCTTATTACCATATTTCCTTGTGGCGTTTTGATTGGAATAATGGTGTGTCTACCAACTTTTAACTGCACATTTTCTTGTTTAACGGGTGGAAGCGTATGCACAACTATATCATAATTTACCAAAGGGTCTAAAAACAAAGTGTCAGACAAACCTTTGGAATTAAAAGTGTGCATAAAAGTATATTTCAACTGCTTACTTTGACTGTCATAGAAAGTCATAGGAATATTAGTCTCACTCGGCTCCATATTAGAGTCTAAAAGATTGACTTGTGTTGTAGTATTGTTCAAGACTTGCGAAACTATATTATTCAAAGCCTTTGAAAACTCTATTTCGTTGTTTGCTTCATAATATATTCCTGCACATTCAAACTCTTCTCTCAATCCTTTGCCTATTCCTATTATGAATGGTTTTAAAAAAGCACCTTTTTTCTGTAATTGTTTTGAGGCTTTGCAAACATCTCCTGAACATTCGTCAATTCCGTCTGTTATCAAAATTATGATATTTCTTGAATTATCACTCTCAGGAAAATCTTTGACACATTTTTCTAAGGTATAAGCAATTGGGGTTGTTCCTTTTGGAACTAATGCTTTGAGTTTAGATTTGATTTGTTCGGTATTGTTTGGATAAAAACTTACTTCTAATCTTGTATCATCACAGTTTTGTGGAGGATAATCTTTTGTGTGTCCATAGGCTCTTAGAGCCATTTCAACCCCTGGCTTTCCTGCTAATGTATCTACAATATTTGACAAAAGATTTTGTGCTATTTTTATTTTAGTATTGCTTTGCCACATTCCATACATTGTATTTGAGCAATCTAAAATAAAAAGTATTCTTGTTTTTTGATAGGAATCCTCTCGCATCACTTTTACTCCTTTTGGCTGTGCAAAAAGAAATGATGTTGCGAGGCTTATCGCAAAAAATAACACAAAGTATTTTGTAAGTTTTGTTCTCAAAGGATAGAGTATTTTTTAATAATCTCCTAATGTTTCTTTAAGTTGAGCCAAGGCTTCTGCTGCTTGTTCATTGTTTGGAGGAGTTCCGTGCCATTTATTTTTGTTTTGCATAAAATCTACTCCATAGCCCATTTGAGTTTGCATTAAAACAACAACAGGTTTGCCTTGTTTTGCTTGTTGTTTTGCTTGATTCAATCCGCGTATTGTATCTTCCATATCATTACCATTCATTTCTACAATACTCCAATCAAATGCTTCAAATTTTGCTCTTAGATTTCCAAGTGAGCATACTTGATCGGTTGAACCATCTATTTGCAAGCCGTTTACATCTATTATAGATATTAAATTATCTACATGATTTGCTCCTGCAAACATTACTGCTTCCCAAATTTGTCCTTCTTGTAATTCTCCATCTCCGTGAAGTGTGAAGACTAATTTGTCACATGAGTTGAATTTCTTTGCTAATGCTGCTCCGATTCCTACACTTAGACCTTGTCCTAATGAACCTGAGGCTTGTCTTACGCCAGGTAGGTTGTCGTGAACGCTTGGGTGTCCTTGCAAACGTGTGCCTAATCTTCTAAATGTTGCAAGTTCTGCTACTGGAAAGTAACCTCTACGTGCTAAAACGCTATAAAGTACTGGTGAGATATGACCGTTTGAAAGGAAAAACATATCTTCTCCGTGTCCTTCACGCTTAAAATTTTCTACGTCTAAGTTTAAGATTTCAAAATACAAGGCTGTCATCACGTCTGCACAGCCTAAGCTTCCTCCTGGGTGACCTGAGGAAACTGAATTTGTCATTCGTATTATGTCTCTTCTAACTTGTGTTGCGATGTCTTGTAATTCGGTAATTGTTGCCATATTGCTACGTTTTAATTCGTTGCAAAATTAGTCATTTTAAATGGAATCAGCAAACAATTCTTATCTTATAAGCATCAAATCTCCTTTTTGTTGTCGTGTTTCGCCGTTTGGTGTAGTGAATTTTACTACATAAACATATACTCCCATTGGTTGCAAATTGCCTTTGAAAGTTCCGTCCCAACCTTGTTCTATATTGTTGGAGACAAAGACAAGTGTGCCGTTTGAAGAGTAGATGTGCATTTTGTAATCTTTTAATTCTGTGGACGCTGGCTTGAATATACTATTTTTATCGCCTGAGGTTGGAGTGAATGCGTTTGGAATAATTAACTGAAATCTATTTTCTATTTCTTCGGTTTCAGGTGCTTTTTGGCTATGTTTTTGTTCTGCTATTTCTTTTTCAACAATTGGTGTTTGTTCTTTTTGTTTTATTTCTTGTTTTGGTTGAGTTTTTTGTACTATTTCTTGCTTTTGTTCTACTATTTCAACCTCTTGTTTTTCTATTTTTTCTTCTGCTTGAACAACTGTTAGCGTTTGCTCATTTTTTTTCTTTGTTTCAATAACTTCTTTCTTTGAAATATTTTTTTGATTCTTTGTTTTAATTTCTTGATTCTTTGAAATATTTTTTTGACTCTTTATTATAATTTTTTCAGTCTTTTTTTCTTGTGTCAAAAGTGTCGTATCTGCTTTTTCAGATGGTGTAAATATCAATACACTCACAAATGCAAGCAAGAGAAGTGAGGTAATAGCGATTGCACCTTTTAAATAAATGTGGTTAGGTCGTATTTGTTTTTCTATTTTTTGCCACATTTCTGGATTAGGTGTTTGTTCGTAATTTTCTAATCGTCTTTTTATCTCTTCAAAATTAAAGTCTTTATTTTCCATTTTTTATTATATTTTGCTGTGTTAATAATTCTTGTAAATTTTTCTTCGCTTTGTAGTTTAGACCTCTTAGCGTGCTTTGATTTTCTCCTAAAAGTTCTGAGGTTTCTTGGTAAGAATACCCCTCGATTTCAATCATATTAAAAATCATTCTTTGTCTATCGGGTAGTTTTGAAATGGTTTCAAGTAGTTCTTTATTAGTTAATTCTTCTATTTGCAATGGAGTTTGACTGATTTCTATGGTTTGAATATCCGTACTAAGAGTTGTTTTGTCGTAACGATAGTAATTTAAAGCCACGTTAATGAATAATTTTCTTAACCACGCTCCTAAGGCTCCTTGAAAATTGTATTTATGAATTTGATCAAAAGCTTTTATAAATGCTTCTTGGAAAATGTCTTGAGCATCTTCACGATTTCTCGCATATCTCAAACAAATTGCAAAAAGTTTTGGCGAGTAAGTATCGTAAAGTAGTTTTTGTGCTTTCGGATTCTTCTTAATACACTTTTCTACGAGTTCTTTATCTGTCAATTCCATTGACTCTATGACACTATTTAAAGGAATTTTGTTGTGTTTAGGTGATATTTTTTAAAAAAAAAGAAAGTGCGACATCTATAAGCCGAGTTCTGTCGAGTTCTATCATTAATCTACTGCTTATTTCACAACAAGCCTCTAACGACCTACCCCTCGGAAAGGACGAGCAGCCCCTTTATTCCGATATACTTGGTCTTTCAACTCATAAGGTTTACCCATTTGACTTATCACTAAATCAAATTGTGAGCTCTTACCTCACATTTTCACCCTTACCTTTTGCAAGGCGGTTATTTTCTGTGGCACTTGCTGTCAAGTTTCTTCAACTTGCCTACCCGTTAGGTAGTATGATGCTCTGTGTTGCTCGGACTTTCCTCTCAAATTTTACTTCCAGCGATAGAACAATGCCGCACTTATCTTTCTTTATTCTTTTTGAGCCGCATTTGCTGCTCTTTTTCTTGCTATTTCGTCAAGAATAATTTTTCTTATACGTAAATGATTTGGTGTAATTTCCAAATATTCATCTTCTCCTATGTATTCCATTGATTCTTCTAAGGAGAATTTTGTTGCTGGTGCTATGCTGACTTTTTCATCTGCACCTGCTGAACGCATATTAGAGAGTTTCTTTGTGATTGTAAGGTTTACAACTATATCATCAGGACGTATTCCCTCTCCAACAACCATTCCTGTATAGACTTCTTCGCCTGGTGAAACAAAGAAGCGACCTCTGTCTTGTAATTTATTGATTGAGTATTCTATTGCAGGACCTGTTTCTTTTGCAATCAAGGCTCCCATTCTTCTTCCGCCGATTTCTCCCTTCCAAGGTTCGTATCCTTTTAGTCTATGAGCCATTATTGCTTCTCCTTCCGAAACGGTAAGCACATTATTTCTTAATCCGATGATTCCTCTTGAAGGAATTGTAAATTCTATGTGAGTTCTATCTCCCTGAGGTTCTATTGAATCAATTTCTCCCTTACGCATTGTTACTAATTCTATTACTTTACCAGAAAATTCTTCTGGTACAACAATTGTAAGTTGCTCAACAGGTTCACATTTTACACCATCAATTTCTTTAATGATTACTTTTGGTTGTCCAACTTGAAGTTCGTATCCTTCTCTTCTCATTGTTTCAATCAAAATTGAAAGATGAAGAATCCCTCTTCCGTAAACAATCAAAGAATCTGGTGAGTCTGTTTCTTCAATTCTCATTGCAAGATTTTTTTCCAACTCTGCGTAAAGTCTTTCTCTTAAATGGCGTGAGGTAACAAACTTTCCGTCTTTGCCATAGAAAGGAGAATTGTTGATTGTAAAAAGCATACTCATTGTAGGATCATCAACCTTTATTGGTTTTAGCGGTTCTGGATTTTCAAAATCGCAAACAGTATCTCCAATATCAAAGTTTTCTAATCCTAATATTGCACATATTTCTCCTGCGTGTACTTCTGATTTTATTTTTTCTTTAGCTAAGCCTTCAAAAACATAAAGTTCTTTAATTTTTGAACGAATCATTTCTCCATTTGCTTTGGCTAAGGTTACATCTTGACCTGCTACCAAAATTCCTCTATGCAATCTTCCGACTGCAATACGACCTACGTATGAAGAAAAGTCAAGTGAAGAAATCATTAGTTGAGTTGTTCCATCTTCTGTTTTGTATGCTGGAATGTGTTCTATGATTTGATCCAATAAATAAGAAACATCTTCTGTTGGAGTTTGCCAATCTTCGCTCATCCAACCTTGTTTTGAAGATCCGTAAACGGTTGGGAAATCCAATTGTTCTTCTGTCGCTCCTAAATTGAACATTAAATCAAAGACTTTCTCTTGTGTTTCAATTGGATTACAATTTGGTTTATCTACTTTGTTG
Source organism: Bacteroidales bacterium UBA3388 (assembly GCA_002358855.1). Lineage (GTDB taxonomy): Bacteria > Bacteroidota > Bacteroidia > Bacteroidales > P3 > Onthomorpha. The sequence goes on from DEPQ01000032.1 coordinate 9,287, forward strand.
ATTACAACAATTGGTTTAAGATTTAATTCAATTGCTTTTTGAAGAACGAAACGTGTTTGTGGCATTGGACCTTCAAAAGCATCAACAACCAACAACACTCCGTCTGCCATATTCAATACTCTCTCAACTTCTCCACCAAAGTCGCTGTGTCCCGGAGTGTCAATTATGTTAATCTTAAAATCTTTATAACGAATAGAAACATTCTTTGAAAGAATTGTGATTCCTCTTTCACGCTCTAAGTCATTATTATCCAATATTAAATCCTTTGTTTCTTGATTTTCTCTAAATAATTTCGCTTGATGAAGCATTCTATCTACAAGCGTTGTCTTTCCATGGTCAACATGGGCTATAATTGCTACGTTTCTTATATTTTGCATAGTGATTATGTGTTTCTAAAATTAGGTTTATTATTGCAAAATAAGGTCTTTTATTATTTTAACAGCGTTTGGTATTCCGTTAGCGTCTTTTCCACCTGCTGTTGCGTAGTGTTTTTGTCCGCCTCCGCCTCCTTTTACTTCTTTTGCTGCTTGACGAAGAATTGTTGAGGCGTCTTTTCCTCCTGCAACTAAATCATCTCCAACTAAAAGCGTTAATAAAACTTTTCCATTTTGCACTCCGTGAGCAACAAAACATATTTTGCTTAATTCATTCTTGTATTTAAAGGCCATATCTTTGACCATTTCGGCATCAATTTCAGTACAATCAATTTCCAAATAGTCTATATCGTTGATTTTTTCAATCTTATTTTTGAACATTTCAGCCAATTGCAACGCTTTTTCTTTCTTCAATTTTTCTAATCCTGCGTTTAATTCGCTGTTTTCTTCAATTAGTTTTTTTACAGATTGAACAAGGTTTGGACTTGCTGCGAAAAATGAACGTATTTCACGCATTGTGTCGGCTATCATATTAAAATATTCTTCACAAACCTCACCTGTTACTGCTTCAATACGTCTAATTCCTGCTGCAACTGCTGTTTCTGTTACAATATTTATCATTCCTATTCTACCTGTTGAAGAAGCGTGTGTTCCTCCACAAAGTTCAATACTTTCTCCAAAGCGAACGCATCTTACTTTATCGCCATATTTTTCTCCAAACAACGCCATTGCACCCATAGATTGTGCTTCTGCAATTGGAATTTCTCTAAAATCTTCTAACGGATAATCTTCTCTGATTGCTGAATTAACAATTCTTTCTACTTGTCTTATTTCTTCATCTGTTAATTTTGTTGGGTGAGAAAAGTCAAATCTTAATTTTTCTTCATTAACATAAGAACCTTTTTGTTCAACGTGTGTTCCTAAAACCTTTCTCAAAGCATAGTGAAGTAAATGCGTTGCAGTGTGGTTTGCTTCTATTGCAATACGTTTCTTTTTATCCACAACCATTTTGAAAGGCTTTTCTATATCGTTTGGTAATTGCTTTACGATATGCAAAGTCAATTGATTTTCTTTGCGAGTGTCTATTATATTAGTTTTTCCACCCTCATTTTCAATATATCCCTTATCTCCAACTTGTCCTCCCATTTCTGCATAGAAAGGAGTTGCTTCAAAAACCAATTGATATAAAGTTCCATTTTTACTTGTTACCTTTCTATATCTTAATAATCTGCTTTCGGTTTCCAAAGTGTCATACCCAAGAAATTCTCCTGCTTCTTCACAAGGAATTATCTCTACCCAATCATCTGCTTCTGTCTTTGCAGCATTACGAGAACGCTCTTTTTGTGCGGCAAGATTAGTTTCAAAACCTTTCATATCAACACTATAACCTTTTTCACTTGCCATTAATTCCGTTAAATCCACAGGGAAACCATAAGTATCAAACAATTCAAAAGCAAAATCACCATCTATAACCTTATCTTGCTTTTGAGAGATGTATTTTTCAAACTTCATAATTCCATTTGAAAGCGTTCTCAAAAACGATTGTTCTTCTTCTTTTACTATTTTTTCGATTAAAGATTGTTGTTGTACTAATTCAGGATATTGTTCTCCCATTTGAGAAACCAAAACTCCTACTAATTTATATAGGAATGGCTCAGAAAAATCAAGGAATGTGTAACCGTATCTAACCGCTCTTCTTAATATTCTTCTAATTACATAACCTGCTTTTGCATTAGAAGGAAGTTGTCCGTCTGCTATTGCAAAAGATATTGCTCTAATATGGTCTGCACAAACTCTCATTGCAACATCTTTTTCCTTATTTTCAGAATACACAACCTTTGCTTCTTTTGCTAAGAATTGAATCATTGGTTGGAAAACGTCAGTGTCGTAGTTAGAAGTTTTTCCTTGTAAAACCATACACAAACGTTCAAATCCCATTCCTGTATCTATATTCTTTTCTTTTAGAGGAACAAGACTTCCGTCTGCCATACGATTAAATTCCATAAAGACAAGGTTCCATATTTCAATAACTAATGGATTGTCCTTATTAACTAAGTCTTTTCCACTTATTTTTTCTCTTTCTTCTTTATTTCTTAAATCAACATGTATTTCCGAACAGCCACCACAAGGTCCTGTTTCGCCCATTTCCCAAAAATTATCTTTCTTATTTCCAAATATTATTCTCTCTTCCGCAATCCATTCTTTCCAATAATCATACGCTTCTTTATCAACCTGCAATCCATCTTTTTCATCTCCGCCAAAAACCGTAACATATATTATATCTTTATCTATTCCGTAAACCTTTGTCAAAAGTTCCCAAGCGTAAGCAATAGCCTCTTTCTTGAAATAGTCACCAAAAGACCAGTTTCCAAGCATTTCAAACATCGTATGATGATAAGTGTCGTGTCCAACCTCTTCTAAATCGTTATGTTTTCCACTTACTCTCAAACATTTTTGAGAATCCGCCGCAGAAAGATAAGGTTTAGATACATTACCCAAGAAAATATCTTTAAATTGGTTCATTCCAGCATTAGTAAACAACAAGGTAGGATCATTTTTTACCGTTATTGGAGAAGAAGGCACTATTGTATGTCCTTTTGATGCAAAAAAATCAAGAAAAGTCTTTCTTATTTCAAACGATGTCATAAATATTATTATTTTTTACCATTATTAAAACGTGCAAATATACGAATTATTTAACTCTTAACTTGATTAAAGCAAGAAAATATGTAATTTTGCACTCGAAAATATCAATATTTTTTATGGAAAGCATTAAAGAAATATTCAGAATTGGATATGGACCTTCAAGTTCTCATACTATGGCTCCACGAAAAGCCTCTGAATTATTTTTAAAAGAAAATATAAACGCAAAACGTTTTGAAATAACACTTTATGGTTCATTAGCCGCAACAGGAAAAGGTCACTTAACAGACAAAGCCATAATAGATGTTTTAGGAAAAGAAAGAACAAAAATACATTGGCGAAGTGATGTTTTCTTAGATCTTCACCCTAACGCAATGAAGTTTGAAGCCTTTGACGAAAACAATCAATTAATCTCTACAAATACATATTATAGTATTGGAGGAGGAAAGATTATTCAAGAAAATTCAAAATTAGGCTTAGAAATAAAGGAAGTTTATCCTCATCATAACCTCACAGAAATTCTTCAATACTTAGATGAAAATGGTTTAACCTTTTGGGAATATGTCCAAGAGTTTGAAGACGAAAATATTTGGGACTATTTACGAGAAGTTCTTCAAGTAATGAAAAAATCAGTTGAAGACGGGCTAAACGAAGAAGGTGTTTTACCAGGAGGATTGCGTTTAAGAAGAAAAGCAATGTCCTATTACACAAAAGCACGCAGTTACAAACCATCACTAAAAGGTCGTTGCTTAGTTCAAGCCTACGCTTTGGCAGTTTCAGAGCAAAATGCAAGCGGAGGAAAGATAGTTACAGCACCAACATGTGGTTCTTGCGGAGTAGTTCCCGCCGTTTTATATCACCTAAACACCGAACACGAATTTACAGAAAAACAAATAATGCGTTCACTTGCCACAGCAGGATTGATAGGTAACGTAATAAAATACAATGCCTCTATTTCAGGAGCAGAAGTTGGTTGTCAAGGAGAGGTAGGCTCTGCTTGCTCAATGGCAGCGGCAGCAGCAAATCAACTTTTTGGCGGAACACCACAACAAATTGAATATGCAGCAGAAATAGGATTAGAACATCACTTAGGATTAACCTGTGATCCTGTTTGCGGTCTTGTACAAGTTCCTTGCATTGAGCGAAATGCCTTTGCCGCTCTTAGAGCCTTAGATGCAAATCTTTATGCTATGATGTCCGATGGCAAACACGTAATTTCTTTTGACAAAGTTGTTGAAACAATGAAACAAACCGGAAAAGACCTTCCTTCACTCTACAAAGAAACAGCCGAAGGAGGATTAGCCGTTGTAGGAAAAGGATTTTGCAATATTTAAGAAACAAAAAACAATATTATAAATGAAGAAAATAAATTTAGATGAAATTTTCCGCCCAAAGTTCTTTGAGTTAATAAAAACAAAAAATTACACAAAAGAACTATTCATTAAAGACTTAACAGCGGGAATAATCGTTGGGGTTGTAGCAATTCCTTTGGCAATTGCCTTTGGTATCGCATCAGGAGTAAGTCCTCAACAAGGTTTAATAACAGCAATAATTGCCGGAGTATTGATTTCTATCTTTGGAGGCTCGCATGTTCAAATCGGAGGACCAACAGGAGCATTTATTGTAATCATTGCAGGCATAATTTCCGAATACGGAACAAGCGGATTAGCAATTGCAACTTGTATTGCAGGGGTTTTGCTAATCTTAATGGGAGTTTTGAAGTTCGGAGACATTATAAAGTTTATGCCATACCCTATTATAGTAGGATTTACCTCAGGTATTGCTTTGACAATCTTCTCCACACAAATAAAAGACTTCTTTGGATTGGAAATTGCGGGTGAAGTACCAGCCAATTTCATTGAAAAATGGATTTGTTACTTCCAAAACTTCGACACAATCAATCCTATTGTAACAATAATGGCAGTATTCACAGTAGCAATATCGTTCCTTTGGAGCAAGGTTACAAAAGTTATTCCAGGATCTCTAATAGCTATTATTCTATGCACAATAGCAACAATCATACTTCAAAACTATGGCATTATAATTCCTACAATCGGAAGTGTATATCCTGAATTAAGCGGAGGAGCAGCACTACCTAAGCCAGAGGTTCCAGCAATTACGCTTGACAGCATAAAGGGATTGATTTCTCCTGCATTCACAATTGCTATTCTTTGTGCTATTGAAAGTTTGCTTTCAGCAATGGTAGCAGACGGAGCAACAGGAAAGAAACACCATTCCAATACAGAGTTGATTGGACAAGGAATTGCCAACTTTGTTTCTCCATTATTTGGCGGTATTCCTGCAACAGGAGCAATCGCACGTACAATGGCAAATATAAATAACGGCGGAAGAACACCCGTAGCAGGTATAATTCATGCTATTTTCTTGCTTTTGATTTATTTATTCTTGATGCCACTTGCAGCAAACATACCTTTCGCTTGCTTAGCTGGTATCTTGGTTGTCGTTTCTTATAACATGAGTGAATGGCGTTCATTCAAAGCAATCTTCAAGAACCCAAAAAGCGATGTCGTTGTGCTTTTGACAACATTTTTCCTAACAGTTATTTTCGATTTAACTATCGCTATTGAAGTAGGTCTTCTAATTGCATTCGTATTATTCATTAAACGTGTAATGGAAACATCTTCTATAAAAGTTATCGAAAACGAACTACAACGCACTGAGGATTCCGAATCAGAAAGTGTTTATGAAAAAGTAAACAAACAAGTACAAATCTACGAAATTGACGGACCTTTCTTCTTTGGAGTAGCAAATAAATTTGACGAAGTAGGAACACGCTCAACAAAGAATAAACCTAAGGTGAGAATTATAAGAATGCGTAAAGTACCATTTATAGACTCAACAGGATTAAAGAACCTTAGAAGTTTATGTGATAAGAGCAGAAACGAAAAAATACAAATTATTCTTTCAGGAGTAACAGAAGAAGTATTCAAAGTATTAGATAAAAGCGGATTTGCCGATTATCTTGGAAGAGAATATATCTTTGACCACATCTCCAAAGCATTGGATAAAGCAAACGAGCTAACCATCAACACAAACGAATAAGTGAAAATAACAAAATATCATCTTGCACTTATACTTCTATCTCTACTATGTTTAAGTCTAATGATTCTTAGTTGCATAGTAGGAAGCGGAAGTATAAGTGTAAGTGATTCCTTAAAAGTACTCCTCTCTCCTATATTTGAAACCAACACCGACCAAATCAATCAAGGCATTAGTTATATTATTTTCAATATAAGAATCCCAAGAACACTCTTTGCAGCCTTAGCAGGAGCAGGATTATCAGTCTGTGGCTTAGCCTTTCAATCCATATTTCGTAATCCACTTTCCGATCCCTATATTCTCGGAGTCAGTTCCGGAGCATCACTCGGAGCAACCCTTGCAATAGTTTTAGGAATGGAGAGTTTCTTTCTTGGAATCAGCGGAATGAGTTTCATATTCGCCTTTTTGAGCATATTTATCATTATAAAAATAGCCTCCTACGGCAATCGCATACACACAACAACCCTTTTGCTTGCAGGAATCTCAATAAACTTTCTTGCCTCCGCCTTTATCTCACTCCTAATGATACTAAACCAAGAACAAATCGAGAAAATAGTATTCTGGACAATGGGTTCGCTTTCAAATATCAGTTACAACTCACTCATAGGCGTAAGCATAGCAGTTGTAATCGGTGTTTTATGTATCACATACAATGCACGCTCGCTCAATGCCCTACTAATAGACTCTCAAACCGCAAAATCACTTGGAGTAAACGTAGAGCGCACAAAAAGAATCATACTCCTAATCTGCACACTTATGGTAGCCCTAATCGTAAGCGAAAGCGGAGTAATCGGCTTCATAGGATTAGTAGTCCCACACATAGTAAGACTAATCGTAGGCTCAGACAACAGAAAAATGATTCCCTTTTCCATATTAGGAGGAATGATATTTATGATTTCTTCCGACATAATCTCACGCACACTTATGCCACCGAGTGAAATACCCGTTGGAAGCATAACCGCACTCATAGGCTCGCCGTTTTTTATCTACCTATTGTTCAACGCAAAGAAAAGATTAAACCAATGATTCAAGTAAAAAATCTAACCTACACAATAGGACAAAAAAAAATTCTGCGTAATATCAACTTTCAAATAGAGAAAGGTAAGATTTATGGCATACTTGGCACAAACGGTTCTGGCAAAAGCACCCTTTTAAAAGCCCTTTCAAGAATCAATCCCGTTAAAAACGGAACAATATTCATAGACAAAAAAGACATAAACTCTTACTCCGCAAAAAAATTAGCACAAACAATAGCCGTAGTCCCACAACAAACAAATCTAATGTTTGACTTCTCCGCCCTACAAATTGCTTTAATGGGCAGAATCCCTTATCAAAAGCCACTATATGCCGACAGCAAAGAAGACTTTCAAATAGTCAAACAAGCAATGCAAAGAACAAACACTTGGCATTTGAGAGATATGAACGCAAAGAACCTAAGCGGAGGAGAATTTCAAAGACTGATAATCGCAAGAGCCCTTTCGCAACAAACACCTCTGCTAATGCTTGACGAACCCGTGTCTTCGCTTGACATACGTCATCAATTCGACATAATGAACCTTCTAAAAGAAATAAATACTCAAACTTCGGCAACAATTCTCATTATTATCCACGACCTAAACCTTGCAATGAAATATTGCGATGAAGTAATTCTTCTCAACAAAGGCGACTTGGTAGCCAAAGGGCCCTCAAAACAAGTCCTAACCCAAGAAAATATTTCCACACACTTTGGCATAAAAGTTCATATCAACCAAGATTATTTACAGATACTTGGTTAAAAGAAAATAAAGCAAAGAAAGAAAAAAATAAAACGCTCGTTTATCAAAATATTTCAAAGACTCACGAGCGTTTTTTTTGTAGTTAAAGTTTTTATTCTACTTTAACTAATCGGAAAAATGCAGAGATTTCTTCTTGGTCGATAATCATTCTAACATTAAATTCCTTTTCTTGTGAATGGTATCCTTCTTTTTCGCAACGCAATATTATACGTACATCTCCCGAGTTCTCGTAACTAAGTCCACGAATGTCCAAAGATTTTGTTGCTTCGTAAGGGGTTGTTTGCAAATACTTGTTGTTTGTACTTTTAACGCTTGGAGTTTTTGAGACAACACGCCAAAAAACATCCGCTCCCGCAGGACGAGATTGCACATCCCAACGGACAATTGTATTTTCCAAAGCAGTATTGCCATATCCCTCAACTTCTTTTCTTGGTTCTTCCTTTGCAAGTTGTTTTGGTGCACTATCTTTTTTAAAGAATGAAGAAATCTTGTTCCAGTTTATTTGTTCTAATGCTAATGCGTAGTGCTCATTTAAACCATTTGGAACATTCACTGCATTTGTTCCTGAAGACATAACATTTTGTTCAAATATTTTTTCACCAGAACTATTAGTCATTTCAACGCCAAGCATAATATCAATTTTCCCATTCCAAGTATTTACATCTATTCTACTTAAAGTAATAGTTAAAGTGTAATCATTTTCACCTAAATCTTTAAATCCCATTGCTCTAACATAGTTTACCGTTGGCATATTAAAGATAGCTGAATTTGACATTGAGTAAACATTCTTATCTACGACAAATTGTTGATAATTTTGTTTTATTTCAATATTTAATCCTTGTTTTAAATTATTAAAATAACATTGTGGCATACGGGCAATTTTAAATCTTTGGTTTAATTGCGTTTGAAGATTTGCTGATGCCATATCTTTGTATGCGCCACAACTTGTAAATAACATTGGTATTGAGAATAAAACAACTAATAGCAATAATATTTTTTTTGATTTCATATTTATTCAATTTTATTATTTTATTAAATATTATTCTTCTTTAACCAAGCGGAAGAATGCAGAGATTTCTTCTTGGTCGATAATCATTCTTACATTAAATTCCTTTTCTTGCGGATAGTATCCTTCTTTTTCGCAACGCAATATTATACGAACATCTCCCGAGTTTTCGTAACTAAGTCCACGAATGTCCAAAGATTTTGTTGCTTCATAAGGAGTTGTTTGCAAATACTTGTTATTTGTACTTTTAACCTCAGGAGTTTTTGACACAACACGCCAAAAAACATCTGCTCCCGCAGGACGAGATTGCACATCCCAACGAACAATTGTATTTTCCAAAGCAGTATTGCCATATCCCTCAACTTCTTTTCTTGGTTCTTCCTTTGCAAGTTGTTTTCTATTTGTTGTTTTTTTAACTTCTTGTTGCGGAACAGGAGGATAATATCCTTGCTGTGTTAAGGCAAATTGGTTCATATTTGTTATTTCTGCAAAGTTTTTCATATTAGTTGCCTTTGTCAACCTTTTTATTTGAAACCAATCTATAATAGCCCAAACACCACATCCACCAAATGTTATTAATTTAAGAGCCCCATAAGTATTTTGACCCAACATAAACCTATCTACTCCATACGCCCCTAAGAAAATAGAAACTATTTGAGTAACATTAGGGTCTATACCAGCAAAAGAAGATGTTATCATTCTAACTTCTTCTACCGATTTTGTCCTTAAAAATGCTATTACCATATTAAAATCAGATTGAGTAAAGCATTTTTGATATGTAGTCGCAAAATTGTTTATTAAAGACTCTTTAATGTGTTCTTCATCATCATCTAACATTTCAATTTTTATTGACTCTGTTTCTCTTTGTTGCATTTCTATATTTTGGTTTCCTTCAATACTGCTTTTATTCTCAGCAAAAGTAGTATTAACAGAAAAGACAAATGCAAATAGCATAAGTATAATATTTCTCTTCATTTTTTACCTGTTATTTTTTTTATTAAAATTTAATGATATATTACTTTGCCCAAGTCCCAAATGGCGATTACTTATTTTCCTTCTTGACTTCAAGGCATAAAAAAACGTGGGACTTTTTTCTTATTGTCATATGAGGTCTTCGACTACCTAACTACCAAACAAGAAAAGCCCACGATATTACTCGTGAGCGTTCTTGGCTTATTCTTTTGGTAGTTTTTAATGAAATTGTCGAAGTTTCATATGACCAATTATAAGCAAAAACGCTTTTATATGTCGTAAAAATATATTAATTCTTCAAAAAATTATTATTTATTTCTTTTTCTCCTCCTTTTTTATAAGTTTCCAACTATTTTTCTATTCATTTTTAAACAACTTGCAAAGGTAAAACAATTTTTTTAAAGCACAAAAATTTTGCGAATAAAGTCTTGATTTTCTAAATTCAAGAAATAGGGAAATCAGATTTATTT
>DEPQ01000052.1 GCA_002358855.1 Bacteroidales bacterium UBA3388
AGTGGAGAAAACATAAACCAAGATGTCTATCAAGTTGAAAAATATGGAATGGATAACGCCGATAGAATAGTTGCGGTAAGCGACTTTACAAGAAATATCATAATAAATAAATATCATCAAAATCCCGATAAAGTTTTGACAATTCACAATGGAGTTGAGCAAAATATTTCAAAGGAATATTCCAATAAAACAAAGAATAAAAAAATTGTTTCTTTCATTGGTAGAATTACTTTTCAAAAAGGGCCGGATTATTTCATAGAAGCGGCGGAAAAAGTCCTTAAAAAAGACAAAAACTTCCTTTTCATAATGGCAGGCAAAGGTGATATGCTAAACAAAATGGTAGCCTTAGTTGCCAAAAAGCGTATTTCAAAGAACTTTCTTTTCACAGGCTTTCTCAAAGGCGATGAAGTAAATCAATTACTAAGCCAAAGCGATATGTTTATTATGCCAAGCGTGTCAGAACCCTTTGGAATAGCACCATTAGAGGCGATGCAAAACGCCGTTCCTACCATAATAAGCAAACAAAGCGGTGTTTCAGAGGTATTAAGGAATACAATAAAAGTAGATTTTTGGGATACGGACGCCATAGCCAATGCAATCTATGCCATAGGCAACTATCCAACACTTTCAAACAAACTTTCAAAAGAAGGAAAGGCCGAAGCAATCAACACAACATGGGCAAAGGCGGCAGAGAAATTAGTAGAATTATATAATCAAATGCAAAAATAAAAACAAAACGTTATGAAATCAATATGTTTTTACTTTCAAGTTCATCAACCACATAGGCTAAGACCATATAGATTCTTTGATATAGGAGAAAGTCATAATTACTTTGACCAAATACAAAATCGTTGGATTTGCAAAAGAGTAGCAGAAAAATGTTATTTGCCTGCAAACAAACTAATACTTGATTTAATCAATCAACACAAAGGAGCATTCAAAGTAGCATATTCAATATCAGGAACAGCACTTGAACAATTTGAAGCATATTGTCCAGAAGTTATGGAATCTTTTCAAGCATTAGCAGCAACAGGTAGCGTAGAATTTCTTTGCGAAACCTATACGCATTCACTATCTGCTCTTGCCAGCGAAAAGGAATTTAAACAACAAGTGTTGATTCATAAAAAAATGATAGAAAAACACTTTAATATAACACCAAAAACATTCCGTAACACCGAACTTATTTATTCCGACAACATAGGACGCATGGTTAAAGAATTAGGATTTAGAGCCCAACTTGCAGAAGGAGCAAAACATATTTTAGCATGGCGAAGTCCTAATTATCTTTACCAACATGCCGAAAAAAATGGCTTACTTCTATTGTTAAAGAATTATCAATTAAGCGATGACATAGCCTTTCGTTTCTCGCAACACTCATGGAACGGATTTCCTTTAACCTGTGATAAATTTGTTTCTTGGCTTAACGACATTGAAAAAGTAGAAACAATCAATCTATTTATGGATTATGAAACCTTTGGCGAACATCAATGGAAAGAAACGGGAATATTTGAATTTCTACGCCACCTTCCTCAAACCGTTTTAGAAAAAAGCGACTTTAACTTTGCAACTCCAAGCGAGCTTGTAGAGAGATTAGAGCCAAAAGACGTAATTCTTGCACCCGAACCTTATTCTTGGGCTGATGAAGAAAGAGATGTAACCGCTTGGTTAGGCAATGACTTACAAGACGATGCGTTTGAGCAAATTTATGAATTAGAAGAAAAAGTGCTTGCAACGGGAGACGAAGATATATTACGCACTTGGCGTTACCTTCAAACCTCCGACAACTTTTATTATATGTGTACAAAATGGTTTTCGGACGGAGACGTTCACAAATACTTCAATCACTACGACTCTCCATACGAAGCATACATTAACTATATGAATGTATTGTCGGATTTTAGAGAAAGACTAAGCAAATAACTATGACCAAACAAGACTATCAAACATTTTGTCAACAAAACCCTAATCTACCCTTTTACTACCAAGAATGGTGGTTAAATGCCTTATACAACAATAATTGGGAGTGCTTAATCTATCAAGAAGGCGAAGAAATAATTGGAATAATGCCCTATTCAATTAAGAAAACCCTTTGTTTCAAAACCATAATGCCACCCCTACTCTCCCCATATCAAGGACCATATCTTTCATTGCCTCAAAACATTGGAAATTCCAAAACCTACTCCATAGAAAACAAAGCCCTACAATACTTCTCCAACGAGTTAAACAAATTAGGTCTTCATTTCTACACACAAAAGTTTAATCCACAAATTAAAAATTGGCTTGGCTTTCTTTGGAACGGCTTTCGCTCAACCACACACTACACTTACCGTTTCACAAATCTTGAAAACCTTGAACAAACCTTTAACCAAATCGACAAAGAATATAGAAGAAAGATAAGAAAAACACAAGACCAAGTTTTTTTCACCGATACACTTTCCACAGAAGAGGTTTACAAAATAAATATCCTTACCTACCAAAAGCAAAACAAAACATCACCCTTCTCATTTGAATACTTTTCTCGCTTAGACAAAGAAGCCACAAAACAAGGAAAAGCAATTAAAGCAGGACTAAAAGATAAAGAAGGCAATATCTTAGCAACAAACTATTTAATAATAGACAATGAAGTTTGTTATCAACTCTTTTCTGCCTCCGATACAAGATATTCTCAACTAAATGCCCCAACCCTTTTGCTATGGCATTCACTCCAATACGCCAATCAAAAAGGTTGTAAAACATACGACTTTACAGGTAGCATAATGCCACAAATAGAAACTTTCATACGCCACTTTGGAGCGGAACAAACACCATATTTCTATATACAAAAACAATATTCAAAAATCTATTCACTCCTTAGAAAACTAAAACGATGAATATAAAACTCACAGTCATAGGAAAGACAGAGGAAAATCACCTAATCCAAGCCATAGAGGTTTATCTAAAACGATTAAAACACTATGTAAACTATGAAATCATAGTCCTTGCCAACATAAAAGGAGCAAAAAACCTATCCCCAGCAGAGATAAAAGAAAAAGAAGCCGAACTTCTTCTAAAACAAATAAACAAATACGACAAAAACATACTCTTTGACGAAAAAGGCTCGCAATTCACAAGCGTAGAATTTTCGGATTATCTACAAAAACAAATGAATCAAGGCATCAAGAATTTAAACTTCATAGTCGGAGGAGCCTACGGATTCTCCCCAAAAGTCTATCAAGCCGTCAAAGAAAAGATTTCCATTTCCAAGATGACGTTTTCACATCAAATGATACGACTTTTAATCACCGAACAAATCTATCGAGCCTACACAATCCTCAATCACGAACCCTATCACAAAGAATAAATTTTCTAAAACAAAGAAATAATTTTCTAAAACAAAGAATTATTTTTCTAAAATCAAGAAATAATTTCACGAAATCAAGAGTTATTTCACCTTTTTTTAAGTTCCATATAATCAATATCGGGCATTGGACTTTGGTCTGTGTAAAGGCGTATGGTGTTATTGCCTTTTTGTAAGTAGATTTCTATATCTTTTTGCTCGATTGTTGAGTTTGGATTTGGTTTTATTTTGATTTCTATTGGGGTTTCTTGATTGATGCCGATTTTTAGTTGGTTTTCTTTTTGTGAAATGTAGTTTAGTTGCATTATGTATTTGCCTCCGTTTTTGCTATATACTTCTCGCCATTGCAAATCGTTGTTTGGGTTGTGTCCAAGGTTGCTTACTATCATTTCGCCTGAGGCTTGTGGGTTTTCTTCATATATTGCGGTTGGTGGTGTGAGGTTTTCTTCCAATTCTTGATAGGCTGAGAGCCACGCTGTTTCGGCTTCGTATTTTGTTCTTTCTTTTCTTTCCTCTGCTTCAAGGCGATAGATTCGTGTTGAGTGTGGTGGAAGGGTGATTTCAAAGTATTGATTTTGCAAAATGCCAAGGTCTTTGCGTTGAAAGAGATCTCTGATTTTTATCTTGCCCAATAGGTCTAAGGTTTTGAAGTTTATATTTATTGTTTGTGTGTTATCGGTTGGGTTATAGGCGGCTACGGCTCTTGTCTTGTCGTTTCGTTTTTCTATGTCTTTTACTAAGATATAGCAATTATTTGTTTTTTCCACTACGTATGCTTGCAAGCCGAGTGTGTCTTGATTTAGGGCTATTAGTTCTTCGTTTTTCAAAAGCGAAAGGGCGTTTTCCGAAAGGGAATTAAGGTCGCAACCAAGCATTAAAGGGGAAGACATTATGCACCAAATGCCAAAGTGAGTTTTGTCTTCTTCTTCGCTTAGTCCTCTACCTATTTCCAACATATCCATATCGTTATAGTGTCCGAAACTTGTGTATGCCGATAGGTAAAGGCTTTGTGAGATTATGCTTTTAATGGATTGCCAACCTAAGTATATATCTTCGGTTGTTCTCCAAGAGTCTGCAATGTCGCATGCCCACGTTCCAGGAAATGCCCATCGGCAAATATTCCACGAAATCTCTTTTTTGCTTGTGGATTTTATTGCTTGTGCTATTTCTTTATAGCGTGTTTCTTCATCAAGGTCAAGCCTATCAATATTGTTTCTTGCCTCCGCTCCGCAATAATCTATTTTCACAAAGTCAAAGTCCCATTCGTTGAAAAATAAGTCAAAGTCTTGTTTGTCGTGTCCATAAAGCCCTACTCCTATTCCCATAGTATCTTTTGGCGTTGCCCAATATGAGCCACAGGTATTTGCTCCCGCATCAGTGTAAATGCCCGCTTTTAGTCCTTTGTTGTGAAGATAATCAACTAATCCACGCAATCCGTTTGGAAATCGTTCTTTGTGAGTGAGCAATTTGCCGTTTGCATCTCGCCCTCCAAAGTATCCATCATCTATATTGATGTATCGGTAGCCTTTTTCAGCAAGTCCAAGCCCTATAATCGCATCTGCCTGCGAGCAAATAAGTGAATCGTTTATGTTTAAGCCGTACGCATTCCACGAACTCCACCCCATCAAAGGCGTTTTCTGTGCCTTCGCTCCCAAAGTGATTGAAAAAATAAGGAGTATTACGATTATCTTTTTCATAGGTGCAAAGATAACAAAAAAGAAAAAAGTAGTAGTACTTCTAACTCTTAATTTCAGAAAAATAAAACAAAGAATTAATTTTCTAAAATCAAGAAATAATTTTTTAAAACAAAGAAAAAAAACCTACCCTTTCAACAACTCCATATATTTTTCATAAGGAATAAACCTTCCACCCATTGATTTGAGGTGGGAGGTTTCTAATTGACAATCAATAAAGGCACAACCAACCGAGGAAAGCATCTTAGCAAGATAGATAAGAGCCAACTT
>DEPQ01000072.1 GCA_002358855.1 Bacteroidales bacterium UBA3388
TGTGCAGGAGTACACATGTATTATTCAGGAGACAGCCAACCGACTGACATTTATTACGCTGAATATACAGGAGATATGTTGCCAGATGTGTTCTATGGTAGATTTTCTGCAACCTCTGCTTCTCAAATGCAAAAGATTATTGAAAAGACTATTAAGTATGAAAAATATGGATTTGAGAATGATGAATATCTTAACGGAGTTCTTTTGGTTGGAGGAAAGGAAACAAGTGGTAATGCTCCTACTTGTGTGAACGGACACTTGAATTATGTGAAGCAATATTTTGCAGGAATGGACACTGCTATCTATTATAATCCTTCTTCAGCTAACTACACCTCTGAAATCAAACAAAAAATGAATGAAGGTAGAGCTTGGATAAATTATTCTGCACATTGCGATGAAACAGGCTGGTCTAATCCTTCTTTTGACAAAACAGACGTTGGTCAAATGACTAATACAGGAAAATATAGTTTCTTTATAAACAACTGTTGTTTGTCAAGCAAATATGATGTTGCTGAATGCTTTGGGGAAAAGTTATTAAGAGCCGAAAATAAAGGTGCAGTAGGTGTTATAGGTGGTTCAAACTACACTTATTGGGGCGAGGATTTTTATTGGGCGATTGGAGCAAAGAGTATAACCTTAAATCCAAATTACAATAGCAATAAGTTGGGAAGTTATGATAGGTTTTTCCACACTCACGGCGAGGATTTCTCTGAGTCTTACATAAGTGCAGGAGAAATTGTAGTAGCAGGAAACTTAGCAGTTACTTCCTCAGGAAGTGATCTTATTGGATATTATTGGGAAATTTATAATTTACTTGGAGATCCTTCTCTTATACCTCACGTTGGCGTTGGAGAAGAGTTTGAAGTTGAACTTCCAGAATTGTTAAGTTTAGGAGAAAGTGAATTAAGCCTTGAAAACTTACCTGCATACACATACGTAGGTTTGTCTTTGGACGGAGAATTATTGGGAGCCGCACAAGCAAATAGCGAAGGTGCTGTAACAATAAATTTTGAGTCAATAAATGAAGTGTCTTATATTAAAGTGGTTTTAACAAATCAGTTCTATAAAACAAAAATTGATTCAATCCTTGTTTCTCCAAGCGAAGGTGCGTTCATAAGTCTTAAAGATATTAGATTTATTGATGCAGAAACAATGCAAGAAGCCTCAAAACTTACTCCTTCTAAGGAATATTATTTGAATTTTACTGCAAAGAATGTAGGAAATCAACCTTTGCAAAATGCGTCTCTTACTTTGAATAATGCCACTAACGCAAACATTATAGCGGGAACTCAAAATTTTGGAAGTTTTGTAGCAAACTCAGAAATAGAATCAACAAATACTTTGAAAATTAAAGTAAATGATGGTTTGTTTGAAGGTACAACTGTTTCTTTTGTGGCAAACATAACAGGAAACGACTATTCTAAGACAAAAGAAATATCAAAAAAGGTAGCCGCTCCAAAATTAGGAATAAGTTCTATTAAGATTTCTGATGTTAGTGATGGAAAACTTGTTAGAGTTAGTTTGGAAAATAAAGGAAGTGTTGAGGTTGCAGAAGGAAATCTTGAAGTTAAAGAAGTGTCTGAATGGGTTAATTTAAATTCTAATTCAGTTGTTGTTCCTACTTTGGCTCCTTATGCTGAAACAGAGGTTTCCTTTACAATGATTGTTGAAGATTCTGTTTTCGCTCAACAAGATTCTTTGTTCTTCACCTTAGATTATGTTAGCGGTTACTATATGATTTCAAAATCTTATGTGATAAATTTTTCAAATCAAATAGAAACTTTTGAAAGTGGGGATTTCTCTTTTGCAGATTGGGAAATGGATTCTTCTTTCCCTTGGATTGTGGATTCAACAGCGGCAAATAATGGAACATTCTCTGCTCGTTCTGCAATTATTGACCACAACGGAACAACAACTCTTACAATCAATGTAAACACTATGTTAAGAGATTCTGTTTCGTTCTATTATAAGGTTTCATCTGAAAACAATTATGATTTCTTCCGCTTCTATATTGATGGAACTCAAAAAATAAAAGAATCGGGAACAACTAATTCTGAATGGCAATACAAAAAATATACTCTTACTGCAGGAGAACATATCTTGAAATGGGAATATAGTAAAGACCAATCTCAATCAAGTGGAGAGGATTGTGTAAGAATAGATGATGTAAGACTACCTCACAAAGCCTCTTGTGTGGGATTGGAAGAACAAACATGGCTTGAAAACATTAACCTTTTCCCTAATCCTGCAAAAGATTATGTTGTGATAAATAATCTAAAAGGAGAAAATCAAATCACTATAATAGACCTTAATGGAAGAATGAGATATTACCAAAACTCTTCATCTAATCAAGTTGAAATAAATCTTGAAGGATTGGAAAGTGGTATTTATAATTTGAATATTATAAATGGTAATAGCGTTTTGACTAAAAAATTGATAATAGCAGAATAATAAATGCAAGATAGCCTATCCATATCGACATTTGCTACGAAAGTAGAATTAGATACAGTAAATCCTATATATATTTACAAGGATACTACTGTTGCAAGTGCAGATGCCGATATGGATTATGGCTTTATAGAATTTACTTCTCAGACTTTGAGAGAGGTTTTGCCAAAACCTGTTTTTGAAGAGAGTTTGTTGAAAGAAAAAACTTTTGTTCTACAAAAGCCTTTAACTCTTCATGAAATACAACCAATACAAGACACTCAAACTTGGACGTTTTCTATTGTTATTCTTTTCTTTTTTCTTTTAGCAATAGGCTTTAAATTTTTTCGTAATAGGTGTTTAGATATAATTCATGCTACTTTATCTTTAAAATCCTTTGAAATTATCAACAAATCGAGTAATCCACTCATATTAGTCTCTGCTTTTTTATTCCTTCCAATAATTTCACTTCTATCTTATTCATCAGTTGCATATTGGTTTCCCTCAGAAATAAATCAATTTGGACATATTAAGTTTTATTTGTTTTCACTTGGAGCGATATTTATTTTCTTTGTTTTGAAAATGTTATTGATAAAGTTTTTTGGTCTTCTTTTTCGTTGTAAAGATCAAGCAGATGCTTACATAAAAAACATCTTGGTTTTTATGGGTTTTAACTCTATTTTACTTGTTTTACCAATTTTTGCTTCATTATTTACATTTGATTATTACAAACTTTCATTGCTGATAGTTTCCTTGTCATTGTTCGCTTTAATGTCGATTATTAGAACATTAAGAGGGCTTTATATCATTATAAAATTCCCTAAATTTTTTCATTTTTATCTTTTTTCGTATCTTTGCACCCTCGAAATTCTACCTTTATTGTTAGTTTACAGGTGGATTTTTTAAGAAAACAGTAAAGATATTTATGATAGAAAGAACGATTAAAAACATTCTGATTTCCCAACCAGAGCCAACAGATTTGTTGAAAAACCAATACAAAGCCCTTTCGAGCAAATACGAAGTTGAATTTACTTTTTACAAATTTTTTGATGTAGTTGGCATTAGTAATAGAGAGTTTAGAGATGCTAAAATTTCGATTTTAGATCATAGTGCGGTTATCTTCACAAGCAAGTTATCTGTTGACAATTATTTCCGTTTGGCAAAGGAACTTAGATTAACGATTCCTGAAACAATGAAATATTTTTGCATAACAGAAACTGTTGCTAATTATATGCAAAACTATGTTCAATATCGTAAACGTAAGATATTCTATGGTAAACTAACATTTAAAGATTTGGTAGATGTGATTGCAAAACACAAAGAAGAAAAATTCATTATTCCTTGTGCAGAAGATTCTTCTATTGACTACTTTAATATGTTGGATGCTGCAAAAATTAAATATACAAAGGCGGTTATGTATCGTTCAGAGCCAAAAGATTTGACTAGTATCGACATCAAGAAATTTGATATGATAGCAATGTTTTCGCCTATTGGGGTTAAGTCTTTTGTTCAAAGCTTTCCGCAAATTACTTCTGAGGATATTTTCATTGCAGCTTTCGGTACTACTACACAAACCGCTCTTAAATCTGCAAAACTAAAAACCTATATTCCTGCTCCTACAAAAGAAGCTCCTTCTATGATAATGGCAATAGATAAGTTTTTGTCTTTAACAACAGAGGAAAGAAAAGAATGGATGGAAGTAATAGATGCGGAGTTTAAAGTAAAGAAAAAACCTGCTACAACTAAGAAAACTACAACTAAAAAAGCAACAACGACAAAAAAAACCGCAACAGCAAAAAAGACAACTGCGACTAAATCTACAACAACAAAGAAAACAACTACTGCAAAAAAAACGTCTAAAACAAAAGATGAATAATTTCCCTAAGGGAGAAAGACTCAATAACGTCAAACAAATAGAAAATTTATACGCTAAGGGAGATAAGTTTATGGCTTATCCTTTTAGCGTTAGATTTATTTATAACAAGGAGCAATCTAAGGAAAACACAAAAATGTCTGTGTTGCTTGTTGCTCCTAAACGCTATCAAAAATTAGCCGTTAATCGTAATCGTGCAAAAAGACTTTTAAGAGAAGCTTATAGATTAAATAAACATTCTCTTCAAAAAAGGATAATAAATTCTTCTTCTCAATTATTTATCAGCATTGCTTTGGTTTCAAAAACTATGCCTGATTATTCCTTAACCGAACAAAAGGTTAAAGAAATCCTTTCTACAATAGAAAAAAAGATATTTAGTGAAAATAATTAAGAAAGTTTTTTCTTTTGTATTTTTGGCTTTGATAAGATTTTATCAAGTAGCGATTTCACCCCTAAAACCGCCTTCTTGTAGATTTACTCCTACATGTTCACAATATGCAATAGAGGCTATAAAAAAGCATGGACCATTTAAAGGACTTTATTTAGCGATTCGCAGAATACTTCGTTGTCATCCTTGGGGCGGAAGTGGATATGATCCCGTCCCTTGAAAGTATGGACAAAATAAAACAAAGAAACAGAAAATTATTCCTTTGAAATAATCTTCTGTTTCTTTGTTTTATTTTTCTTATTGTTTGGAATATTTTAACACCTCATCACAAAAAAATTCTAATTCAACTCCTGCTTGTGCAAACATTTGTTCTGAATCTTTTCCTGCATGGTATTTCATTTGACAAACCACTCTTTTGATTCCACAATTTATTATCATCATCGCACAAGTTCTACAAGGAGTCATCTTACAGTAAAGAGTAGCTCCGTCAAGTGCTATTCCTCTTCTTGCAGCCTGACAAATAGCATTTTGTTCTGCATGAACAGTTCTCATACAGTGATTACTAACACTCCCATCTTCATTTATCATTTGCTTAAACAAATGTCCGACATCATCACAGTGTGGTAATCCTTTCGGAGCTCCTACATAGCCTGTTACAAGCACTTGTTTGTCTTTGACAATTACACAACCACTTCTACCCCTATCACAAGTTGCTCTTTTTGCTGCTGCATTAGCCAAATCCATGAAGTATTCGTCCCAAGAAGGTCTTTTAAATTTTTCCATTTGTTTTAAAACTTCTTCTACTTGCTTTGAAAGCGATTCTACATCTTGGTCATTGTTGAAAGTGTAATCTGCTTTCTGCATACAGATTGCAATGTTTTGACTATTATTATTGTCAGATTGCATTTCACGTTTTTCATTTTCAACAAAGGTTTCAAAACTTACATTATCCGTAGCACTCTTTCTAAGACAAATTCTTTGATAGCGTGTTTTTATATCGGCATCTACTGAAAATAAATAGAAATTATGAATGTTTCTTAATAGTTCTATTTCCTTATCATTGCGAATACTTTCTATCACGCAATCATCTCCATTTGCTATTGCTGTGTTTAGAATAGTTTTTATTATATAATCGTTTCCAAATTCTTCTCTTAGAGAATTTGCAGTTGAAGTCATCGTGTCGCGATTTATTTCTAAACCACGTTTTTTGATTTCTTCAACAAGGAAATCTCTTACCGAATAATGTTTAAACCCTTTTTTGATTAACAATTCTACAATAGTACCCTTTCCTGCTCCTATTGTGCCTGTTATTCCTATTATTATCATACCTTATATTTGTAAGATAGGTTGTCAAGTTCTTTATTTGCTTTTACGATTTTTTCTTTTAGACTTTCTTTGTAGTCAATCATTTTCTTTTTTAGTTCATCGTCTGCTGTAGAAAGTATTTGTAGTGCTAAGATTGCTGCATTTAATGCTCCATTTATTGCAACCGTTGCGACAGGTATTCCAGGAGGCATTTGCATCATTGCAAGTGCGGCGTCCATTCCCTCTAATGAAGCTTTAATTGGAACACCTATAACAGGCAATGGTGTCATTGCTGCGATTACTCCTGGTAAATGAGCCGCCATTCCTGCTGCTGCTATTATTACTTCAATGCCTCTTTTGTGAGCATTAGTTGCAAATTCTTCTACTTCCTTTGGTGTACGATGTGCAGACAAAGCATTGATTTCAAAAGGTATTTCCATTTGTTCAAAAAACTTCGCTGCATTTTCCATAATAGGCAAATCCGAAGTTGACCCCATTATTATACTTACTCTTGCTTTCATTTTTAAATCCTAAATATTTAATGTGATTAAATCATTTCTTGTTCTTTTAAGAAATCCTTGTACTTTTGAGAAAAGTATTCAGCATCTTTTTTTGAGTATCTTACGTTAGTGAATACTTGTGCAAGGTTTTCTTGTTTTGACTCTGCAATATATTTTTTTATTTGAGGGAGTTGTTCAAATGAGTCATAGAGCTGTTCAATTTTTTCTTTGTTATAATCTTCGTATTCTTCGTAATGAACAACTGCCTCCAAAGGTAAGCGTTCTGTTAAAGGAGGGTTTTCTGCAGGATAGCCCAATGTAATAGTTGTAACAGGCACTACTCCTTTTGGAAGATTTAATAATTCTGCAATTTCTTTGGCTTGGTAATTCACTGTGCCAATATAACAAGCTCCTATGCCTAATTCTTCTGCCGCACTAACCATTGCTTGTGTGCAGATAGTAGCATCTATTGTTGAAACATTAAGCCACAAAAAATTATCATAACTTTTAGGAGCGTTTCTTTGCTCACAATATTTGTGAAAACGATTTACATCTGCACAAACAGTCAATACTACCGATGCTTCTTTGACCATAGGTTGATTGAAATGAAGTTTGCAAAGTGCATCTTTATTTTCCTGATTTTGTGTAACGATTATGCTGTATATTTGCATATTTCCACAATTTGAGGCTCTCACTCCTGCTTCCAAAATAGTATCAAGAGTTTCTTTTTCTATCTTTTTTTCGCTGTACTTTCTGATTGTTCTTCTGTTCAGAAGAGTATTTATTCCGTTGTGTTCCATAATATTCTTTTTTACGCAGTTTTCTAAGAAACGTTTACCTTTTTCAAATATTTTCTTAGGAAAGAAAGTTTTCTTAATTTTGCAAAATGAATCAAAAGTAGTACTTTTGTAATATGGATAAGGATAAAAATATAATAGAAGACGTAACAAACAACGATTATAAATATGGTTTTGTTACTGATATAGAGACTGAATTTATTGAAAAAGGATTAAACGAAGATATTATTCGTCATATATCTAAGGTAAAGCAAGAACCTGATTGGCTTTTAGAGTTTCGATTAAAGGCTTATAGGAAATTCATCACTATGAAGCAACCTGATTGGGCTCATCTTAATATTCCACCAATTGATTATCAAGATATTATTTACTATGCAGCGCCTAAGAAGAAAAAAGAACTTGCAAGCCTTGATGAAGTAGATCCAGAACTTTTAGATACTTTCAATAAACTTGGAATTTCACTCGATGAACAAAAAAGATTAACCGGTGTAGCTGTTGATGCTGTGATGGACTCGGTGTCGGTAAAGACAACTTTTCACGATACATTAAGTAAAGCAGGAGTTATTTTTTGTTCGTTTAGTGAAGCTGTTAAAAATCACCCTGATTTAGTAAAACAATACTTAGCAAGTGTTGTTCCGATAGGAGATAATTACTTTGCTGCACTTAATTCAGCAGTATTTTCCGATGGTTCTTTCTGTTACATTCCAAAAGGCGTACATTGCCCAATGGAACTCTCAACTTATTTCAGAATAAACGCAGGAGGAACAGGACAATTTGAGAGAACATTAATTGTAGCCGATGAAGGCTCCTATGTTTCCTATATGGAGGGTTGCTCAGCTCCTCAAAGAGATGAAAATCAACTTCACGCCGCTATCGTAGAGATTGTTGTGATGAAAGATGCCGAAGTAAAATATTCTACAGTTCAAAATTGGTATCCTGGAGATAAAGACGGAAAAGGAGGAATTTATAATTTCGTCACAAAAAGAGGAATGTGCAAAGGAAATAACTCTAAACTATCTTGGACACAAGTTGAAACAGGATCGGCAATCACTTGGAAATATCCTTCATGCGTATTATTAGGAGATAATTCCGTAGGAGAATTTTATTCTGTTGCAGTAACAAACAATCATCAGCAAGCAGACACAGGAACAAAGATGGTTCATGTAGGACGAAATACTAAAAGTACAATCATCAGTAAAGGAATATCAAGCGGAAGAAGTCAAAACTCTTACAGAGGTTTAGTAAAAGTAAATCGATTGGCAGAAAATTCAAGAAATTATTCTCAATGCGATTCTTTATTGCTAACAGATACTTGCGGAGCACACACTTTCCCCTATATAAAGGTTGATAATCATTCCTCAATAGTAGAACACGAGGCTACTACCTCAAAGATTTCAGAAGACCAACTCTTCTATTGTCGTCAAAGAGGAATAAGTCAAGAAGGTGCAATCGGGCTTATAGTAAACGGATATGCAAAAGAAGTTTTAAATAAATTGCCTATGGAGTTTGCTGTTGAAGCACAAAAATTATTATCCATAAGTTTAGACAATAGTGTTGGATAAAATGGAAAGTTATTGTAAGATATTAGTAATAAGATTTTCATCAATAGGAGACATAGTTTTAACAACTCCTATTGTTAGAGCGTTAAAACAGCAATTAAAAAACGTAGAGATTCATTATCTAACAAAGAAATCAAACTATTCACTTCTACAAAACAACAAATATATTGATAAAATACATTTGTTAGAAGAGGGAGATTTATACTCAAAACTAAGAAAAAATAAATTTGATTACATAGTAGATTTACACAACAACTTACGTTCGTTTAAAATCAAGGCAATGCTTGGAGTAAAAAGCAAAGCGTTTCCAAAATTAAACCTAAAAAAACTCCTACTTGTAAAGTTTAAAATAAATAAGCTACCGAATGTTCACATAGTTGATAGATATTTTGAGGCAGTAAGCAAATTAGGAGTAATAAATGACTATAAAGGATTGGATTTCTTTTTACAAGAAGAAGATTTTGTTTCTCCTGACGCTTTACCATTAGACTTTCACAATGGATATGTTGCAGTTGTAGTGGGAAGCAAACACTTTACAAAACAAATGCCTTTGGATTTTTTAATGAGAATATGCAAAAGTTTGGATAAACCAATAATTCTTTTAGGAGATAAAAGCGATTACGAAAAGGCATTTAGGATTGAAAAAGAAATTGGAGTAAAAGTATTCAATGGATGTGGAGCTTATAGTATCAATCAAAGCAGTGCCTTAATTAAAAATTCGCTTGGAGTAATTACAGCAGACACAGGACTTATGCACATTGCCTCTGCCTTAGATAAAAACATAATTTGCGTTTGGGGAAACACCGTTATGGATTTTGGAATGTTTCCTTACAGAAGCGAAAACTCACAAGCAAAAACCTATAACTTTGAAGTAAAGAATCTATCGTGTCGTCCGTGTAGTAAATTAGGCTATAAGCAATGCCCAAAGAAACATTTCAAATGTATGAACGCTCAAAACGTAGAAGAAATCATAAGAATAGCCAATAATTGGGAATAAAAAATGGAAGAAAACAAATACAAAGAAGCACAAGAAAGCTTTTCCAAACTTTTAACCATTATGGACGAACTTCGCGAGAAATGTCCATGGGATAGAAAGCAAACAAACCTTAGTTTAAAGTCAAATACAATAGAAGAAGTCTATGAATTAGCACAAGCAATCGAAGATAACGACTATCAAGAAATAAAAAAAGAACTTGGAGATTTGCTTTTGCATATTGTTTTCTATTCAAAAATTGGAAGTGAGAGCGGAGAATTTGACATAAAGGCTGTAATAGATTCCTTATGCGAAAAGTTAATAAGACGACACCCTCACATATATGGAGAAGTCAAAGTAGAAAATGCAGAAGACGTTAAAAAGACTTGGGAACAAATCAAAATGACAGAAGGAAGAACTTCTGTATTTTCAGGAGTCCCACGAGCATTAGACTCTTTGATTAAAGCATACAGATTACAAGAGAAAGCAGCAGGCGTAGGCTTTGATTGGGAAAAGAAAGAACAAGTTTGGGAAAAAGTAAAAGAAGAATTACAAGAATTAGAACAAGAAGTAGAAGACCAAAACTCACAAGAAAAAATAGAAGAAGAATTTGGAGATGTATTATTTGCACTAATCAATTATGCACGCTTTCTAAAAATAAAACCCGAACACGCCTTAGAAAAGACAAATCGTAAATTCATAAAACGATTTCAATACATAGAACAAGTAGCACAAGAAAAAAATAAAAAACTTCAAGAAATGAGTCTTGAAGAAATGGATATAATTTGGAATAACGCAAAAACAATGGAGGAATAAAAAGATGATAGAAATTATACCACAAAATCACTTTGAAGTAAATAGTTATATATTACTTGATGACACTAAAGAATGTGTCTTAGTTGATGTTTGCTCACAAGGAGTCTTACAAGAAAGAGAAATAATCAACTTTATAGAACAACATTCCTTAAAAGTAAAACACATATTGCTTACTCACCCTCACGTAGATCATCTTTGCGGAACGGCTTTTGCTTGTAAACAATTCTCTTTGCCTATCACAATGAGCATAGATGCAGTAGGAATGTTCAATACCGCTAACAACCAAGCAGCAATGATGGGATTTGAACTCGGAGACATTAACTCTGTGGAGATAAAGACTATAATGCCAGGAGATGTAATTGAATTTGGCAACAGCAAGATAGAATGCCTTGACACAGCAGGTCATTGCATTGGTAGTTTGAGTTATTACAATGCAGAAGAGAAATATATAATTACCGGAGATGCTCTTTTTGCACAATCAATCGGCAGAACAGACCTTCCAACAGGTGATTTAGAGCTATTACTCTCTAACATAAAAGAAAAAATACTCACTCTACCCGAAGAAACCAAAGTATATCCAGGTCACGGTCCTTATTCCACAGTAGATTACGAAAAAACACATAATCCATTCTTATTATAAAACTATGAAAAAACAAGTAATTTATATTTTTCTTTTGATTATCTTGGCATTTCCCTTTGGAATAAAAGCACAAGACTTTCATGCAGGATTACAATTCGGTATTGTGCCTTCGCAAGTTGATGGAGACGAAATGACAGGCTTTAATAAAATTGGACTAACAGGCGGAGCATTTGTAGAAAGAGACATAAACGAAAAGTTTTTCTTATTTACAGACTTAGCTTTCACAATGAAAGGAAGTCGTGTTGCAAGTTCAAAAAACATAGATTTTAATAAAATAGAATTAACAACAAACTACATAGATTGGGGCTTGTATGCAGGATATAGACTTAATGATAAAATTAGTTTAAAAGCAGGTTTAATTCCTTCTGTCTTGATTTACCAAAAACAAATGACCGCTGGAGGATTTGAAAGTCTCTATGAAAATCCTTTTAGAGCTTTTAATTTACTTTTTTCTGGAGGAGCTAACTATCGTTTCTCAAAACATTTTTCAATAAATGCTTCATACAATTACTCTATAACAAGCATTCGACCTGGTGAATTGGTTATTATAGACACTCATATAGGTGTTTCCAATGCTCAATATCATCATTACTTAAATTTTTCTTTGATGTACCATTTCTAAAACAAAGAAAAAATAAAATAATTCAAAGAATTATTGAAATAAAACAAAGAAATATTGTTGCTTTTCATTACATTTGCAATCTTATGGGAATAAATAATTTAAAGCAAATGAGATTTTTACTGACACTCTTAATGATTCTTATTGTTTTTTCTTCGTGTAAGAAAGAAGAAAACATAATTAAGAGTTTCGATGCTTTGAATAATTTTTCTCAAACAGATACTGTAAAAGTAGATATGTCGTTTGACAATTCTGTTTTAGAAGGTGTGGTTTTGCCTTCAAAGAAAGAGTATTTTGTTTTTAAGGCAAAAGTCTCTAATCCAAAGAATAAAGAATTGTTTTACAAGATTTATTATCAAAATTCAAGTTATAAATTTGCTGAAAATCGTAAAGAATCAAGTGAAAACTTCTATGGCTCTTGGCAAAGTACACAAACAACTTTTAAACCATTTAAAACAGAAGAAATAATAGATAGTTTTCAAATTGTAGGTAATCCTCGCGATGAAAAACTTTATTATGGGAAAAAGATTCCAAGACAATTAACACCCAAAGATATAGAAGATGGAATAAAACTTGTATATGAAACTCCTGAATGGCTCGCTTCTATTAAGCAAAAGGCAAAAGAGAATAAAGTTCCTTTGAGAGAGCAAATGATTTTAGACATCGTTTGGGTGATAAATCACGAAAATAGCAAACAAGGCGATGTAAACAGAAGAGAAAGACGCAATCCACGAACAGGAGTTTATGAATTTATGATAGTTGTCGCAGATAAAGAAGGACTAAACTCTATTCCAGAACACATAAAAAACATTTCAAAACAAAATCCTGCAACAAACGATTTTGAAAATCCTTTTTCATTTTTTGCAGACAATGATTTAAAAGGCGTTTATGTCTTAAAAAGCGAGAAAGTCTTAAAAACAAGGGCAGTTTTAAATGCAAAACAAGGCGTATTTGTTGATGTTTACAATTGTCCTAATAGTAATTTCAAAGTATATTCTCACGATACAACACTAATTGGCAACACTGCTGATTTATATCAAAGAGCAATGTTTGAACAATACTATCACGACATAAATAAAACAAGAAATATTGAACAAATACCTATTATTTCAGATATTTTATCCGAAAATGCTTACACCTTAGAGGATTATAATCTCGCAAAACAAAAATTCGCAAAAGAAAATAGTCGATTAAACATCCACCCTTCAATAACTACAAAACCAGGAGCAACAATCCGTATTCCAAATAACAGAGATTATATCAGCATATCAAATCCTGGCAACGAAAGTCTTGAAACTGCAAAAAAGGAAAGCGTAGGCATAAGAGCGAGAGTAGGATTTACATACGGAAAATATAGAGCGAAAATAAAATTTCCTCCACTTGTCAATCCCAATGAAGTTTGGACAGGATTGACAAACGCATTTTGGTTAGCATATCAAAGTGAAAGTGACTGGAATCAAAGAAGAGATTGTACAAATAAAGGATATGTAAAACAAAGTAAAAATGATAAAGAAGCAGAACGCTCACTAAAAACTCATTATTCCGAGATTGACATTGAGATGATAAAGACTTCAAAATATTGGAACGAAGAAGAAATGAAAAAAGATAATCCAATAGGAAATGGAAACTTTGTTTTAGCGTGTACAAATTGGGATATGGCATGTGGTTGCCCTCAAAATTTCAACAAAGAAGGTATTCAAACAATAAATTATAAAGAAAACACTTTTAATTTACACAGATGGTTTGAAACATATCGTGCTTTAACCTCACGAATAGAGTTGAGTAATGATATATTCTCAAAAGATTATTATTTTTTTGAAATAGAATGGACGCCCACAGAGATAATTTGGAGAGTCGGACCAGAGGAAAATAATATGAAAGTAGTAGGATATATGAACGAAAGCGTAACATCTATTCCTAATAATCAGATGTTACCAATCGTTACGCAAGAATTTCATTATTCTTCTTGGTGGTTGCCCGAGGTTTTTGAGCAAGGCTTGATTCCTTTTAACAAAAAAGATTTAGAAGGAAAGATTTTTGAAATTATAATAGAGTAATAAATATGAAAAAAGTAGTATTGATTTTATTAGCGATAGTTTGTTCGTTATCTATCAAAGCACAAGAAA
>DEPQ01000049.1:0-1076 GCA_002358855.1 Bacteroidales bacterium UBA3388
TTTGTAATTGGATACAATCTTGTACCACTCCCCCCTGCCAATACTATACCTTTCATATCTTAATCTCTTTTAAAAATATCTCTTGTATAAACTTTCTCTGCAACATCGTCAAGACAAGCGTCATATCTATTTGCAATTATTGCTTGACTTTGTTGTTTAAACTCGTCTATATCGTTTACTATTTTGCTTCCAAAAAATGTACTTCCGTTTTCAAGCGTTGGTTCGTAAATTATTATTGTCGCTCCTTTGGCTTTCACTCTTTTCATCACGCCTTGAATTGAGCTTTGACGAAAGTTGTCGGAGTTCGATTTCATTGTCAATCGATATACTCCTATTACACATTGTTTTTCTTCTTGTGGATTATAGTCACCTCTATTGTAGTAATCATAGTATCCTGCCATTTTCAACACTTGGTCTGCAATGAAGTCTTTTCTTGTACGATTGCTCTCTACTATGGCACTCATCATATTTTGTGGCACATCTTCATAGTTTGCAAGCAACTGTTTTGTATCTTTTGGCAAGCAATAGCCTCCGTATCCGAAACTTGGATTATTATAATGATTTCCTATTCTTGGGTCAAGACAAACCCCTTCTATTATGTCTTGTGTATTTAAGTTTTTAAGTTCTGCGTATGTGTCTAATTCATTAAAGTAACTAACTCTTAGTGCTAAGTATGTGTTTGCAAATAGTTTTACTGCTTCTGCTTCTGTGCTACCCATATACAGCATTGGCACATTTTTCTCTATCGCTCCTTCTCGTATTAGTTCTGCAAACTGTTTTGCCTTTGTTTCTAATTCTTTGTTGTTTTGGTCATAGCCTACTATTATTCTTGAAGGGTATAGATTATCATATAGTGCTTTACTTTCTCTTAAAAATTCCGGTGCAAAGATTATGTTATTTGTGTTAAACTTCTTTCTTACGCTTTCTGTATATCCAACAGGTATAGTACTCTTTATTACCATTATTGCAGTAGGATTCACTTTCAATACTTTTTCTATTACATCTTCTACTGCACTTGTATCAAAGAAGTTCTTGTGAGTATCGTAATTTGTTGGTGCTGCTATTACTACAAATTC
>DEPQ01000049.1:1233-9055 GCA_002358855.1 Bacteroidales bacterium UBA3388
ATATTGACAAACCTACATATCCTATTCCTGCTACTGCAATTTTCATAACTTATAATCTTCCGTCAATAATTGTTCTATCTAATATTCCCTTTACATCATAAACTACTCCATTTTCGTTCAATAATGAAGGTATATCTATTTCTAAAAATTCTTTGTGTGCTACGCCAAGTATTATTGCATCGTATTTTTTTGTCGCATCAAGTGTGTTTGAGATTTCTATTTGGTATTCGTGTTGCACTTCTGCTTTGTCTGCCCACGGATCATATATTGTTATGTTATTTGTGTATTCTGATAGTGTACTATAAATATCTACTATCTTAGTATTACGTATGTCTGGGCAGTTTTCTTTGAATGTTATTCCCAAAAGCAGAATATTAGCATCTTTTACTAATACGCCTTTTTTGTTCATTAGTTTGATTACTTGGTGTGCTACATATTCGCCCATGCCATCGTTTAGTCTGCGAGCTGAACTCATTACTCTTGGTAATACTCCATAGACTTGGGCTTTTTGTATCAAATAATAAGGATCTACGCTTATGCAGTGTCCTCCGACTAAGCCTGGACTTAGTTTTATAAAGTTCCACTTTGATGCGGCTGCTTCTATTACATCGTGTGTGTCTATGTCCATTGCATTGAAGATTTTTGCTAATTCGTTCATGAATGCTATGTTCACATCTCGCTGACTATTCTCAATAATCTTCGATGCTTCTGCTACTTTTATGGTTGGGGCTTTGTGTGTGCCGTTTATCAGTACGGTATTGTATACCTTGTCTATTATCTCTGCTATTTCTGGTGTGGAGCCTGAGGTTACTTTTTTGATTTTTTCTACTGTGTGTTCTTTATCTCCAGGGTTTATTCTCTCTGGTGAGTAGCCTGCATAGAAGTCTTTATTGAATACTAAGCCTGATACTTGTTCTACAATAGGCAAACATTCTTCTTCTGTTACTCCTGGATAGACTGTGGATTCATAGACTACTATGTCGCCTTTTTTGATTACTTGGCCTACGGTTTGGCTCGCTCCTATTAAGGGACGTAAATCTGGTCGATTGTTTTCGTCTACCGGAGTTGGCACTGCTACTACATAGAAGTTGCTTTCTTTTATTTCTTCTATGTTTGTGGTGCAACGAAAGCCGTGTTTTTCTATGGCTTCTTGTAGTAATTCATCTGATACTTCAAGGGTAGTGTCTTTGCCTGCGTTTAGGGCATCTACTCTTGTTTGATTTAAATCAAAGCCTATGGTTTTAAATTTTGTAGAGAACAATCTGGCCAAGGGCAATCCTACGTATCCTAAGCCTATTACACATATTTTAGTACTTTGCATACTCTTAGTTCCTCAACTTTCGTATAACTAACTGAAAATCAAGTTTAAAATTTGGTTTTACTGTATTTACTTTTATAAAATGACTATACTTAATCATTATTCTCTGCAAAAATAGACATATTTTTTTGAACGAGCAAGTTTTTTATATATCTTTGCACGCTGTTTTAAAAAGAAATATTTTATGAATAAGACAAAAAAGATTTTAAAAGTCATATACAACGTTTTACTATACTGCTTTGCTCTTGCGGGAGTAGCTATAATGGGAGCATGGGCTGTCTATCAATTAGGCTGGACAAAGAATCGTGGTGCAATAGACAACAACAACCGTTACTTAGTAGAGGTTGCTGAACTAAAAAAGGGGAAAGTAAAACAAAATGATGCAATTCTATCAACCAAAGACTTAGCAAAACTGACTGCAATCAGCAAACTTTATCCAAAAAATGCAGACTTAATTCTAAAAGCAATCAAAAACAGTGAAGCAAAAGGCAATATACAACAAATGATTGCTGCTTGTGAAATGTATCTTCAAGACAACGAATCTTATTTCACTTGTATAAAAAATCAAAACGCAGCACTAAGCACCTTAAAAAAAGATAGCGTTGGAGAAAACGTAATTCAATGGATGAATCTTCCAGAATGGTATGCCTTAAAAGAAGCAATAGTAAAAGACAAAGCAGAGATAGACAGTGCAGCGAAGGTTGCAGGAGTAGAATCGCGAATGATAGTAAGTTGTTTAGTAGGAGAACAAATCCGCCTATTTAATTCCAAAAGAGAAATGTACAAAAAATATCTCGGACCCGTAAAAGTATTGTCAGTACAATCTCAATTTTCTTTTGGAGTCAATGGAATAAAAGACTTCACCGCAATGCAGGTTGAAAAACATCTAAAAGATGACACCTCAGCCTTTTACATGGGAAAGAAATACGAAAACATCTTAGATTTCACAACAGAGAATCATCAAGAAGAAAGAATGAATCGTTTGGTTGATTATAAAAGTCATTATTATTCATATCTATATACAGCTTGTATCCTACACCAAACAAAAATGCAATGGCAAAGAGCAGGTTACGATATAAGCTCACGTCCCGAAATACTTTTCACTTTATTCAATATAGGTTTTTCTGAAAGCCACCCGGGTCCTAATCCAAAATGCGGAGGTTCAAGCATAAAAGTCGGAGACTACATTTACACCTTTGGAACAATAGGTTTTGATTTCTACTATTCAGGTGAATTGATAGAAGAATTTCCTTTTGAAAAGCAACGATTCATAGATTAAAATCATGAAAAAACACGTTCTATTATTTGTTTCTATTGGTCTTTTTCTTTCTTGTGTAAGAGTAAAAGACGCCACATACGAAAAACATCTTGTATTCCCAAACGATGCAAGCCAAGAAAAGAAAATAGAAATGATTTCACGCCTTGTGCCAAACACTCCTCAATTAGAGTGGCAACAAATGGAATTTACAGCCTTCCTTCACTTTGGAATCAACACCTTTACAGGCAATGAATGGGGCGATGGAAAGGACGATCCAAACCTATTCAACCCTACGGAATTGGATTGTGAGCAATGGGTAAAAGCATTAAAGGACGCAGGTTTCAAAATGGCGATTCTTACCGCAAAGCACCACGATGGATTTTGTTTATGGCCAACTGCCACAACTCAATACTCCGTAAAAAACTCTAATTGGAGAGATGGCAAAGGCGATGTAGTGAAAGAACTTAGAAATGCATGCGAAAAATACGGCATTAAATTTGGAGTTTATCTTTCACCTTGGGATAGAAACGCAAAATCATACGGTGATTCTCCTGCATATAACAGACTATACATTCAACAACTAACCGAACTACTGACAAACTACGGAGAAATACACGAAATATGGTTTGATGGTGCTTGCGGAGAAGGAGAAAACGGTAGAAAACAAGAATATGATTGGAAAGCAATCCTTCAAACAATCAGAGACTTGCAACCACAAGCCGTAACAGCAATAATGGGAGATGATGTGCGATGGGTAGGCAACGAAGGAGGACTTGGTAGAGAAACAGAATGGAGCGCAACAGTTATTGCACCAGGATCTTACGTTGACAAAAAGCAAGACAACAAAATACTTGGACTTGATGAGATGTCAAAAGACCTTGGTAGTCGCCAACTTGTCAAAAAAGCAAAAGAAGCCTATTGGTATCCCTCAGAAGTAGACGTTTCAATCCGTCCAGGCTGGTTCTATCATGCCGAAGAAGATCAAAAAGTACGTTCACTCTCCAACTTAGTAGATATTTACTTTCAATCCGTTGGACGCAACTCTGTTTTACTACTCAATATTCCTCCCGACAAAAGAGGATTGCTTCACGAAAATGACGTAAAACGCATAAAAGAACTTTCCGACTATATTTCCAAAACTTTTTCAAAAAACTACGCAATAAAAAGCGATAAATTATGGCAAGCAGTAGCAGGAGAAAGCAAAGAATACAAAGTAAAAAAAGACTCAATCGTTAATACTTTTCTAATACAAGAAGACATTTCAAAAGGACAAAGAGTAGAAGAATTTCTTGTAGAAGCATACATAAATGGAGAGTGGCAAACCCTAACCCAAGGCACTACAATAGGTTACAAACGTTTGTTAAGATTTGAAGATTGCAAAGTAGAGAAAATAAGAATCACTATCCTTTCCTCACGAGGCAAAGCAAACATAAAAAATATTGGACTTTACTATGCTCAACAAGTAAAGTCCAATATCTAATTAAATCTATTGTCAAAAATTTGGCAAAAAATCGCTTTTATTATACACTTAATTATAATTCTATATTTAGTTAATTATAATTCTTTTAATATACTTTATATATATGCTTACCAAAACCGGATATAGATTATACCAAAAATATTGCAATTATACTATAATGGTAATTTTTCTCTTCAAAATTGGTATAGCGTTTTTCACATTTTCGGATATTAATTATACTGTTTTGGTATGGTATATCAAGACTTATTCCTCTGAATGAAAATCACAAAAACTCGGATTGAACACTAAGTAAGGGTATCCCCATTGAAAGAGATCAGCGTTATTGATTTTGTTGCGTACACTCCTCAAAATATTTATGCTTCTGCAAAGATGTGATTGTTTCATACCGATTATTTTTGACAACTCTTCTTGTGTGCCAAAATAACCTCTGTCTCCAAAGCCTTTCACATAGGCTATAATCAATATATCGCTATAAGATAGTTTCTTTTTCTTTTCATCAATTTCACAAACAATTGGTGCTTTTCTAATCTTAATCATATCGTCCCAATTGATTTGGGTAAAACCATGCGTTCTTCTTACTTTGTTCATATCTTTATACGTTTTAAAAGTTTATAATCTTGCAAAAGTAAAGAAAATGAAACGTATTTTCCAAGTGGTGAAAGAGTTTGATTTTATTTAGAAAACTTATGTTTGATTTTGTTGTATTTTACAAAGAAAAAATCCTGAATACTTAGATTTTTTCTTTGTATTCAGGATTTATTTGAAAGAATTATTTTTCTATTTCAGTGTTTTATTTCATCAATTCAGCGTATTCTTTGTAGAAATATGGTATTGTTTCTATTCCTTTGAAGAATTGTTCTAATGGATAGTTTTCGTTTGGAGAGTGAATTGCGTCTGCTCCTAAACCAAAGCCCATTAAAATTGATTTTATTCCTAAGATTTTTTCAAATCCTGCTATGATTGGAATACTTCCACCGCTACGTGTAGGGATTGGACGCTTGCCGTAGGTTGTTTGATATGCTTTTTCTGCTGCTTTATATGCTGGCATATCTATTGGAGATACGTAAGCGTAACCTCCGTGTAATGGAGTAACTTCTACTTTTACTGATTCTGGTGCAAGGGTTTTGAAATATTCTGCGAATTGTTCTGTTACTACTTCAAAATCTTGGTCAGGTACAAGACGGAACGAAATCTTTGCGTGTGCAGTTGAAGGAATTACTGTTTTTGCTCCTTCTCCTGTGTATCCACCCCATATTCCGCAGCAGTCAAGACTTGGTCTTATTCCTACTCTTTCTATTGTGCTATATCCTTTTTCTCCATGAAGTGCGTTGATGTCTATGGCTTTTTTATATTCTTCTTCGTTGAATGGTGCTTGTGCCATAAGATCTCTTTCTTCTTGTGAGGCAACCAATACTTTGTCATAGAATCCCGGAACGGTTATGTGGTTATTTTCGTCTGTTAGTTTTGCAATCATTTGACAAAGTATGTTGATTGGGTTTGCAACAGCACCTCCGTAAAGTCCTGAGTGAAGATCACGATTTGGTCCTGTTACTTTTACTTCTACATAGCCTAATCCTCTTAGTCCTGTTGTGATTGAAGGAGTGTCGGCTGCTATCATAGAGGTGTCAGATACTAATATTATGTCTGCTTTCAATAGTTCTTTGTTTTCTTTGCAGAAGTCGTATAGGCTTACTGAGCCTATTTCTTCTTCTCCTTCCAACATAAATTTAACGTTGCAAGGAAGTTGATTTGTTTTTACAAGGTATTCAAATGCTTTTGCGTGCATAAAAGCTTGTCCTTTGTCATCATCTGCTCCTCTTGCCCAAATAAATCCATCTTTAACCACTGGTTCAAATGGTTCTGTTCTCCATTCATTTGCTGGATCTATTGGCATAACATCATAGTGTCCATAGATAAGAATTGTAGGCTTTGAAGCATCTATTATTTTTTCTGCATATACAACAGGATTGCCTTGTGTTGGCATTATATCACACTTATCCGCTCCTGCTTCCATTATCAATTCTTTCCATCTTTGAGCACAACGAATCATATCTGGCTTGTGTGCTTCGATTGATGAAATAGATGGAATGCGAATCAAAGAGAATAATTCTTCTAAGAATCTATCTTTGTTTTGTTCAATGTAGTTTTTTATGTCCATATTGGTCTTTTTGTTTTATTTGTTTTAAAAATCTGTTTCTAAATTTTCTTCAAAATATTCTGGTTGTTCAATGTCAACTTCCGAAATTACAGGATTGTTTATCCAATCTCTAACGATTATCGCAGTGCTTATTTGAGGTTTGATATTTTTAAAAAGGTTGTAAGCATCTAAACGAGTAATGAAATCTCCACATTTTACAACAAAATTAGGCTCATCAAAAGTTACGTATGTTCTTGTACTTGGATAAGCTGCTGTAAGTTCATCTTTAAGGGCGTAGGCTTTGGCTTTGGCATTTTCGCCTGTGAATGAGTTTACTTTTATTCTGTATCCTTGTAAAGTTCTTGACATTTCGTTGTATTCGATATGACGTTCCAAAATTGTTTGTAAACGTCCATCTGCTATTATCTTTACTTGTGCATTACTTTTTAGCGAAAAGCAAAAACTAATGACAATAAAGAAAATGCAAAGTGGTAAAAAATATCTTGTTTTCATACCTTGTCTTATCTTGATTCGTTATAAAGTTGGCGTACAGAACAAGTCAGCACTGGAATATGCGAATTGTTAATCATTTGTTGGGCGTATGGTCCAAGGAATATATTACTTAGTGTTTTTTCTTGTTCACTCATTATCACAATCAAGTCAGCATTGTGTTTTGTTGCATATTCTATTGTAGAAAGTGTTGTGTTTTCTGCTTCTATAAAATCTATTCTGTATCTCATATTTTTTGATTTCAATAGATTTTCTACGCTTAAAACATATTTATCTACTATGTTTCTTATTGACTTGCTTGTACTTGAATACACTCCTAAGACATAGATTACTGAATTAGGGAACATTTTTGCAAACTCTATTGTCCAAGGAACTTTTTGACGAGTGTCTTTTGTAAAGTCTATCGGCATAATCAACACTTCTAAGTCTTTGTCGGTATGGAAGTCTTCTCTAATTGTCAAAACAGGGCAATGTGCCTCGGTTATGGTCTTATAGGTATTTGCTCCTGCAAATTTTTCATCATATCCACTATTTCCATGAGTTCCTATCACTAATAAATCAGCATCAAACTCTTTTATTGCTTTATTTAGTGTTGCATACACTTTTCCTTTCGGCATAATATGATAGCAAGCCTCTGAATCTGTTAATTTTTCTTTTACTTGCTTAACATATTCTTTTAATTTCTCTTCTGCTTTGTCATAATCCATTTCTACCGTTTCCACCCAAACGATGTGCAAATCTGCCTCTGCCCTTACAGCAATATCTACTGCTACTTTCATTGCTGTTAATGAAGATTTAGAAAAGTCTATTCCTACTACGATTGTATCCATAAAATTGCTATTTAATGGTTAATATATCTTTATAAATTGACAAAATTTATTACTTTTGCAGAATAAAGGTTGCAATTTTGTGCAAATATAATAAAATATTTCAAAGAAATAATTTTTTTCACTGAAAAATAATACAATGAATAATAATTTGAATCCAGAAAAGGAGCGTTTGACAAAAAGTGAGAGCGATTATGAAAAGGCTTTGCGTCCTTCTGCCTTTGATGGTTTTGCAGGTCAGGAACAAATCAAAGAAAACTTGAAAATATTTGTTCAAGCCGCAAAGGAAAGA
>DEPQ01000029.1 GCA_002358855.1 Bacteroidales bacterium UBA3388
CCAAGTGGTTTAATCGCAAAAGGCGAATTAAACAACGCTGTTGAATATTGCCACATAGTTACAACAACTACTCACAAAACTCTTCGTGGACCAAGAGGTGGTTTGATTTTAATGGGAAAAGATTTTGAAAACCCAATGGGAAAAACAACTCCAAAAGGAGAAATCAAAATGATGAGTGCAGTTTTAGACTCTGCAGTATTCCCTGGCTGTCAAGGAGGACCACTTGAACACGTTATAGCAGCGAAAGCAGTTGCATTTGGCGAAGCTTTAACAGAAGATTATGCACAATACATCAAACAAGTTAAGAAAAACGCAGCTGCAATGGCAGAAGCATTCGTAAAAAGAGGTTACAAAGTTATCTCTAATGGTACAGATAACCACTTAATGCTTATAGACCTTAGAACAAAATTCCCTGAACTTACAGGAAAAGTTGCAGAAAACACATTAGTTAAAGCAGATATTACAATAAACAAAAATATGGTTCCATTTGATTCACGCTCTCCATTCCAAACATCAGGTATTCGTGTAGGAACTCCTGCAATCACAACAAGAGGATTGAAGGAAAACGAAATGGAAACAATAGTTGAAATGATTGACGCAGTACTTTCAGACGTAAACAACGAAGCTTTGATAGAAGAAACTCGTAAGAAAGTAAACGCAATGATGGAAAACAGACCATTATTCGCTTGGTAGAAATCACAAAATCAATAATAAAAAAGAGAAGTCAAACGGCTTCTCTTTTTTTATTCTTTGTTTTCGTATTCGGAAATAATGTCTTCTATTTTTTTTGCATCGCTTAATTTGTATTCGCCTATTCTTGTACGGCATAGGGCTGTGAGATAGGCTCCGGAATTAAGGTAAAAACCGAAATCTCTTGCGATACTTCTTATGTAAGTGCCTTTTGAACACACTATTCTAAAATCTACTTCGGGTAAGGCTATGCGAGTGATTTCAAATTCTTTGATTGTGATTTTTCTTGATTTGAGTTCTATTTCTTTATTATCTCTTGCAAATTCGTATGCTCTTACTCCATTTACTTTTAGGGCAGAAAACATTGGTGGAATTTGATCTTGTTCGCCTAAGAAAGCCTCTGCTGCTTTGTAAATAGCCTCTTGTGTTATGTGATCGGTAGGATAGTAGTTGTCAATCTCTTTTTCTTTATCAAAACAAGGGGTTGTTGCCCCTAAATAAAAGGTTCCTGTGTATTCTTTCTCTTGTGCTTGATATTCTTCAATCTTTTTTGTGAATTTTCCAACGCAAACAATTAGCAAACCTGTTGCTAAGGGGTCTAAGGTGCCAGCGTGTCCTATTTTTATTTTCTTTGTGTTGAAGTAATGTTTCAGTCTTACCTTAATCTTATTGACTGCTTGAAATGAAGTCCACTCGTATGGTTTGTTTACAAGGATTACGCCTCCTTTTTCAAAGTCTATCATTTCTTAGGCAACTGAAAGATTTACTCCACAAAGCATTAAAACTATGATAAGAGCACCTACGATAATTCTATAATAGCCAAAGGCTTTGAATCCGTGCTTTGTAAGAAAACTAATAAAGAATTTAATTGCTAATATTGCAACAATAAACGCTACAACGTTACCAACAATCAGTGCAGTAATGTTATCTGTTATCATTTGCACACCTCCTGGTTCTAATATTGCTTGTAAGAGTTTGTATCCTGAGGCTGCAAGCATTGTAGGTACGGCTAAGAAGAAAGAAAACTCAGCTGCGGTTTCTCTTGAAAGCTTTTGACTCATACCTCCAACGATTGTCGCCATAGAACGGCTCACTCCCGGAATCATTGCAATACATTGCACCAAGCCAATAAAGAAACTCTTTTTGTATGTAATGGTTTGGTCCTCTGCTGGCTTGTTAAACCATTTATCAACAAAGAGCATAAACACTCCTCCTATGATTAACATAATGGAAACTACCCAAACGTTTTCCAAAACAGAGTCTATTAAGTCTCCTGCTAAGAAACCTATTATTGCAGCAGGAAGAAAAGCCACTAAGAGTTTCCAATAGAAATTCATTGTTTGGAAAAATCTCTTCCAATAAATAACTAAGACCGATAAAATTGCACCAAACTGAATGCAAATAGTGAATAGTTTTACAAAATCGGTGCTTTCCATTCCTAAAACACCTTGTGTGATAATCATGTGCCCGGTTGAAGAAACAGGAAGAAACTCTGTAAGACCTTCAACTATTGCTATAATGATTGCTTCAAAGATTTCCATTTCCTAATTATTTGGATTTTTTCATTATAGCATACACCTCTATTACCAAACCTCCAACAATTAAAATAGGGGCAATCACTAAACGTCTTGTGTTAAAAAGAGCGTAGTTGAATTCATCAGGATTTTCGCTTCCTCCGCCTGAAAGAAGAATGTATCCTAAGATTAAAACCACTACTCCTATAATCATCCAAATGTAGTTTTGCTTTCCGAAGGCAAAACCTTGTTTTTCTTCTGTATTATCTTTCATTTCTTATATTGTTATCTGTAAAGTTTACTGCTTTTTAAGTTCATGTTTTTTCTAATTGAACGTCCTGTGAAAATAAGAGTTAGGAGCGTTCCAAGAATTATAATACTTATTCCAATTATCGCATAGATTTTTATATGCTCCATAAGGTTTAATCCTCCTATGCTTGAATATGCCCAAAAAAGAACGCCTGCCAAAAACACATCTGCAACAATGCTACCAAACAATCCAAGCATAAATCCCTTAGCAATAAAAGGACGTCTAATGAAACTTGGCTTTGCTCCAATCAACTCCATAGAGCGTATTTGCAAACGTTTGTTGCTGATAGAAAGTCTAATAGTGTGATTGATAAGAGTAATAGCGATGAATAGCAAACAAAGGAATAGCACAAATATAAAAGCACTTATGTTATAGATAATGTTGTTTATGTCGGTGATTAAGTCATGTCGATAATCTACAACATCAACTATATCTTTAGATTCAACACTTAAAATAAATTGTCTTATTTGTGTGATATTCAATGACTGTGCTTTTAGGTTTACCTCAATAGATGCTTGATAAGGATTAACGCTATCCAAAACCATAAGGTGATTATCTCCCATTATCTTATTCATCATTTGAGCAGCCTCTTCGGGTGAAATATATTTAGTGGACTTTACCTTAGGGTTAAGTTGAATTTCTTTCTCCAAAGCCAAGGCATCTTCGCTTGAAGTGCCAGAATTAAGATATACCGTAAAAGAAACTTGCTCTTTTATCTCATTTGACACATTGTAAGCATGATAAATGAAAAGGAAAATAAAGCCGAGAAGAAACATTACCAAGGAAATGCTAAGCGTTGTAGAGAAACTTGCACTCCAAAGCCCGTGTGATTTGTTGCTATGATTGTTTTTCATTATTTTTTTCTTTATATTTTCCTGCAAAAATACGCTTTTTTTGAAAAAACTCAATGGAAATCCTCATTTTTGTTTACTTTTGTTGTTTGAAACCATAAATATAATTCTTATGAGAGAGATTTTTGTAGAAAAATTCGGTGGAGCATCGGTCAATAGTGCCACATCAATAAAGAATGTCATATCAATATTGCAATTAGACGAAAAAGCAAGAGTAGTAGTCGTTTCTGCAATGGGCAAAACCACCAATTCCTTAGAAAAAATTGTAGATTTATGGTACAGATTCACACGCTTCAATCAAGAAGAATTTGACTTTATAAAAGCATATCATATCTCCATAGTAAAAGAATTGTTTGAAAACACATCGGCTCTTGATATAGCACTTTCTATGGTAGAAGAAATTTTCTCAGACCTAAAACAAAACCTACTAAGTCTTAATCCTAAGGACTACGACTTTCTTTATGATAGCATAGTTTCCTACGGCGAGAAAATATCTACTGCAATTCTTTCGCTATATATGACAAGTCTTGACATAAATCACCGACTTATCCCGGCACAAGAAGTAATAAAAACCGATAACTCTTATCGTGGAGCACAAGTAGATTGGAAAAAAACAGAAAAAGAAGTAAAAGAAAAACTCAATAACCTATTTCTTGAAACAGATTTAGTGCTTACGCAAGGATTTATAGGCTCTACACGCGAGGGATACACAACAACGCTCGGTAGAGAAGGCTCTGACTATTCTGCTGCCATATTTGCATATTGTTTTGAGGCAAAATCCTTAACGATTTGGAAAGATGTAGATGGTTTAATGTCGGCAGACCCAAAGAGAATGCCAGATGCAAAGAAATTAGAGCAAGTTCCATATCGTGAAGCCATAGAATTGTCTTACTATGGAGCCTCAGTAATTCACCCAAAGACAATAAAACCACTTGAAAACAAAGCAATACCACTTTATGTAAAGAGTTTTCTAAACCCAGAGAAAGAAGGAACGGTGATAACGCACGCCGAAGAAGTCAAACCCTTAGTGCCAAACTATATTTTCAAAGACAAACAAACCTTGCTTTCAGTTTCGGCAAAGGATTTCTCCTTTATAGTAGAAGAAAACGTAGCAAATATTTTCTCGGAGTTGTCTTCCTTTGGCGTAAAGGTGAATTTGATTCAAAATTCCGCACTAACCTTTTCCGTATGCTTTGACCAAAACGATTACATCTTGCCAAGACTAATAGAAGCCTTGCAACAAGACTATAATGTCAAATACAATAACGACCTACAACTGATAACAATCCGACATTACACACAAGAAACAATAGAAAACCTAAACAAAAAAGGCAGAATCCTTATTGAACAAAAAAATAGAGTAACCTTGCAGTGTTTGATTGAAGAAAACTAATCACTCTGCGTTAAAAAATTGCCAATATTGGCAAAAATTTAATGTAGAAAACTTGTAAAAAGCAAAATATTACTATTTTTGCATTAAAAAATTGCCAATATTGGCAAAAATTTAATGTAAAGATGGAGATAAAAAGAGATAAATATCTACAACAATTAATAGAAAGTCGTCAAAATGGCTTTATAAAGGTTGTAACAGGAATAAGAAGATGTGGTAAATCTTACCTTTTAAATGTTTTATTCTATAAATATTTATTAGCAAATGGCATTTCGGAAGATCATATTATAAGAATTGATTTAGAAGATCGTTTGAATAAGGATTTGAGAAATCCGGATACAATGCTACATTACGTTCATAATAGAATAAAAGAAAAAGATTTGTATTATATTATCATAGATGAGGTTCAATTGATGGACGAATTTGTTGATGTATTAAATAGTTTTCGTCATATAGAAAATGCAGATACATACGTCACAGGAAGTAATTCTCATTTTCTTTCATCAGATATTCCAACAGAATTTAGAGGTAGAGGAGAAACTATTCATATAAATCCACTTTCTTTTTCGGAATTTTATTCAGTAAAAGGAGGGGACAAACAAGAAGCTTGGAGGGAATATTACACTTATGGGGGATTGCCTCTTAT
Organism: Bacteroidales bacterium UBA3388; assembly: GCA_002358855.1. Classification (GTDB taxonomy): domain Bacteria; phylum Bacteroidota; class Bacteroidia; order Bacteroidales; family P3; genus Onthomorpha. The sequence continues at coordinate 5,402 of DEPQ01000029.1, forward strand.
TTTGTCTTTTGATAACGAGGAAAAGAAGATAAATTATTTAAAAAACCTATTTGAGACAGTTTATTTAGCAGATATTATTGAAAGACATAAAGTAAAAAATGAAAATGAGATGAGAGAACTAATGCTAATCATAGCATCATCAATAGGAAGTCCTTGTAATCCTACGAAATTGTCTAATACTTTCAAAAGTGTTAAAAATGTAAATATAGGAAGTCAAACAATTTCCAACTATCTCTCTTATTTGTTAGACTCTTTTCTTTTAAATAAAGCTATACGATACGATATAAAGGGTAAAAAATACATCAATACACTTGCAAAGTATTATTTTGCAGATATAGGATTAAGAAATGCTATTTTAGATATGCGTCAGCAGGAAGAAACTCACATAATGGAAAACATTATTTACAATGAATTGATTGTGCGAGGTTATAGAGTTGATGTTGGAATGGTAGAGATAAAGACACTTGATAAAGAAGGAAAGTGGCTTCGTTCTCAACTTGAAGTGGATTTTATTGCTTCTTTAGGTAGTAAAAAATATTATATACAATCGGCTTTTTCAATTCCTGATAGAGAAAAAGAAATTCAAGAATCACGTTCATTGATAAATATCAATGATTCATTTAAAAAAATAATTATTGTAAAAGATTACATTATGCCTCGCCGAAATGAAGAAGGAATATTGACCATTGGATTGTTTGATTTTTTACTTAAAGAAAATAGTTTGGAGATGTAAATTGCAAAAACGCTCGTTTGTCAAAATAAAACAAAGACTCACGAGCGTTTTTTCACTTTGTTTAGAGAATCTTTGTTAATTTACTGCGTACAAGAAGTTATATGTAAGTGCTTGAAGTAGTCTATCGACATACGCCTTTTCCTCTTGTGTAAGTATTTCTTTTGCAGCATTAAAACGTGGAACAATTTTATCAATACGTTTACTTGATTCTTTTTTAGATATTTCCTTTTTTAAGTTTAATTCAAGAGGCTCTATGCTTTGAAATGCTAAATCCACAGCATTTTGAAGATTGTTTGATAATGAATCTCCTTTTGATGTTGTATTTATATCAACCACAAATAACTTAAATTCAGGATAAATATGTCTATTCCAACCAGTATCATTATAATGAGCTTCACCATTTGCTTTTTTTCTTATAAACCCATCGAAGTAAACAGTAGAAAAGTTATCTATCCCTCTTATAGTCTGATATACTTTATCATTATTTGTACTATCTTGTGGTAAAAGATAATCTACATCAAAAATTACTTCATCAATGGAACCCTTTGGCATTTCTAACTTAAATGACAATGAGATAGATTTTCCTGTTTCTACACTTTTTATATCTTTTATTTCAGCCTTCCAATTGACAAATAGTTTAACAGAATCCATATATTTACCCATAGCTAACCTAACGCTATCATCAAATTCCTCTATTAATATATCATTTCCTAAACTACGCATTTTGCTTTCATTTTCTATAAGCATTTCATGAAAGTTGTTTTGCTGAACATTTGAAAATTTCTTATTTGTTTCTGTTGGAGTTCCAACGCAACCATACAAAGCAAATAAAATTAGTAATAACTGACATAATTTTTTCATACAATAAAATTTAATTTTTTCTTTTAATGATATTTTTCTTGATTCCCCCAAGTCCCAAATGGTGATTACTTAATTTCGCTCTTAGACTTCAAGGCATAAAAAAACGTGGGACTTTTTATCTTATCAAAGTTTGAGGTCCTGGAACTACCTATTTACCGAATAAGAAAAGCCCACGATATTACTCGTGAGCGTTTTC
>DEPQ01000033.1 GCA_002358855.1 Bacteroidales bacterium UBA3388
TAAGCATTCGTTTATTCTTCATCGGCTTTGTCAAGTTGAGAGTAAATACTATTGTTGCTTTTGAAGGTTTTTACTAATTGTTTTATATTGGCTACGATTTCAAAGTCTTGATTTTCTGTTTTGGTTTGCAGAATTTGTTGCATTTTTTCAACTGAGGTTGCTACTAATTCACAGTCTGTTTCTTCGTGTTTTGCTTTGAAGATTTTTTTGTGATAGGTTGGAAGAGTGTTTTCACTTTCGCAAAGAAGCTCTTCATAGAGTTTTTCTCCGCTTCTAAGCCCTGAGAATACTATGTCTATGTCTTCGTATGGTTTTAAGCCCGATAGTTTTATCATTCTTTCGGCTAAGTCAAGGATTTTAACGGGTTGTCCCATATCAAAGAGGAATATTTCTCCTCCTTGTCCCATTGTTGCGGCTTCTAAGACTAATCGGCTTGCTTCGGGTATTGTCATAAAATAGCGAGTGATGTCTTTATGAGTTACGGTCAATGGTCCCCCTTTTAAAATCTGTTGTTTAAAAAGAGGAATCACACTTCCGTTAGAGCCTAATACGTTTCCAAAGCGTGTTGTTATGAATTTTGTTTTACTATTTGCTTGCGAATCTAATTGTTTTATGTAGATTTCGGCATAACGCTTTGTTGCCCCCATTACATTTGTTGGGTTTACTGCCTTATCTGTTGAAATCATTATGAATTTCTCTACATTAAACTCTTGCGAAAGGTCGGCTACATTTTTTGTTCCTATGATATTTACACTTGCTGCTTCGTATGGTGCTCGCTCCATCATAGGAACGTGTTTGTATGCAGCGGCATGAAAGACTATATCAATATTATATCTCTCAAATATATCTCTTAGACGTTTTTTATCTCTGACATCTGCTATTTCTATGTACTTTTCTATTTGCGGATAATTGGCTGTGATTTCGTTTTCAATGTGATAGAGTGGTGTTTCGGCTTGATCAAGAAGAATTAAACGTGAAGAAAAACGTGAAAGTTGCCTTACGATTTCACTCCCTATGCTTCCTGCTGCTCCTGTAACAAGAACGGTTTTGTTTTGCATCTCTTGACTTATTATTTCTCGGTTTATGTTGATTTCTTCTCTGCCTAAGAGATCTTCTATTTGGATTTCGGTTATTTGATTAGTCTGTAATTTTCCTTCGCTCCACGTTTTGATTGGCGGAACAGTCAATACCTTTACGTTATTGGCATGACAGAGTTCAAATATTTCGTTTTTTCGCTCTGTACTAATTCTATTTGTCGCTATTATAAGCTGATCAATATCCTTATATTTGATTAAGTATTCTTGTTTTTCTCTTCCGTAGATTTTTTGGCCGAAAATGGTTTTGCCTTGAAGGTTTGGATCATCGTCAATAAAGCCTTTGATGTAGTATTTGCGAGTTCCGCTAATTAAGGTATTGGCTGTGGCTGTTCCTGTGCGACCTGCTCCGAATATTATGACTTGTGTGTTTAGTTCTGTATTGATTCCCGATTTATATGCTTTTTCAAAAAGCCAGCGAACAAACATTCTGAACATAAAAAGACCAATAAAACTTACGCCTGCATTGACAAGTATCAACTCTTTTGGAATATAGTCGATTTTGAAGTTGAATTTGTAAATTGAATTTGCAATTAAAAGTAGTATTGTAGGAATTAAGATTGCAAGAAGTATGCGTAACATATCGCTAAATGAAGAATAGCGAATCACACTCTTGTTTATGCGGAATAGGTGTAAGAAAACATTTATGCTTATAAAGGTTATGATTATGAATCGAATGGAATAATGGTCAAAAGGAAAGTTAAACCAAATTTCTTTTAAGGATAATAAAACTCCTGAAATGATTATTGAAATTAAAATAATGAAAGAATCTATCAAAGAGATGAACCAAGAAGGTATATATCGCTTTGACATAAATCTATCAATAAATTTTAACATTTTGTGATAAAGACGATTCATATTCTATTTGTTTTTTAAGGCGTTATACATTACTTCAATAGGGTGAAATGCTTTTCTGTTTGTGAAATGCTTTATTTGTTCTCTGCAACTTGTGCCCGGTGCAGAAATTATTGTTGTTTGCTCGGCTTGATTGATTGCTTTTGTAAGTACCAAATCGGCAATTTGTTTGCTTGTTTGATAGTTGCGTTTTTCGTATCCATAACTTCCTGCCATACCACAGCAACCGCTTGGAATTACTTGCACACTATAATTCTTAGGAAGCGAAAGCATTTTTTCCATATACACACTTCCAATAAGAGCCTTTTGCTGACAATGTCCATGAAGTAGGATTTTTTCTTGTTTTTCGGTAAATTGTTCTGCACTTATGTTGTTTTGCTCAATTTCTTTGGCAAAAAACTCATCAAAAAGATAGATATTAGAGTTTAACTGCTCTATATCTTCCTCTACAAGCGAAGGATATTCATCGCGAAAACTCAAAAGACTTGATGGTTCTATGCCTACTAATACGTTTTGAGTATTTATTAGATTTTTAATCTTATCTATGTTTTGTTTTGCAAGCTTTTTGGCACGTTTTACCATACCTTTGCTTATGAAAGTACGTCCACTATCTTTTATCGGTGCAATTTCCACACCGTAGCCTAAGGCTTGGAAAAGTTTTATGGCTATTTCAGCAATTCTACTATCTTGCAAAGCTGAAAACTCATCAATAAAAAGATAGATTTTCTTTATCTGCTTTTGCAAAGTAGTGTTTTGTATTGTTTTTTTAAAGTTTATTTTCTCTATTGTAGGCAATGCTCTTTGTGGAGCAAAGCCCATAATTTGTTTTATCAAAGAAGATGTAAGAGAATTTCTTACAGCAAAATTATAAACAAAAGGAATATTGCGAAAACATCTCTGAATTTGTGGCAAATATCCTATTAAAAGAATATTTAAAGGGTAATATGTCGCATCATAATAGTGTTGTAGAAATTCGCTTTTTAGTTTTGTTATATCAACATTTGAAGGGCATTCACTTTTACAAGCCTTACACATCAAACAATCATCCAATATTTTTTTAATTTCTTTGTCTTTAAACGGATTTTCTTTGGTTGGAAACGATAGTTTTTCTCTTAAAATATTTGCTCTTGCTCTTGGTGTTTGGCTTTCATTGTTTGAGACTTGGAAAGTTGGACACATCTTACCGCCAAGTAGTGAGGATTTTCTGCAATCTGCCGAACCGTTGCATTGTTCTATTGCACAAAGAAATCCTTTTTGATTTTCAAAAGAGTAATATGTAGTTATGTTTTTGGGATTTATTCCCTCATATCTCAAAGACGTATTCATCTTTGGAGTATCTATTATTTTGCCACGATTAAACACGTTTTCACTATCCCAAACCTTTTTCATTTCTCGCATCAAACTATAAATTCTCTCTCCATACATAAGAGGAATCCATTCGCCTCTTAGTCTTCCGTCTCCATGTTCGCCACTTAATGAGCCACGATGCTTTTTCACTAAAAGGGCTACGTCTTTGCTAAGATTATAAAAGCGTTCTACGTCTTTTTTGTCTTTGAGATTAAGAATTGGACGAAGGTGTAATTCTCCTGTTGCTATGTGTGCGTGATATACACAAGCAAGATTGTATTCTGAAAGCACGGTTTCAAATTCTTCAAGATAAGAAGGAAGTCTCTCAGGTGCGACTGCTGTGTCTTCAATGACTGAAACAGGTTTGTAATCACCCGGAACATTTGTCAAAAGTCCTAATCCTGCTTTTCTTAATTCCCAAACCTTGCTGATTTTGTCCGAATAAATTATAGGAAAAGCGTATGCAGAAGAATTTTCTTTGAAATCTGTGATTGTTTCTTGTAGTTTGGCTTGTAGTTTTTCTTCACTTTCTTCTGCAAATTCCACTATAAGAATTGCTTTTGGTGCTCCTTGAATAAAGAAAGTATTTTGTTTTTGAGTAGGATTGCGATACGCCGCCTCAATTATATTGTTATCCATTAGCTCAACTGCCATAGGTGAGTGTCGAAGGGCGATTAAATTTCCTGTAAAGCTATCTTTCAACTCCGAAAAGTGAACACAGATTACAGCTTTATGCTTTGGAGGAAGCGAAACTAAGTTTAGTTTAAATTCTGTTGCAAAACCAAGTGTGCCTTCGCTACCTGCATAGAGTTTTGCAAGATTTGGATTAGGGTTTTCTATCAAACTATCTAAGGCATAGCCATTATTTCTACGACTAACCTCTTTTTCTGGAAAGTTTTCTATGATTTCTTTCTTTAAATCTTCGTTTGAGTAGGTTGATTCTATGTATTTATAGATTTTTCCTTCTAAATCCTCTTGCTGTGCTTTTGCTGAAAATTCTTCTTTACTATATTGTTTCAACAAAACTTGTTTTCCGTCTGCAAGAATCACTTTTGCCTCCAATAAATGATCTCTTGCTGAGCCGTAAACCAAGGAATGAAGTCCACAAGAGTTGTTTCCTACCATTCCTCCTATGCAACAACGATTTGCTGTTGAGGTTTCAGGGCCAAAAAGCAAGTTATATTGTTTTAAGTATTGATTTAATTGTTGCAAGACTACGCCTGCTTGGACTCTCACCCATTTTTCTTCGGCGTTTACTTCCAATATCTTATTTAATTTCTTGCTTATATCAACAACAATGCCTGCTCCAACAACTTGTCCTGCAAGTGAAGTGCCCGCTGCTCGCGGAATAAGAAAAGTATTGTGCTTTTTACAAAAGTCAAGCAAAAGTTTAATGTCATCTATGCAATCATTTTCGGGAATAAAAACCGCAATAGGTCTTTGCCTGTAAGCAGATGCGTCAGTGGAATAAAGAATTAAGGTTGTTTCGTCTAATTTTAATTCTCCTTTTAATTGCTTTTGTAATTGTTTTAAAGCATTTATCATTAGTATATTCTTTTATAGAAAAATTTTCCTATGAATTTGCTTGCTCTAAAAGGCAATAAACGCCAAAGTTTTTTTAATATCTTATTATCTCTTATGTTTTTCTTAGGGTGAGAATAGCTCCAATAAAGAGGAATCTCCGTTGGAGAAAAATGTCTTTTGAAATCATGCACACTACTTGAACGTGTGCTTCTTCCAAGATAGTAACTTTCGGCTTTTTCTTGCAGAGAGAATTTCATCATTTCATAATGTAAAGCATAAGGAGTGTAGAAGTGATTAAAATTTCTTTCTGTTGCAAAAAGAGCATTCTCAAAACTTTTGTCATCTCTGCGAATAAGAGTTGCCGCTCCTATTGCTTGATTGTTAAGATAGGCAACAAAAATCTTGCCTGTTTTTAATTTTAAGATTTTCTTTACATCTGCTTTGCTACAAAAAGGACTTCCAAGTTCAAACATTCGTTTTGAATAAACTTTATAGAAATCTCTTATCAGATGTCTACCTGTTGTCTTTATTTCTATGCCAATAGATTTTGCTTTTCTTATTTTTCTTCTTACGTTTGAAGAAAAAAGACTCATCAAATCTTCTTTCAAATCAATCTTAAAGTTTAATTTATCGGCATATACATTAGCAGAAAAAGCGACTCTATCTCTTATTTCCCATTTTATGTCTTTTGTACAAAGCAGATTGCCATCGGAGGTTTGCACAAAAGAAAATAAAGGCTGTTGATTAAAAGAAGATAAATCTGTTTGTACGTATGCTTCACTGCAATGCGGAAGTGCAATATAACTTCTGCCACATTTACACATAAGTAAAAGTACACGTTTACCATTTGAGTATTCTAATGGTATTTTGTGTACTTTTAAATTATAAAGTCTTTCAAAAGTCTTTATGAAACTGTCTGCACAAACAAGTTCTATCATCTTTTTTTATCTGTAAAAAGGATGTACGCTAAGCGGAAGAGCTGCCAACGGGTGATAATCCCCTTTTAGTCCTATTGGTCGTGTGTTTCTGATATCGTGAACAATCTTTATGCTTTGGTATGCTTGATCTAAGCCAAATCCTTCGCCTGCTAAGATTTTTTTATAACTTTCTGTGTGAAGCTCTGTAAAGCCATCTGAAAATTCTATTTCCTTTCCGTCCATTTCCATCTTACGATAAGTTCTTTTTCCTTGCTCTACGGCTTGTTTTGGAAGAGTATCAGCATTTATAGACATAAAATATCTTACTCTTGCTCTTTCAAAAAGCAACAAACCTGCTGCTCTGTCGTGTTCATATATGTGAACAATATTTTCTTTTATGCTTCCAAAAATCCAAGACAGCATATCGTAGAAATGAACACCTATATTAGTTGCCACACCTCCTGATTTGCTTGAATCTCCCTTCCAAGAAGTGTAGTACCACAAGCCACGAGAAGTGATATAGGTTAAATCCACATCGTAAACCTTGTCTTTTGGTCCGTTATCCACCATATTTTTCCACTCAATTATAGCAGGGTGAAGACGAAGTTGCAAAATATTATAGACTTTTCTGCCTGTTTGTTCTTCCATCTTTTGCAATGCGTCAATATTCCAAGGATTAAGCACAAGAGGTTTTTCACAAATCACATCTGCTCCTGCTCTTAAACCAAAGCGAATATGAGAATCGTGAAGATAATTAGGAGTACACACTGTTACAAAGTCTAATTTATCTTCTGTATGTTTGATTTTTTCTACAAATCTATCGAATCTTTCATACTCTGTATAGAAAGAACATTGCGGAAAGTAACTATCCATAATTCCAACAGAGTCATTTTTGTCTAAGGCAACGATTAGATTATTTCCTGTTTCTTTTATTGCTTTTAAATGACGAGGAGCGATATATCCTCCTACGCCTATGATTCCAAAATTCTTCATTTTATTTTTCTATTTCTGAAATATATCTTGCAAAGATATTATTTTATTTCTTTATTTTATTCTTTTTACTTGATTATTTTCAAGTTTATACTCTTGCTTTGTTTCAGGACAAATAGCAATTCCCTCACTATTGAAATCAAGTCTGTGTCCATACTCGCTAACCCAGCCTATTTGTTTTGCAGGATTGCCAACTACCAAAGCGTATGCAGGGATTGTTTTAGTAACAACTGCTCCCGCACCAATAAAAGCATATTCTCCAATATCGTGTCCGCAAACTATTGTAGCATTTGCTCCAATTGAAGCACCTTCTTTAACAATTGTTTGACGATATTCACTCTTTCTGTTTACTGCCGAACGAGGATTTATCACGTTTGTAAACACACAAGAAGGTCCAAGAAAGACATCACTCTCACATTTAACACCTGTGTAAAGAGAAACATTGTTTTGAATCTTGCAATTCTCGCCTAACTCCACATTTGGAGAGATTACAACATTTTGACCAATGTTACAATTTTTCCCAATCTTACAATCCGACATTATATGAGAGAAATGCCATATTTTTGTACCCTCTCCAATTTCGCAATTAGGGTCTATAACGGCTGTTTCGTGTACAAAATAATCCATAATCCTTAGTTTTATAAAATAAAGTCTTGCAAAAATAATAAAAATATTAGTAATTTTGCCAAATATGAATATAGCAGCATTAGTATCAGGCGGAGTAGACAGCAGTGTTAGTGTTGTACGCCTAAAAGAAATGGGATACGATCCAACAATCTTCTATATAAAAATAGGAATGGAAGACAAAGACGGCTACATTGATTGTCCGTCAGAAGAAGACATTGAAATCACATCATATATTGCAAAAAAATATGGTTGTAAGTTTGAAATAGTTTCCCTACAAGAAGAATACTGGGAGAGTGTTGTAAGTTACACGATAGAAAACGTAAGAAGAGGACTTACACCTAATCCTGATATGATGTGTAACAAACTAATAAAATTTGGAGCCTTTGAAAGAAAATGGGGACACTGCTTTGACAAAATAGCAACCGGGCATTACTGTACCACAACCGAAATAAACGACAAAGTTTTCCTTTCAACCGCAAAAGATCACGTAAAAGACCAAACATATTTCCTTGGACAAATCAACTATTTGCAAGTAAGCAAACTAATGTTTCCTATTGGAGATATGCTAAAAAGCGAAGTAAGAGAAAAAGCAAGAGAAACCCGCCTACCTTCTGCCGAAAGAAAAGACTCACAAGGCATTTGCTTTCTTGGAAAGATAAACTACAACGACTTCATTCGCCGCTATCTTGGAGAAAAAGAAGGAAAGATAATAGAACTTGAAACAGGCAAAATACTCGGAAAGCACAAAGGTTTTTGGTTTCACACCATTGGACAAAGAAAAGGCTTAGGGCTTGGAGGAGGTCCTTGGTTTGTAGTAAAGAAAGACATAAACGAAAACATTCTTTATGTATCACAAGGCTACGACCCAGAGACTCAATATGGCAAAACAATCAATCTTTCAGCCTTTCAATACATAACAGAAGACGTATTTGGAGATTTTAGTGACGAAAAAGACATTCTATTTAAAATAAGACACACTCCTGACTTCACAAAAGCTAAACTAAAAAAGATAAACGACATTTACCGAATAGAATCAGAAGAAAAAATACAAGGAATTGCAGCAGGACAATTTGGAGTTGTTTATTCTCCTGACGCAAAACTATGTCTTGGAAGTGGAGTGATAATAGAAGACTAAGCAAAAAGAAAGAAACAATGAAAAAGATAGTTCATATCACTTCGGTACATCAACGTTTTGATACAAGAATATTCCAAAAAGAATGTCAAAGCCTAAGAAAAGCAGGCTACGATGTAAGCCTTGTTGTTGCAGATGGCAAAGGCAATGAAACCTATGAAGGAATAAAGATTTACGATGTCGGTAAAGAGAATAATAGAATAAAAAGATTGCTTTTTACCTCAAAGAAAGTAATAGCAAAGGCAAAGGAATTGAATGCCGATCTTTATCATTATCACGATCCCGACCTACTTATCGCAGCCCGAAGCCTAAGTATGAACGCTCACTTAGTGTTTGACTCTCACGAAGACTTTCCTGCACTAATGCTACAAAGAGATTACATTCCAAATGCACTAAGAAAAACTCTATTTTCCATAGCAAAAAAAATAGAGAAAAAGAGTGCAAAAGAAATGAGTGCAGTTGTATGTGCTACGGATAACATTCGCAATAAGTTTTTAGGATATGAAAGAGTAAATGCAATAACAATAAAAAACTATCCTATCTCTAACATAAGCCAAGAAAAGATTGACCACTGCCAAATCACACCGCCAAAAGCCTGTTACGTTGGCGGACTAACCCCAATCAGAGGAGTAAAAGAAATGATTATTGCTTGTGAGAAAGCAGGCGTTGGTTTAATACTTGCAGGGCCTTTTGACAGCGAAGAATACTTTAAAGAAATGCAACAACTCTCTGGGTGGAAAAATGTAGAATATCTTGGTTATGTAGAAAGCAAAGAAGTAAAAGAAAAAGTTTATGACAAATCTTGTTTAGGCTTAGTTTTACTTCACAAAGCCCCTAATCACACGCTATCAATCCCTATAAAACAACTTGAATATATGGCCTCAGGACTACCAAGCATAAGTTCAAAAGAAGTAGTCTTTTGCAAAGAAGTCGTAGAAAAAGAAAACTGTGGCATAGTTGTTGATCCGTTAAATACTGACGAAATAGCAGATGCTATAAAACGCATAATAGAAAATAAAAACCTTTCCAACCAAATGTCAGAGAATGCTTTTAGAACAGCCAATGACAAATATAGTTGGAAAAGTGAGGAGAAAAATTTACTAAATCTTTACTTTGATTTATTAAAGGCCTAAAAAACTAAAAGTTTATAGGCACTGAAATACCAAATCTTTGCTTGTATTGAAGCGTTGTATTGAAATCTTTATCCATTATTGCTTGAAAATTGATAAAGGCAGTCAAATATTTGCTTACTTTAATGTTTACAAAAACCTCAGTGTTTATATCTGTATCTAAAATAGGTTTATTGTAGTCATAAAAGAAGTCTAACTTAACCAAGAGATTAACATTTTTGAATATATCTTTTTGATAGAAAAATTTTGCATAACTACCAAGAGAGAATAGTGCACATTGTCCAGGCTCAGTAAATCCAAAAATTGGATCTCCCATAAGTCTGCGATCTGTAACTATTGTTGTCTTACCTGCAAGAAAAGAAAGCATAGCAGAAAAGCCTTTATTCTTATATTCCCACCCTATTGAAGAGGTTATTGTTATAGGAGAAATCGGAGCAGAGACTAATTTTCCATCTTTAAACCCTTCATCAAATTGTGATTTGATGTTCACAAGAGCAGAATAGTTCCAACTCTTATACATTTTCCTTGAATAAATTGAGTTTAACTCTATTTTGTCATCACTTTTCTGAAATTCATTAGCAGGGTCCTTAAATCCATTTCCTGTTTTGTCTTGCCAAATCATACCGTATGCCAATTCCACTGAGTTATCCCATTGATTATTTCCTTTTTTGAAATTATAAAATCCTTTATAGAAAGAAGAAAATGCAAAAGATGAATAACCCCCAGCCGACCAGTTTGAAAGCGTTGCTTGTTCACTATTAAGAATAATGCTATTCTTAATATTCCAATATTTAACACTGTCTTTTTTTACCTCATCTGCAAAAACGATAGCAGAGAATAAGCAACATAGAGTAAATAAGATACTAATTTTTTTCATTTCTACTTAATTTATTTAATTTATACATCAATATTGTTTCACATAAAATACTCACTAATGCAAGTAACACAAAGATAAATGCAAATGGAAATTTCTTTTCTGAGGAATAGGATTTTAATTCCTTGCTTACATCTGTTTTTTTCGTAAATTCCATTATACTTTCCCGTGATGGATAGTTTAAAGAAAATCCAGAAATTACAGAATCATTTAAAACTATATCAAAATTACCCGATTTATTTACTTGATTATAAAGTTTCAAAGCATATCCCTTTTGATTTTTTACTAATTGTGGAATAAAATCCAAAGAATCAGTTTTAGATTTGACTGAAATAATTTCATCATTCAAAGAAATATTTTCATTTTTGACTAATTCAACAAACTCCCTTTCTCCAATCGTATAATACAACTGTGGATTAACCTCGCTCAACGCAACACTATTCCACAAAATCGGCACAAACAAAGAATTATTCACAAAATCACTGAAAGCAGTGTCTAATCCAACCGAAAACATATACACATTAGAAGAAGATTTTGGCGAAATAGCAAGGAAATCATCAGAATTAGAATAAGTTAATACACTTTGCTTTGCAGTAGAGGAACTATAAACAATAGGAAAATACATCTTGGAAGTAGGAAGCGAGATATTTTCAATATAAGTTGAGAAAACATCTTTAAATAAGAAGTTATCCTTATCAAATTTATTTACTCTAATTGTTTGTTCTTTCAATTGAGCATAATAAGGCAAAGACATTGAATTTAAAAACGCATTCACGCTTCCCAAATCCATTTCCTTAGTTGGAATAATCATTAAAGAACCAGAATTTTCTACAAACTTTTTCAATTCATTTGCTAATCCCTCATCTATTCTCTCTAATCCGTTCAAGATAATCAAACTATAAGAATTAAAAGAGTTATAATCTGGATTTGCAACCGAGACATTATCTATCTCAACCTCTGCTTGATCATCAAACAATCGCATTAAATATGGATTTTCCTTTCTTTCATTCAAACTTAACACCCTAATCTTATCACTAACCAAAAGAGTAAAATAATATTGGTTATCAAAAACAACAGGAGAGTCTAAAATATCCACCTTAGAGTGCAAAACACCTTCATTTTCCACCGTAAAACTCAACGAAATCACTTTCTTTTCATCTTCATTCAAATCCACACTTGCAACAGCGACTTGTTTATTATCAACAAAGAGTTTTAGAGGGATTTTTTCCTTTGCTTGCTGCGAAGAATTAACCACCTTGACTTTCAAATCCACTACCCTACCCTTCATAATGCTTTTTGTATCTGTCCAAAGTGAATCAATAAAGACATTATCCATTCCTTTATTTTCCAAAGGCACAAATATATTGCTCAAAGAGTCTTGTTTGAAATTTTCTTCATCTAAACAACTACGCTGAAAGTCCGAAATAAAAAAGCAAATCTTATTATTACCATTTTCATTCTCCAATATTTTATGAGCAGTGTTAAACACCTCACTCATCATCTTTGAAGAAGGAGTTGTTTCCACCTCTTTAAGCAAAGACAACACTCTTTCCTTATCAACAAAATGCCTTTCCTTTCCAGCCAAATCCATAGTAAGCAAACAAAACTTATCATCTATCGAATACAAATCCACAATTTCTTTTGCCTTTGACTTAGCCTTATCCAAAGGAGAAGAAAAACTATTATCAACAAACACTACCACAATATTCTTTCCATCTTTAACCAACGATTTTTCATCGTTTTTCAAATAGGGTTGAGAGAAAAGCAAGACCAAAAACACTATTGTCAAACAACGAAACAACAATAGCAACCACTTATACAATTGATTTTGTTTTTTAGACTTGATTTCAATTTCACGAAGGACTGATACATTAGTAAAATACACCTTTTTATACTTGTGAAAGTTAAAAAAGTGCACCGCAATCGGAATCAATAAGGCAAACAACCCAAACAAAAAATAAGGATTAGCAAATCCCATAAGTTTTTTCTTAAAAAAATTTGTGCAAAAATACGAAATTGTTTTGTAGGTTTAAAGAAAACAACTAATTTTGTCTTAGAAATAAATTTAAAAAACATAGAAAAATGAAAAGAAATCTATTACTAATAAGTAATTCTACCAATAGAGGTGAAGCCTATTTAGGCTGGTGCAAAGAAATGATTCAAAACTTTTGTCAAGAAAGTGGAGTAAAACGCGTGTTATTTATTCCTTACGCAGGAGTAAGTATGGGATATGACAACTACGAAGCAAAAGTAAAATCAGTTTTTGAAACAATAGGACTTGATTTATATAGCATTCACAAAGAAGCTGATGCAAAAAAAGCAGTAGAACAAGCAGAATGTATAGCAGTCGGCGGAGGAAATACTTTCCATCTTGTATATGAATTATACAAAAATGAAATAATGGAACTCATTTCAGAGAAAGTAATGAACGGAACAGCATATATGGGTTGGAGTGCAGGAAGTAATGTAGCAGGTCCAAGCCTTAAAACAACAAACGATATGCCTATCATAGAACCTAAAAGCTTTGATTGCATGAAACTTGTTCCTTTCCAAATAAATCCTCACTATACTGATTTCTTTGACCCAAAACACGGTGGAGAAACAAGAGATGACCGTTTAAATGAATTCATAATCGTTAATCCAAACATTTGGGTAGCAGGAATAAGAGAAGCAACAGCCCTAAGATTGAAAGAAGGAAAACTTTCTTTGATAGGAAGAGATAACAAAATGAAAGTATTCCACGGTGGAATGGAACCAAAAGAATATTCTCTTACAGATGACATCAATTTCTTGATGAAATAAATGATAGAAAAAGAAGTAGAAATTTTAAAAAACGGTGGGGTAATACTTTATCCCACCGATACTATTTGGGGAATTGGTTGCGATGCTACACAAAAAGAAGCAATCCAAAAAGTAATTGATATAAAAGGACGCACAGGTGAAAAACATTTCATTCTCCTTTGCAAAGATGTGGAAATGATAAGCCAATACGTAGAAACAATCCCACAAAAAGCCTTAGACCTAATAAAAGAAACAACCTCTCCCCTAACGATAATCTATCCCAAAGCAAAGAATCTTCCAATAGAAATGCTATCAAATGACGGTACAATAGGCATTCGCATACCAAATCACCACTATTGTCAAGAAATTTTAAAGAAATTGAACCGTCCCTTAGTAAGTACGTCTGCAAATATTAGCGGAGAAAAAAGCCCAAAAGGCTTTTCAGAAATCTCAAACATTATAAAAGAAAAAGCAGACTTTATTTCCCCACAAGAATTTCAAGCAAAGGGCACACAAGCATCAAGCATTGTTAAAATATTTGAAAACGGAGAAGTTTTAAAAATACGATAAAAAGCAAAAAATAAAAAACTAAACTTTTTCAAACCCTAATTTCGTATTTTTTTTCTTTGTTTTAAGAAATTATTTCAAAGAAAAAATTTTCTAACTCTTTGTTTTATTTATTTTTTTTCTTAGTTCTATTTTGTCAATTTAAGATTTATTACGAAATTTGCGCTACGAAAAAATCGTAATATAATGAAACCAAATAATCCTTTTTTAATTTCGGGTTATCATAGCCCCGAATTTTTCTGCGACAGAGTAAGTGAAACAAACAATATTTTGAATGCTCTTTATAATGGTCGCAATGTAACTTTGATTGCACCAAGACGTATGGGTAAAACTGGGTTAATTCGACACGCTTTCTATCATTCAAAACTGCAAAATCCTGAAATCACAACGCTTTATATGGATATATTTTCCACACAATCACTAAGAGATTTTGTAAACTTGTTTGCAAATACTGTTCTTGGTCAATTGGATTCTACTCCTCAAAAAACATTAAATAGAATTGGGCAAATAATTCGCAGTTGTCGTCCTTCCATAACATTTGATGCGATTAGCGGAAGTCCAAAAGTTGCTATTGAAATTGCACCTATGCAAGAAGAAAACACTTTGAAAGAAATATTTGAATATTTGGCTACTTCACAAAAGCGTTGCTATATTGCAATTGATGAATTTCAACAAATAACAGAATATTCAGAAAAAGGCATTGAGGCATTGTTACGTTCATATATTCAATTCTTGCCAAACGTTAATTTTATCTTTGCAGGAAGCAAAAAACACGTTATGCAAGAAATGTTTACCTCTTCAAAAAGACCTTTTTATCAAAGCACACAAATTCTTTCTATTGATACAATTTCACAAGAGGAATATGCAAATTTTGCAATAGAGAAATTTTCTCTTCGCAACACTAATCTACCTAAGGAAGTTTTTGATTTCATTTACGAAAAATATGATGGACACACTTGGTATATACAATACATTCTCAATCGCTTGTATAGTTATAATTGCGATATTGATATGCAAATGATTTCTATTGCAATCAAAGAAATTATCTCTGAATTTAGTTATGCTTACATTGATTTAATGAGAGCATATTCGCAAGGAAATATCAATTTAATGAAAGCCATAGCATCGGAAGGCTGTGTGAAAGAAATATTAGCAGGCAATTTTATTAAAAAACACGACTTAAAAGCAGTAAGTAGCGTAAACTCTTCATTAAAAAAACTAATTGACAAAGAATTAGTTTACCTTTCTAACAAAGGATACATAATTTACGATCGCTTTATGGGGGAATGGTTAAAGGAATACTAAAAAACTGAACCGCCCTTAGCGAATAGTTCAGCAAACATAAGCAGAGAAATTTTAAAAATACGATAAAAAGCGGTGCAATAAACGCATTGACATCGATAATGTATTAAATACAATGCAGTCTCTTTTGAAACTACCGCTCCGAAGTAAGTCAATGCTACGGCAACCGCTCTAAATCTATTTTAATTTAAAGTTCTATTTTCTTTATTTCATCTATTACACTTTCTCCTTTTTCAAATGCATTTAGCATATCAAATATTTTATCGCTCCAACCTGCAAGTAACATCACATCATCTTTGAGTTGTCTTATCGGTAATTGACCATAACCTTCCAAATCAAAAAGATAAAGTTTCGCTTTTGGGAATTGTTTTTTGTATTTAGTCCATGATTTTTCCAAACTACCAGCTCCATTATAACTATCCCACATTTGCATATCTGTAAAGAACATTACCTTATCTATCTCTTGATTATTTTTTAACAACCAATCTATTACCTTATATCCATTTGTAGAATATCCGACCTCATTCATAAAAGATTGCATCCATTCAGCATTTGCAAGAATTTCTTTCGAACCTCCTATTATTGGTTTCCAATCATCACCAAATATTCCTGTGATTACATTTTTGCATTTTGTTTTTAAAGCAGATGCTAACAATATTCCAATATCATAACGCATTATTTTGCTATTACGAGAAACAGGAAAGTTCATTGAACTTGAAACATCGCAAGCCAAAAGCACACTTGTATTTTTATCAAACCCTTCAATATTATCCGCAGAGTAAGCAACAGCCTTTTCAAGTGCTTCAAGAATATAATTTGTCTCAGGAGTAATTACTGTTTTCGCTTCTTTGTATGCTGAATAGAAACGAAACGGCATTTGTTTTGAGTTTTTAACAGCGTACTGAGAAGAAATAATTTTGCAAACCCTATCAATAACTTCTTCATCAACCTTTACGCTCAAAATATTTCTAAGATTACGCAAAAGAGCCATATAACCCAATCTATCACTCTTAACAAGACGAGTCCAACACTCACGTTTCGCTGCTATTTTTTCTTCTTCGCTTTCATATTTTCTTTGACCTATTTGCGAAAGTTCTGTTTCCCAAGTATAAGGTATTTGCAATTCATCATTAACTATTTTATTAAATAATTCTTGTTGCGTTTCATCTTTTGCTTTTGGGTGAATTAAAAATAGTGCATCTTTGAGTTTGATAACAGAATTACTCCTATTATACTTTGCAAACTGATATTCGTCAATGCGATTAAAGGATTGTTTTAATCCATTTTTAATTTGATTTGATAAACGATTGAGTTTTTTATAGTTTTCTTCTTTTGGATTTCTTAATTGATAACAAGCAAGTAATTCCATAATCTCATCTACTCGTTTTACTACTCTTTCTATTGTTTTTGCAACTAAATTATCTCCGTTATGAATCTTTGCAAGTTCTACAATCAAGAATAAAGGAATGCTTCTTAGATTTAATTTTTCCCTTGCATAGATTGCCAATTGTGCAACAAACAAAGGACTAACCTTTTTAATAAGAGAAGAAATTCTTTCTAAACGTTCATCTGTTTTTTCATAGTAATTATCTGCTACCAATGTAGTTACAACAGCAGAATACAACTCTAATTCTGGCAACATAGCATAAGCTTTGCCATTTTCGTAATTTCGTTTTTCTTTTTCTTTGTTTAAAATGCTATTGTAACTCATTTCTCTTTTATTTTTATAAAAAGCAAGGCAACAATCGAAAAGAATCTTTTTTTCTACCTATATAAGAGGTTCTGACTCGAAGTATTTCTTTTCTACGACACTTGCTTATTTTTGTTTGACGATGCAAAATTATAATCTTACTACGCAATCTTTTTGCGTAATTAGAAAAAAATGAAAAATATTTTTTAAATTTGTAGCCAAATCACAGAAAATTAAAAGATTATGCCCGCAAATAAAAATGCACTTATTAGATATAAAACAATAGATAATTGTTTAAGGAATAAATATAGGCGATGGACACTTGAAGATTTAGTAGAAAAATGTAGTGAAGTTTTATATGAAATGGAGGGAATTAAGAAAGGTGTTTCTGTAAGAACGATTCAAGGTGATATTCAAATGATGCGTTCCGACAAATTAGGATATAACGCCCCTATTGAAGTGTATGAACAAAAGTATTATAGATATTCCGACAAGGATTATAGCATTACAAAAATTCCTTTAACACAAAAGGATTTTGAACTTATGCAAGAAGCTGTAGATATGCTAAGAGAATTGGAAAATTTCGAGCAATTTAGAGAGATTTCCGACATTGTGAGTAGGCTTCAAGACAAATTATCAATTGCAAAAAACAATACAAAACCTATTATACACTTTGACAATGTTAAAGACTTAAAAGGATTAGAATTATTAAACCCTTTGTATAATTATATTTCACATAAACAAACTATTAAAATAACATATCAATCTTTTTC
>DEPQ01000079.1:0-806 GCA_002358855.1 Bacteroidales bacterium UBA3388
TATTGACATATAAGCCAAAGGCGTTCCACAAAAGGCTTCAATCAATAGTTTTATGCAATATTGCGAAAGAATCATCAAAAGCAAATCGTGTGTAGAAACAACTCCCAAGAAAGCAATCAACACAAAAGGCAAGGTATCTAATAAATATCCTATTACCGAGCTAAGAATTGTTCTTACCCAAAGATGACGTCCTTTCATTTTTATTTTGATTTTCTCCATAAACCAAGCATTTGACAATTCTCCAAGCAAAAATCCCACTAAGGAGCCTAAGACTATTCTCGGCACGTATGAGAAAACTTGATTGTAAGCCACGCTTGTTTGAGAAAGATATTCGGGCGAAGGGAGCCAAACGCCAATTTGAGTGCAAAGGACTAAGATTACATTGCAGAGAAAGGTAATCCAAATCACTTTTTTTGCAGTTCGATAACCCCAAATCTCCGTTAGCACATCGCCAAGCATATAAGCAAAAGGAAAAGTGATAGTTCCTGCATCAAAATAAACTAAACCAAAAATTCCGATGACCTTTACCGCCATCACATTCGAGACTAAATAAAGCGTAACAAAGAGTGCAGTTACGACAATTAAAGAAGAATATCTTCTATCTCGGTTTTTTAAAGGGTTTTCCGATACCTTGTTCATAAATATTCAAAAAAAGTTCGTTGCAAAGATACAAAGAAAAAACATAAATTAAAGACTTGAATGAAAAATAAAATACTTTCTCCACGAGTTAAGCCCAAATGCGTGCGATATTTTCAACTTTAAGATTTCTGATTGCAAATATTGAAAATATAAGCCCTTAACTAAAA
>DEPQ01000079.1:889-5732 GCA_002358855.1 Bacteroidales bacterium UBA3388
AAGACTTAACTTTTTAAAGCCCTGATTTTGCCAAAAAAGTCTTTGTTTTTGCCAATTTTTTCATTGATTTTTTCAAAAAAAAAGCCGATTTTCTTTCAACGAAAAGCCGATTTAGAAAAATTTAAATCGGACTTTTGAAAATTTAAATCGGCTTTTCGTAAAAAAACTCCAAATTTGCGAAAAATTAACCCCAATTTTCGTCAATTTTTCGCAAGAATTTTTACAAAAATCCCAAAATGAAATTTCCGTAAAATAAAGATTATTTTCTTTAAATTTTGAGTTGTAAAATTAAGAGTTTATTTAATGTTTTTTTGTGCTTTAAGAAATTTGTTATACCTTTGTGGTTTGAAAAAGTTAGTAACGAAAATTATGCCTATGGTAAAAGAAAAAGAAAGATAATTTAGACTTTAAAAATTTTAATACGACATAAAAGCGTTTTTGCTTATACTTGGTAATGTGAAATCTGGAAAATTTCAAAAAATCATTGAGTAGTTAAGCGGAAAACGCTCACGAATCATCTTCGTGGGCTTTTCTTATTCAATGATTAGGTATTTCCAGAACCTCACATAACCGTAAGAAAAAAGTCCCACGTTTTTTTATGCCTTGAGATCAAAGAAAGAAATCATTTATCGCCATTTGGGACTTGGGCAAGCAAAAAAAATAAAACAAAATGCAAAACTTAAAAAAATTATTATCAGTAATCGTAGCAGGAATACTTGTTGCGTCTTGTGCAAGTGTAAATAACATTTCGTATTCAACTACATTTGTTCCAGAAGAAGGAGGTGTAAGTTTCATAAAAATAACAGATGAAAACTTTGAATCGCTTACAAATCCAAATGTAGTTAAAAATTATACAACAGGAAGACTAACTTGGTGGGCAAATCCTTTGATTGCAATAACAAATGACGGTCAATCGCTTGCTTATAATGTATTTAAAAACGATAGAAGAAACGTTTTCATTAAATCAACATCGGGAATTGGCTCTTCTATTCAAAGAACTTTCCGTACAAATGTACACGATGTTACTTTTTCTCCTGATGATGCAACAATTTGTTTCAGCGAATCAGACGGACAAAATAACTATATTTACACAACAAGTGCAAAACAAGGCTCGATAGTTCAAAGAGTTTCTCCTCAAAATGTTAAAGATTATGCTCCTTGTTACTCAAAAGACGGAAGCAAAATCTTCTTTACTCGTTTAGATGGAAATAATTATTCTATTTGGAGTTATGATACAAAAAAATTAACCTTTACAAATTATTGTCATGGCTTAAATCCACTTCCAATAAACGATGAAGAAATTCTTTGTGTGCGTCCAAACAGCAAAGGAAACTTTGAAATATGGAAAGTAAACTACGTAAAAGGAACAGAAGCCATTATTGTAACAGCCGAAAACCAAAGTTACACAACACCATCTCTATCTCCTGACGGAGAATGGATACTTATGGTTGCAAATACCCTTCCAAATGGAAACAAACAAGAAGAAAATCTTGATATATACGTTGTTCGCACAGACGGAACAGGGCTTACACAACTTACATATCATAAAGGAAATGACTGCTCTCCTATATGGTCAAAAGATGGCAAGACAATATATTTCGTTTCTCAAAGAGGAACAGAAAAAGGTGCTTATAACATTTGGAAAATGGACTTTAATTTAGAATAAGACTATGAAAAAACTTATTGTAACAATAATATGCGTATTGTTTGCGAGCACTTCATTTGCTCAAATGGTAGGTGCAAGCAGTATATCTAAACAAAGCACACCTAAAACAACACTCGGAGTAAAAAAACACGAATTTAGCATTCACGGAGGTGTGGGTTTAGATGACAAGTCATATGGGCCATATTTATCAGGAATTATTAAATATAAATTTAAACCTTCTAATAAATATAATATAAGACTATTAGGAGAAGTAGGAGCAAACTTTTATGCTGGTAATCTTAGTTCTATTGATTGTTTGCCTATTATTATAGGATTAAACTATGAAAAAAGATTTGGAAACAATTGGAGTATATTTATGGATCTTGGAATTGGATTAAGTATACCTTTGGATGCTTATATTTATCGCGAGCATTATTATTCAAATGATAATTATTATTATTATTGGAAGCAAGATTTTGAAATAGGTTGGGCTTTTTCTCCGGAAATAGGATTTAGTTATAAGAATTTTATGTTTAGCGGAAAATTTTTAATTTCTGTAAATAAATGTCGTTATCGCTATCATTCATATAGATATGGGGATGTATATGACAATTATGATAGAGAACATCAGTCAGAACCATTCTATTTCTTATTTACCTTAGGCTATCGTTTTTAGAAAATTACCGATAAAAAATCCTAACTCAAAGAAAAACGCTTGTGAGTCTTTGTTTTATTTTGACTTACGAGCGTTTTGTTTTTTTATTTCTTTAAGATTTAAATTCATCTAATAGTCTGCGGTCTTTTTTGCTTGGTCGGCCTATTCCTCTGTCGCGTTTTTCAAAGGCATATTCTCTTGCTATGCGTATTCTTTCTATTTCTTGAATATCGGTTTGGTCTTCTAAAAAATTTTCTACAAGTTTTGCTCCAACTCTGTTATTGAGTAATTGTTTTACTTTAACTTTTCGGTGTAGTTGATCAATGTTTACTATATACACATCGCCTTCTTTGACAATTTTTGAGGGCTTTACTGCAACGCCTTCGCAGGTTACTTTGCCTAATCGACAAGCGTCAGTTGCTAAGGCTCGTGTTTTGTAAAGCCTTACTGCCCATAACCATTTGTCAATTCTTACTTCCATAAGTTTTTTACTTTTGTCGGAAGAATATTGTGATAGGTACGCCGTTGAAATCGTACATTTCTCTTAGTCTATTTTCAACAAATCGTTTGTAAGGGTCTTTTATGTATTGTGGAAGGTTGCAATAGAAGACAAATTGAGGGTATGCAGTTTTCAATTGCATTATATATTTTATCTTTACATACTTTCCTTTGTATGCAGGAGGAGGATTTTGTTCTTTTACAATAGGTAAAAGTCTTTCGTTCAACTCTGAGGTTGGGATTTGTCTGCTTCGTGATTCGTAAACTTTCTTTGCAGTTTCTAATACTTTGTAAATTCTTTGTTTGTTAATCACTGAGGTGAAGATAATAGGCACATCGTCAAACGGTGCTATCTTCGCTTTGATTTTTTCTTCAAATTCAAGAATTGTTTTATTGTCTTTTTCAATCAAATCCCATTTATTTACTACGATTACAACACCTTTGTTGTTGCGATTGATGAGTGAGAAAAGATTTATGTCTTGACTTTCCAATCCTTGTGAAGCATCTATCATAAGAACGCAGACATCGGAGTTTTCAATTGAACGAATAGAACGCATAACTGAGTAAAACTCTACATCGTCCATTTCTTTATTCTTTTTTCTTACTCCTGCGGTGTCAATTATCACAAAATCAAATCCAAAAAGATTATATCTTGTGTCAAGCGAATCGCGAGTTGTTCCTGCAGAATTGTGAACTATGTTTCTTTCTTGTCCAATCAATGTGTTGATAAGCGAACTTTTTCCAACATTTGGACGTCCTACAACACAAAGTTTTGGTATTCCTGCGTTTTCATCAACAAAGGTTTCTTCTTCTGCAAAGTCTTCAACTAACGCATCTAACATTTCGCCTGTTCCAGAACCGTTTATTGCCGAAATTGTATAGACTTCACCAAGTCCAAACGAGTAAAACTCATAGTGATCGTTTGCTCTTGCAGCGTTATCAACCTTATTTGCAACCAAAAGCACCTTTTTGTCGCATCGTCTTAGCAATTCTGCTACTTCTTCATCATCAGGTGTGATACCATCTTTTACATCTACCATAAAGATTATGGCGTCTGCTTCTTCTATTGCTAAGATTACTTGTTTGCGAATCTCGCCTTCAAAAACGTCTTCGCTTCCTATAACATAACCTCCTGTATCAATAACTGAAAATTCCTTTCCATTCCAATTGGATTTCCCGTAATGACGATCTCTTGTTACTCCTGCTTCGGAGTGAATGATAGCATCTCTTGTTTCTGTCAAACGATTAAATAAGGTAGATTTTCCAACATTTGGACGACCTACTATTGCAACTATATTACCCATTATATTTTCTTATTTTGTGCAAAGATATAAAAAACGAGTGAAAGAAAAAATTTATTCTATCTATTTTGCTTATCTTTGCAGGTCTTAAAACACAATTTTTAAATTTATGAAGAAATATTTTATGTCAATGATTATGTTTGCTACGGCGTTCACTACATTTTCTTGCGGTGAGAAAGAGCAAAAGGAAACAGAGTTTAACTATAACGTAGAAAGCTTTGCAGATGTGCAAATCATACGTTACAAAGTTGATGGCTTCGATGAGTTGAGCCTTAAACAAAAAACCTTCATTTATTATTTGAATGAGGCTGCACTTTGGGGAAGAGATATTCTTTTTGACCAAAACGGACGTTACAATTTGGAGATTCGCTCTATCTTAGAAGACTTTTATCAAAATTATAAAGGCGATAGAGAAGACAAAAACTTCAAAGGCGTTGAGGAATACTTGAAACGTGTTTGGTTTAGCAACGGAATTCATCATCATTACGGAAGTGAAAAATTTGTTCCAGCCTTTGATCGTCAATGGTTCGTAGAACAAACAAAATGTAGCGAAGAAATAGCGGAAGTAATCTTCAATCCGGAAGTTATGCCTAAGAAAATATCACTTGCAGAAGGCGTAGATTTATTGCTTGCAAGTGCTTGCAACTACTATCAAGGCGTAACACAAGAAGAAGCCGAAGCATTCTATGCAGAAATGAAAGCAAAAGGCGACCAAACTCACCCTGTAATGTACGGAATGAACTC
>DEPQ01000038.1:0-17003 GCA_002358855.1 Bacteroidales bacterium UBA3388
TTTGAAAAAAACAGCGAAAAAATAGCAAAAAACAAAGACTTTTTTGGCAAAAATCGGACTTAAAAAAGTTAAGTCGTTGATTTACTGATTTTTAGTTAAAGGCTTATATTTTCAATATTTGTGAATAGAAAATTTAGACTTGAAAATATCGCACGCATTCGGCGTTAAATTTATAGAAATTTTGTTTACATACGAAAATTCGTGGCGAATCTATTTTATTAACGCTTTCTTTATGTCCAAGAAAAAGGCAACGACTAAGAAAATCGCTACGCAAAGGGTGTTGATTGAAAGTCTTAGTGCTGTGTTGTCAAGGTTTTGGAAAGTGTTCATTACAAAATACAACCCTAAGGCAAGGATTACATAAAGCAAGAAACGTTTTATAGGGTATTTTACGGGATAGAATTTTTGTCCTATTGCCCAACAAATTATCATTATTGAGGCATAGCAAATCAAAGTTGTGTATGCTGCACCTAAATAGCCAAAACGTGGCACTAAAATAAAGTTTAAAACCAAGGTTATTGCAGCTCCTATGCCCGAAATGTAGGCTCCGTATATTGTTTTGTCGCTTACCTTATACCAAATTGAGAGATTGTAATAAATTCCCAAGCAGAAATTTGCCAAAAGAAGTATTGGCACAACGTTTAAGCCGACTCTATATTCCTCACTAACGAAATATTGAAACAAATCCATATAAGCAATTACTCCAAGAAAGATTGTAAGAAGGAAGATAGTGAAAACAAGCATTACCGAAGAGTATGTTTGTTTTGCATCTTTGGATTTCATCTTTGAAAAGAAGAAAGGCTCGGCTGCAAACTTAAATGCTTGAATAAAGAGGCTCATTACGATAGAAATCTTGTAGCAAGCACCATATATTCCTATTTGTTGCATTGCGTAGGTGTTGCAATCGGCAGTATTTTCGGGGCAAGTTAAAAGTTTTTTCAAAGCAATACGGTCAAAAGTCTCGTTTACCATTCCTGCCAATCCGCCAATCATTACGGGAAGTCCATAAATCAACATTTGTTTCAAAAGAGAAAAACTGATTTTAAAACGAAATTTAGAATATTCCGGTAGAAGCATCACAACAGATATTGCACTTGCTAAGAAATTTGAAATAAAAATACACTCAACAAGGTTATCTGGCTTGATAACAAAAAAGAATAATAGATTAAACCCTATATTTGAAAAAATATCTACACTTTTTATCAAAGCAAAACGTGCTGCTTTGTTTTCTTGACGTAGTTTTGCGTAAGGGATTGCACGAAAAGCATCAAGTGCAACAATGATTAAAAACCATTTAATATAGTTTTGTTCGTTTTCATATTGCATTGCACTGCTTATGCTCTCGATATTGAAAAAGGTAAGCAAAACAAAAAGCGAGGTTGTGCAGAAAAGCGAAAATAAAGAGGTATTAAAAACTACGGACTTGTCCTCGTGTTTTTGGCAAAAGCGAAAATATGCCGTTTCCATGCCGTATGTGAGAATTATCATAAGGAAAGAAATATAGGCATAAAGCTCTGAAACCACTCCGTATTTGTCTGCCGTAAGGGAATAGGTGTAAACCGGTACTAAAAGATAATTTAAAAATCTTCCTAATATGGTTGGCAAACCATAAATTGCTGTTTGCCCTGCAAGTTTCTTTATATCGCTCATTTTTTTCTTAGAAATAATATGTTAAACCAAAGATTGATTCTCTGTAAGTAATCTTTATAGGTTGGAAATGTCTATCTAAGAATCCGTATTTCGCTAAATAATTTATTCCAATCTTACCTATGCGAAGTGTATATCCAAAAATCAGTCCTATATCGTGCGGATTGTACTCTCCTTTCTTTAAAAGAGCATTCTCTAACTCTGCTTTAACAATATAATCGTAAGCAACACCAAGTTTAACTCCCATTCCAGCTGCTCTATCAAAGTATCCGAAAGTATAAGTCAAAGGAACAGAGATTTTCATTGCATTAAACTTTCCTTCAACTTGCTTACTTCGTTCTATATTTGCATTAACTGCTAAATCCAAACTTTGAATTTCATCAATATTATACTGAATCATAAATCCACTATTTGCAGAAAAACCGTTTCTTCCTGTGATATTTCCGCTATGATAATACTGATTGCAACTTCCTATGCCGAGATTTATTCCAAATTCAAAACCATCTCTATAAAACTGATGCTTTCGTGATTTTTTCCCTGAAAATCCTAAATCTTTATAATTGCTTGCATTTACGGTAAGATTGAAAACAAAATCGCAAATCCTATCCATTCCCTCGTAATCTATCAATTCTGCATCGTCTTCGGGCTTATGATAAGGTGAATCGGTGCCTGTTGTCATTGTTATTGCGGGAATATCTCTTTTTGCAAAAGAAGAATAGTCCGAATCCGTAAAAACAGATTTCTCATACTTAGACACCTTTGTTTTTAAGTCGGTTTGCGTGCTTGAGAATATATCTTTCCAACCATTAAGCATAGCAACATTTGCAATTTCCAAAGCACCATTTTTATACCAGCCTACCATATCAAGATTTATCATTAACTTAATATCAGAAAGCTTATCAACAAACATAGGATTATAAGCAAAATGATCAGAGCCTAATAATCCCATTTCTTCGGCATCAAACCAAATTAAAATAATATGACGATTTAATTTATCTGTATTTGCATTTAGCAAACGGGCTAATTGCAAAAGCATAGCACTTCCCGATGCGTTGTCGTCAGCTCCGTTATATACTTTATTATTTCTTATTCCTAAATGATCATAGTGAGCACCTATTACAATGTATTCAGGATTATACAAAGGCTTTTCTGCACGTATTTCTGCAACTACGTTTTTCCCTAAATTAGCACTAAAATCTTGAATATAATGTTCTATCTTTAAAGAATCTAATTGCTCACAAATATATTCCCTTGCAAGAGAGTTTCCAACGCTTCCAACCTCCCTTCCTTCCAAAGCATCAGAGCTTAAATAATAAACATCTTTCTTTAAATTTTCTCTTTGTTGGCTTTGAGCAAAACAAAGATTTAAACTCAAAATTGAGAGTATTAAGATAAAAAATCGTTTCATTTTTTATATTTTTTCGCAAAATTATAAAGAAATAACGTAATTTTGTAAACTCAAAGCATAAAACTAAAAATAAAAATGAAAAATTTCGTAGAAGAATTGCGTTGGAGGGGTATGATACACGATATTATGCCGGGCACAGAAGAACAATTTTTAAAACAAACCGCTACTGCATACGTAGGATTTGACCCTACGGCAGATAGTTTACATATAGGACACTTAGTAGGCATTATGATGCTTTCTCATCTTCAAAGAAGCGGACACAGACCTATTGTTTTATTGGGTGGAGCCACAGGAATGATTGGAGATCCTTCTTTTAAAAGTCAAGAAAGAAAGCTTTTAACCTTAGAAGAAATACAACATAATCAAGCGTGTATAAAAAAACAATTATCTCGTTTTATGGATTTTGAAACCGAAGCAGAAAATAAGGCTTTGGTTCTTAATAATTATGATTGGAATAGTAAGTGGAGTTTCTTGGATTTCATAAGAGATGTGGGTAAACACATAACTGTAAACTATATGATGGCGAAAGACTGCGTGAAAAAACGTATTGAAACAGGACTTTCTTTCACAGAGTTTTCTTATCAATTGCTTCAAGCCTACGACTTCAAATATTTGTATGAAAACTATGGATGTAAACTTCAAATGGGAGGCTCTGATCAATGGGGAAATATCACTTGTGGAACAGAACTCATTAGAAGAACACTTTCAGGCGAAGCCTTTGCAATGACTTGTCCTTTGATTACAAAAGCAGATGGTTCAAAATTTGGAAAAACTGAAAAAGGTAATGTGTGGTTAGACCCAGAAAAAACCTCACCTTATGCTTTCTATCAATTCTGGTTAAATGTTTCTGATGACGATGCAAAGAAATTCATACGTATCTTTACATTCCTTACAAAAGATGAAATAGAAGCTTTGGAAAAACAACACGATGAGGCTCCAAACCTAAGAATACTTCAAAAAGCTCTTGCAAAAGACATAACAATACGTGTTCATGGCGAAGAAGAATACAACAAAGCTGTTGAGGCTTCTGAAATTCTTTTTGGAAAAGGCACAACCGATACATTGAAAAAGTTAGATAGTGCAACATTCCTTAGCGTTTTTGAAGGAGTTCCTACATTTGAAGTTAGCAAAGAAGAAATCTTACAAGGAATAAACATAATTGATTTATTAGCAGAAAAGACTCAAATTCTTGCTTCAAAAGGAGAAGTTCGTAGAGCCTTAAAAGAAAACTCTCTTTCTGTCAATAAAGAAAAAGTAAAAGAAGACTTTGTAACATCAAGCAACGATTTACTTAATGAAAAATACATATTAGTTCAAAAAGGCAAGAAAAACTACTTCATAATAGTAGCAAAATAGAGAAAAAACTCTTAGTTTTTTTGAAATAAATCAAAGAAAAAATTAAATTTTTCTTTGATTTATTTTTTTAAAGTAAAGAAATAATTTATACTTTTGCAGAGTTATTTAATAGAGTTATTAAATAGGTTAAATAAATAGCGTATGCAAAAGAATAATATGGAAGAACAAATTCTTTTAGTGGCAAAAGAATTATTTATGCAAAATGGTTATGAGGGAGTTTCTACAACTCAGGTTGCAAAGGCTGTGGGCTGCAATCAAGCCTTAGTGCATTATTATTATCGTACAAAACAAAATCTTTTTAAGATTATATGTCAGCAAGAAATACAAAAGATGTTGAAGATTCTTGCCGATATTCCACAAGAGGATATTTCGTTTGAAAATTTTATTGAAAAGATTATTGAAGCTCAAATTGGTTTTTTGAAAAACAATCCCGATGCTCCATTTTTTATAATTGGCGAATTAAGACACAATAGCGAGGTTTTGAAAATGATGAGAGAACTTTTCTCTGAATTTGGCAAAGAAATTGTTGGCAAGATTCGTATGTTTGTTCAAATGAAACAAAGTAAAGGAGAATTAAAGGATATTTCAATAGAGGATTTGCTAATAGATATTATGTCCTTAGACGTAATGTCGTTTGTAGGGCAAGTATTGTTTACACAAATCTTAGAAATGGATTCTCAAACACAAGAAGCCTTTTTGGAAAGAAGAAAGACTCATATAAAGAAACTAATATTATCAAACATAAAATCATAGAAAGATAATGTATAAATTAGGTATAGATATTGGCTCAACAACAGCAAAAGCAGTAGTTGTAAATAATAAAAAAGAAATTGTTTATTCTAATTATTTAAGACATAATGCTGACATTAAAGGAACGCTTTTAAATATTCTTGAAAGCATAAAAACTCAACTTGGAAGTGAAATAGAATTAGAAATAATCATAACAGGCTCTGCTGGATTTGGAATTTCGGAACGTTTGAACGTGCCTTTTATTCAAGAGGTCATTGCTGTGTCAAATTTTGTAATGCATTTCTCAATGGATATCAACTCTATTATAGATATAGGAGGAGAAGATTCTAAGATTATATTCTTTAACAAAGCCTCTTCTTTGCCTACGATGAGAATGAATGGTAATTGTGCGGGAGGAACGGGTGCTTTTATTGATCAAATGGCATTAATACTTGGTGTAAGTGTAGATGAACTTGACGCTTTGGCTCAAAACTCAAAACATATCTATCCGATTGCATCTCGTTGCGGTGTTTTCTCAAAGACAGATGTACAAAACCTTGTTGCAAGAGGGGTTTCAAAGCAAGATATTGCAGTGTCGATTTTCAATGCTATTGCCTTGCAGGTTGTTTCCTCACTTTCAAAAGGTATGCAGATTGTTCCAAAGATTTTATTCTGCGGAGGGCCTTTGACTTACATAAAATCGCTAAGAGAAGCCTTTGCAAGAGTACTTTCTCTTGAAGAAAAGGATTTCATAACACTTGAAAATTCTAATCTTATTCCTGCAATGGGCTGTGTTTTCACAAATGGAGAAAAGGGACTTGTAATAAACATAAATCAATTGATTGAAAACATAAAAACTATCTCAACTACCTCAAAGCAAGAAAGCAATAGGTTAGAGGCGATATTTAATAGTGAGCAAGAATTAAAAGAGTGGAGAGAAGATAAAGCAAAGGGTGAGAAGGTAAAGTCGTTAAAAGATTTTTCGGGAGATTGTTTTCTTGGATTAGATAGTGGTTCTACAACAACAAAACTTGTATTGACCGACAAAGAAAGTAATATTATTTTTTCTGATTACAGCAGAAACGGTGGTAATGCGTTGAATGCTGTAGAGCAAGCAATAGATAGAATGAATAAGGCTTGTCAAGAAAATAATGCTACAATAAATATAGTTTCTGCTTGTTCAACAGGCTATGGAGAAGAGTTGATTAAGACTGCATTTTCTATGGAGTATTCTGTTGTGGAAACGATTGCTCACTACAAGGCTGCGAAAACTTTATGTCCTGAGGTGGATTTTATTCTTGATATTGGAGGACAGGATATGAAAGCCTTGTTTATTGAAGATGGAGTGTTGAATAAAATAGAATTAAACGAGGCTTGTTCTTCTGGTTGTGGTTCTTTTATAGAGAATTTTGCTAATTCGCTTTCTTATCCTGTTGCAGAATTTGCACAAATTGCTTGCTTGGCTAAAAATCCTTGTGATTTAGGAACACGTTGCACTGTCTTTATGAATTCAAAGGTTAAACAATCTCTTAGAGAAGGTGCAAGTGTGGCAGATATTTCAGCAGGGCTTTCCTATTCTGTTGTAAAAAACTGTTTATATAAAGTCTTAAAACTAAACTCTCTTGATATTGGAAAGAATATTGTTGTGCAAGGTGGAACAATGCGTAATGATAGCATAGTAAAAGCTTTGGAAAATATGTTGGGATTAAAGGTTTATCGTAGTCAAACACCAGAACTTATGGGTGCATACGGCTGTGCAATTTATGCAAAAGAGAATTACGAGAAACAAAACATAGCAACAACTTTTTCTCAAAAGGTTTCAAGTTTTACTTCTAAGGAAATAAATTGTAAGGGTTGCGAAAATCAATGCTTAGTTACTAAGTATGTGTTTGAAAACAATAAAGCATATCATTCGGGTAATAAGTGTGAAAAAATATTCTCTTCAAAAGCCGAAGAAGAAAAAGGAGATAATATTTATACTTATAAATTGGAAAGAGTTTTTGAAAATCCTCCGCTTGCAAACCCTAAAATGCAATTAGGTGTTCCAAGGGTTTTGAATATGTTTGAGGATTTTCCTTTTTGGAAGGCGTTTTTTTCTTCTCTTGATATAGACCTTGTGCTTAGCGAACTTTCAACTTATAGCAATTATGAAAAGGGATTAAGGCAAGTAATGAGCGAAAATATTTGTTTTCCTGCAAAACTTGTGCATTCTCACATTGATAATCTAATTGCAAAGGGCTTAAAACGTATATTTTTCCCTTATGTTGTTTTTGAAAAGAAAGAAAGCGAAGATGTTGCTAATTCATATAATTGTCCGATTGTTTCTTCTTATAGCGTTTTGATTAAAAGTCAAATGTCGGTTTATGATAATAGTGAGGTGAAAATTGATAATCCTGTCTTCACTTTCAAGGATAAGAAACTACTTTTGAAGAATTGCGAAACTTATATCAAGACTTTATGTAAAGAAAACAAAGATTTGAAATATTCTTCTACACAAATAAAAAATGCTGTCAATAAAGGCTTGGAAGCTCAAAGTAAATTTGAACAAGATATGCAAGCAAAAGCGGAAGAATATTTTGAGAAAGCAAAAGCAAACAATATTCCAATAATACTTTTGGCTGCAAGACCTTATCATACTGATTCTTTGATTCAACATAAATTGAGTGATATTATTTCTTCTCTTGGTGCGTGCGTGATAAGTGATGATATTGTGAGATTGAATAATGATTTTGATATGCAGGATACTTATATGCTCTCACAATGGACTTATATGAATAGAATTGTTAAGGCTGCAAAATGGGTATGCGAGCAAAACAATGAGGTGAATTATGCACAAATCACTTCTTTTGGCTGTGGGCCCGATGCTTTTCTTTTAGATGAGATAACTAATCTTTTGAAACGTCATAATAAGTCTTGTACTATCATAAAGGTTGATGATATAAATAATGTAGGCTCAATGCGTTTGAGAATTAGAAGTCTTTTGGAAAGTCTTAAACAAAAGTCCAATAAACAAAAGTCTATTCAACCTTTTGTTGATACAAAGATTTTTGATTTAGAGGATAAGCATAGAACAATTCTTGCACCATTTTTTACCGATTATGCTTCTCCTTTATTACCAGAGGTCTTTGCCTTGAGTGGTTATAAGTTAGAGGTGCTTCCTCTAAGTGATAAAAAGTCGGCTGATTTAGGCTTGCAATATTCTAATAATGAGGTTTGTTATCCTGCAACTCTTATTGTAGGCGATATGATTAAGGCATTGAGTTCTGGAAAATATGATTTGAATACAACGGCTGTTGGAATTACTCAAACAGGTGGTCAATGTAGAGCATCGAATTATTATCCTGTTATACGTAAAGCACTTGTTGATGCAGGTTTTGAGCAAGTGCCTGTTATTTCTGCTGCAATGTCGAGCAATGTAAGAAGCAATCAACCGGGCTTTAAACTCGATTTTAAAAATATTGCAGTAATTGCTTTTGATGCAATATTGTTTGGCGATTGTCTTTCTAAACTTTATCATTCTACTGCTGTAAGAATAGAAAATCCTTCTTTGGCATTGGATTTGAAAAATCAATATTTACAAGAAGCAAAACCTATTGTATTGAAAAAAGACCGTAAAGGATTGATTGCTTTGCTTAAAAATGCGGTGAAAGAATTTAATAAATTATTGCCAAACGAATATTTGGAACGCAAAAAAGTCGGAATAGTTGGAGAAATCTTCTTGAAATTCCACCCTTTTGCTAATCAAAATATTGTTGCGTGGTTGATGAGTCAAAAAATAGAGGTAATTCCTCCGACTTTAACTCCTTTTATGACACAATTCTTTGTAAATAGAGATAGTAAACTTAAAAATAATGTTGATACTTCTTCTATTCCTAACCCTATAATGAAGCTGTTGTATGTTTTAGTAAAGAAAGAAATAGAGAAATTCAACAATATCATTTCTAAGTTTAAGTATTATTCCCCAATAGAAGATATTTATGAATTGGCAGATGAGGTTAAAAATATTATTCCTTTGATTGCTCAGTTTGGAGAAGGCTGGGTTTTGCCCGCGGAGATTGTTTCTTTGGCACGTAACAAAGCAGATGGTGTGATAAGTCTTCAACCTTTTGGCTGTATTGCAAATCATATTATCAGCAAAGGTGTTGAGAATAAGATAAAACAACTATATCCTGATTTAAGTCTGCTTTCTTTGGATTTCGATTCGGGGGTAAGTGAGGTAAATGTTGTTAATCGTTTGATGTTATTAAAGGATTCTATGTCTAAAAAAGCATAAAAAATAATGTTTCTAATAGAAAATTTGTATTTTTGCAGATTAGAATTGAATATTTTAAAAAATTAGTAAGTATGAAAAAACACATTTTTTTGTTTGCACTTTTAGTTAGTGCATTCACATTAGGTTTGCAAGCTCAACAAGGTAAATGGGCTGGAACAATTAAGTATCAATTAACTTGGAGTGGCGATGTTCCACAAGGATTACCTGGGGAATATGAAGTAAAGGTATTTGAAGAAAAAACCAAATACATGGATATGACAATGGGTGCTATGGTTTTGACAGATGCTCAAAAGAAAACAGCAACTCTTATGTTTGATTTTTCTCAAATTCCATTGGAAGATGTTTCTGGAAAATGGTATATAAGAGAAAAAATGCCAGATTCAGCTTTCACAGCAGTAACTTATAACTTCACAGGTAAGACAAAAGATATGGCAGGAAAGACTGCTCACGAAGTTGTTGCAACTTATAAAAACGCAGAAAACGTTGAAGAAACAGAAACTTTCTGGGCTTGCAAGGATTTAGGTCCTTCTCTTGAAATGATGAACTATCCAGGATTGAAAGCAATGCCTTTTGAATACACTGTTCAATATGCAGAAACTCTTTCTTGTACTTTCACTGCTGTTGAAGTAATTGACGGAAAAGTTAAAAAGACCGACTTGCTTTTAGAAACAGGATATGAAGAACTTACTATGGAAGAATTCCAAGAAAAGATACAAATTCTTCAAGAAGCAATGGGTGGCGGAGCAGGAGCAGAAGAAGATTTTTAATAAATAAGGATTAAATAAATAATGCGAAAGACAAAGGATAAAAAAACAAAGAAAGCCCAAAATAGTACTAATAAGAGTTCACTTTCTTCTTTCGTTAAAAGTGAGCAATTCCCAAAAACAATAGGTGTTATTGTTGCTATTTTTACGGTATTTTGTTTTGTATCCTTTGTCTCTTTTTATTTTTCTTGGTTTACACAAGCAAATCTTGACGTAAAGAATTGGTGTGGACCAATAGGTGCAAGAGTTGCTGAATTTTTTATTTGCAACACTTTTGGAATAGCCTCATTTGGATTTCTTATACTTCTTTTCTTTGCTGTTTTGAGACTGTTTAAAGCAGAGATTAACAATATTGCAAAATGGATTGTTAGCGTAATTGTTATTATGCTATGGTTTTCTTGTTTTATTGGTTTTCTTGTTGTTGGATTTCCTACAACCTTTGCAAGTTTAGATGTATTTGCAGGTGTTGTTGGCATAATGGTTAATCAATGGCTTGTAAATATAATAGGGACTTTTGGTACTGCATTATTTAATTTGGCATTTACAATTCTTTTCCCAAAAATTCTTTTCAATGTTAGTTATTCTTTTGTAAGAAAGTTTTGGAATAGTTTAAAGGATAAGGAATTTAGCCAAACACCTCAAAGCGAAAAACCAAAGAAAGAAAAGAAAATAGAGCCAAAACCACAAGAAGAAAAAATAGAACAAATTCCTGCTGTTATAGAATTTGATATTGAACCTCAAAAACAAGAAGAGGAAGAAGAAAATCTTGAGGTAGAATTTGAAATTCAAGAACAACCACAAGAAGAAGAGGAAGTTTTTGAAGAGGAAGAAGCATTTGAAGAGGAGGAAATGGAGCATTATGGAATAGATACGCCATACGATCCAAAATTAGAACTATCTTCTTTTGTTTCTCCAACGGTTGATATATTGATTGATTACGAAAAGAATAATAAAGTAATTGATGAAAAGGAATTACTCTCAAATAAAGACAGAATTGTAAACACTCTAAGAAACTATAAGATAGATATTGTAAAAATATCTGCTACTCCCGGTCCTACTGTAACGCTTTACGAAATTGTACCTGCACCAGGAACAAGAATAAATAAGATTAAAAACCTTGAAGATGACATTGCTCTTAGTCTTTCGGCTTTGGGTATAAGAATAATTGCGCCTATACCAGGCAAAGGAACGATTGGTATAGAAGTTCCTAATTTTAATCCTCAAATTGTATCGATGAAAACAATGCTTACTTCGCCTCAGTTTGTGGATACAAAATATGAATTACCTATTGCGATAGGAAAAACAATTTCTTCTGAACCTTACGTTGCCGATCTTGCGAAAATGCCACACTTACTTATGGCAGGAGCAACAGGACAAGGTAAATCCGTAGGTTTAAATGCTATTATATCTTCTCTATTATTTAAAAAACACCCTTGCGATTTGAAATTCGTAATGGTTGATCCAAAGAAAGTGGAACTATCTCTTTATTCAAAAATAGAAAGACACTATTTAGCAAAATTACCCGATAGCGAAGAAGCAATAATAACCGATGTTAAAAAGGTTGTTCGCACACTTAATTCTCTATGTATTGAGATGGACCAACGCTATGACCTTTTAAAAATAGCAGGCTGTAAAAAGATAACAGAATATAATGCGAAATTCTGTTCAAGACGTCTTCTTCCAACCGAAGGTCATAGATATATGCCATATATTGTGCTTGTGATAGATGAGTTTGCCGATTTAATTATGACAGCAGGCAAAGAAATAGAAATGCCTATTGCACGTCTTGCACAACTTGCACGTGCCGTAGGAATACATCTAATAATTGCAACACAACGTCCAACAGTAAACATCATCACAGGAACAATTAAAGCCAACTTCCCTGCAAGAATCGCCTTTAAAGTAAGTAGTAGGGTTGATAGTAAAACAATTCTTGACACCTCAGGAGCAGAACAACTAATAGGACGAGGAGATATGCTTATATCAGCAGGAAGTGATTTAATACGTCTTCAATGTGCTTTGATAGATACAGAAGAAATTGAACAATTATCAGAATATATAGGTTCACAACGAGGATTTGACGAAACATTCCTTTTGCCTGAATACTTAGATGAAACATCTGAGCCAAGCAAAGAAGTAGATATGAAACAACTTGATCCTAAATTTGAAGAATCAGCACGCCTTGTAGTAATGCATCAACACGGAAGCACATCCTTAATCCAAAGAAAACTATCCTTAGGCTACAATAGAGCAGGCAGAATCATCGATCAATTAGAAGCAGCAGGCATAGTTGGACCATTTGAAGGAAGTAAAGCAAGAGAAGTTCTTGTCAAAACCGAAGTAGAACTAAATGAAATTTTAAAAGAATACCTAAAATAGAGAATATGAAAAAGACCTTAATTTTTCTTATTTGCTTATTTTGTATCCATATATCCTTTGCACAAAAACAAATAGTAAACGGAGTAGTAATAGACAAACAAGCAGAAAAAATCATAGAAGCAGTCTCAAAAAAAATTACGACTGACTCCCCAATACTCATTGCCTACACAATGACAATTAAAGCAGGCAATAAAACATTAGAAACACAAAAAGGCACACTCCTTTCAAATGGAGCAAAATTCCAATTAAAAGCACAAGGATTTGAAGACTATTGCGATGGAACAAATTATTGGCATTACGTAAAAGAAACCTCAGAAGTAGAACTCTCTGTAATAGACCAAACAAACAACATCTTCAACTTTCCAAACATGATAAAAACTTACTCAAAAGACTTTCGTCCAAAACT
The DNA here is from genome assembly GCA_002358855.1 of Bacteroidales bacterium UBA3388. Classification (GTDB taxonomy): domain Bacteria; phylum Bacteroidota; class Bacteroidia; order Bacteroidales; family P3; genus Onthomorpha. The sequence continues at coordinate 12,963 of DEPQ01000038.1, forward strand.
AATAAGAGAAGAAGAAACAAATTATGTAATAGATCTTATTCCAAAGAAAAGTACTAATGTGTCAAAAATACGAATCATCAGTAATAAAACAACCAATAGACTAAAAGAAATGACAATTCTCGTAAGAGGAGGTAATACCTATCAAATAACATTTTCTTCTTACAAACCAAATCAAGCCACTAAAACAAACGATTTTACTTTTCCGATACAAACCTATCCACAAGTTGAGATAATTGATCTTAGATAAGGCCGTGAAGTTCCAGATGATTAAACTTCAACAATTATAATAGAGGAAACAAACGACCAAGAAATTGCAATAAAATCTGCTAAGATAATTCTAAAATAGTAAATTCTTATTGTGCAAACTCGTTTTTGAAAGGCAAATAGTTGCCTTCATTATTGTGCTTTTTGTAAGAATTATGGTCTTCCAATATTGCAAAAACAATATGCTTGTATTTATTTAAGAATTCCTCTTCTTCCAAAACTTCATGGAATAAACGAGCAATATGCTTTGGGGGATTATGAAAAGCACCGCAACCTAAGGCTCCTAATATCAAAGAATCGTGCTCATGTTTTAAACCGATTCGTAAAATGGTACGAATTTTATGTTTAGTAGGTTCAACTAAATCATCAACAATCATACCATTTTCATTTAGCGAAGGATGATTTAAGGCTGCAACTGTAATAAACGCTATTTCGCGAGTTTTTGACATTAATTTATAACCTGTTTTTTCGCTCTCACGAAACACACTAACGCAAGGTGAATACACTCCTCCGAAATTTTTGTCCAAAGGGTATTGAAATTTAGACTTTTTTATATTATATTCTTCCGCGTATGAAGCAAACTGATACAAAGAATGGAAAATATTTGTCCTTCGAAAAATACCTTCTTCTTGTGCCCCAGAACCGCTAATTACTCCTCCTCCAGGATTTTGACGATTAGCCATATTTAAAATAGCAGGGTTATAACCCATATCCAATAATCTTATACCTTCTTTGATGCAATCAGCATTCACAACTTCAATAAAAGTATGTTGTGGATTTGCTTTAATGTTATCAATATTAAAAGCAGTTGAGTAAAAGCATGTACCTTCAAACGTTTTCTCTGTTTTGTCAAAATATACTTTGCAACCCTCCTCTGTATAGTAAAATCCGTTATTGACAAGTTTTATTGTATTTTTAAATTCATTTATACGTAAACTTTTTATCTTGTAATAATTATGAGAATTTCCATTTTTTAATTCTTGCATTAAAGGGATATATTTTTCAAGAAAATCTTTTTTAGAATCCCATGTATAATTGGATTGTTGAAGATAAGGGATATTTTCTTCAATCACTTGAACAAAATCCTCAGGCAGTAAGATGTTTTCAATCTCTATTGCTTTGGTGAATAGGGGTGCAATTTCATTGGGTGAAAAACCTGCTATGCCACAACCAATTCTTGTTACTAAAAAAGTGTATTCTTTATTTGATAAAGCAAATTCAATGAATTCATCAACGTATGGCTTAATTTCATCAACACCTCCGTGCATTGTTGGAATGCCATAAGAATTTCCTTGTATGCCAACGCCTTTTCCCCATTGGGCACCAAATTTCTGATAAGCAACACGAGCAGCTCCTCCTCCGTGAAGGCCATCGAGGTTGCTACCAAATACAAATATTTCATTATTTTCAAGACTTGTAATTTTATTTGGAGTAAATTTTCTATTATACATAAATTTAAGTTTTTTAAAATTCTAATCTAAATCCTTTTTGTTTTAATTCTGCATATTTTTTTGCATTAAAGCGATACTTAATCGGCGTACGGCGAGAAGTATTCTTTGGACGCTCTTCTGCTTCCGAAAGAATACCGAGTTTAAGCATTTTATTGTAGAAATTCCTTCTATCAAATTTCATTTCCAATATAGCTTCGTAGAGATTTTGTAGGGCACTCATCGTAAAGATTTCAGGTAATAATTCAAATCCAATAGGCTCAAAACAAATTCTTTCTTTCAAACGATTAACTGCCATACGCAAAATCCTATCGTGATCAAAGGCAAGACTCGGGATTTCGTTCATTGCAAACCATTGAGCCGACATTGCGTCATCTCCACCTTTTACTTCTTCTAAACGAACTAAAGCATAATGAGCTACGGTAATTACTCGCTCGCGTGGATCACGATTTACGTCAGAGAAAGTGTAGAATTGCTCCACCGAAGTTGTTTTTAAACCTGTTTCTTCCTCCAATTCACGTTTTGCACACTCTTCTACAGTTTCATCAATCTGCATAAATCCACCAGGGAAAGCCCATTTGTCTTTGTAAGGCTCAATTCCTCGCTGAATTAACAGCACTTTAATAGCTACACCATCAAATCCGAAAATCACACAGTCAGAAGTAACGGCAGGATGTGGGTATTTGTAACAAAAATTTTGAGAATTCATATCCTTATTGCGTTAATTTGACGCAAAATTATAAAGAATAATTGAGCAAAACAACTATTTTGTGTAATTTTTACGCAGTTTTATTAAACTATCTCTTAAAAATAGCTATTGGCTCAGGCTCTTCACATGCCACAAAAGCCGAAAGAAAACACACAATTACGGATAGAAATAGATGTTTTTTCATAACAATAAGTGTTTGCTTTAAATATTGACACTAAAAAAGCCTCTCTGTTGTAACATTTATGCTTTTTTTAGTGTCATTGAATAAACGGAAATATTAAACAAATAATTATTATATGGAAGTCAAGGATATTGATTTTTCTACTAAGCCTAAGGCTTATAAATTGTGCTTTAACGATAAATGTTCGTTTGCTCCAAAGTGTTTAAGGCATATTGCGGTGTCGAAATTAGAGGAATGTAGTGATTTGTTGCAAGTGGTTAATCATGCAAAGTTTAATGATAAAAATTGCAAATACTTTGCCGATTGCAAGAAAGTCCGCATTGCATACGGCATGAAGAAGGCTTTTGAAAATATTCTCGTGAGTGATGTAGAGAAAATAAGGAATGAGTTAATCCAACTCTTTGGTCAAACGGGATTTTACCGCAGAAGAAATGCTAAAAAACCGCTATCCCCTGAGGAACAAGTGCAGATTAAGAACATATTTGCAAAGTTTGGCTACACGATAACCTTTGATGAAACTATTGAAACAATTTTTTGGAAAGACTAATTCTTTGTTTCAAATTATTTTTTCTTTGAGAAAATGAATTTTTTCTTGAAGAAAATAGATTTTTTCAAAGAAAAAATGGAATAAAAACGGCGTTTCAAGATTGTAAATTCTATAAATAAAAAAAACATGCAGGCTTTAAAAACCTGCATGCACTCGTGGGCTTAAGCAAAAAACGCTCAAACTATTCTACTTCCCAAGTTTCACCACTATTCAACAAATCATCTACACATTTTATTTTAGCATTTTCTTGTGCTTCTATCATTTGTTTTTCGAATAGTTGGTTATATGTTGGTTGTTTATAGGCTCTGATTACTCCGAAGGCCATTGGGAATTGTGGAGGACGCATTTGTGCAAGCATCATGTGGATTCCTGTGTTTTCAGTAGTCTCATCGTGAACTAAAATATCGTTTTCAGTTATTCCGTTTTCGCCTATTGTTACTACTTCAAGGCTTGTGCCTCTTAAAACGATACCTTTGTCTTTGTTTTTACCAAAAATCATTGGCTTTCCATGTTCTAACCACAATTGACGATCGTCTCTAACTTCTTTATCGGTAACTTCTTTGTGTGCTCCATCGTTAAAGATTACGCAATTTTGCAATACTTCAACCACAGCTGCACCATCGTGTTCTGCCATGTGCATACAAACTTTTTGAAGTTGAGCTGGTTGATTGTCTATTGCTCTTGCAAAGAATGTTCCTCTTGCTCCAATTACTAATTCACCAGGATTGAAAGGATAATCAATAACTCCGAAAGGTGAGGTTTTAGTTATTTGTCCTTGTTTTGTAGTTGGAGAATATTGTCCTTTGGTTAAACCATATATACGATTGTTAAATAATATGTAATTAACGTCCATATTTCTTCTAACAAAGTGTATGAAATGGTTTCCTCCGAT
>DEPQ01000038.1:17149-24208 GCA_002358855.1 Bacteroidales bacterium UBA3388
CTACCGTGGATTGAATGGAATCCGTATGTGTTTACATAGTAAGGGAAACGGCTTGAACAACCTATACCCGATACCATGCAGAAACTTTCTTTTTTATATCCTATTTTAGGAAATACATTTAAAACTGATGCTAATATTCCGTGGTCTCCACAACCTGGGCACCATTTTACCATTTGATCACTGGCGAAATCCGCTTTTGTTAATTCGACAGCTGAATGTTCTATAGCCATTTCTTATTCTCCTAAAATTTGATTAAACACTTCTTTTAATTCACTTACTTCAAAAGGTAGGCCTTGTACTTTATTATATTGATGGAACATCATTCCTTGGAAGTTCATTCTCAAATAATTTACAAATTGTCCCATGTTTAATTCACAAACCACAACCTTTTTATATCTCTTCAACATTTCTTCTGTGTTCTTTGGAAGAGGCATTATGTAGTTAAATTGAGTAAATGCAATGCTTTTTCCTTCTGCTTGCAATTCTTGAACTGCACAACGTAAAGCTCCTTCTGTTCCTCCCCAACCAACAACTAATAAATCTGCATTTTCTGCTCCTTCTACTTCTTGATTAGGGATACGATTTGCTACTCTTTCTACTTTTTCTTTTCTGTACTTAACCATTTGTTCGTGGTTAGCACTATCGGTTGAAACACTTCCTTTTCCTGAAAGTTTTTCCAAACCTCCAATTCTATGACGTAATCCGTCCATTCCTGGAACTGCCCATTGTCTTACAAGAGTTTCTGGATCTCTGTTGTAAGGTGCGTAATTAGGATCATTAGGTGTTGCAAAAGGTGGGTTGATTTTTGGAAGATCTGCCATTTTTGGTATTCTGAAAAGTTGAGATCCGTTTCCAAGGTAACCATCTGTTAAAAGAATTGTTGGAGTCATTGTTTCCAATGATAAACGTGCTGCTTCAAAAGCCCAGTAGAAACAATTAGCTGATGAAGATGCTGCAACTACTATACAAGGTGCTTCTCCGTTTCTTCCAAATAATGCTTGTGTAAGGTCAGATTGTTCTGTTTTTGTAGGCAATCCTGTTGAAGGACCTCCTCTTTGAACATCTACAATAACAAGTGGCAATTCTGTCATAACGGCTAATCCGATTGCTTCGCTCTTTAAAGACAATCCAGGACCAGAAGTAGATGTACAAGCCATTGCTCCTGCGAATGAAGCTCCGATTGCAGAACAAATACCTGCGATTTCATCTTCTGCTTGGAAAACTCTTGCTCCTAATGATTTGTGTTTTGCCAATTCTATTAAAATATCAGTTGCAGGAGTAATAGGATAAGAACCTAAGAATAAAGGAAGACCTGCTTTTTCTGCTGCTGCAAGCAATCCCCAAGCAGTTGCAATGTTTCCTGTTATGTTTCTGTACTTTCCTTTTGGCATTTGAGCTTGTTCAACTATCATTTGGCTTTCCAAAATGTCAGTATTTTCACAGAAGTTGTAACCTGCTCTTACCACTGCTTTGTTTGCTTGAACCAATTCTGGCTTTTTAGCAAATTTCTTTTCCAAATAAGAATCTGTATGTTCAAGACCTTTTCCGAAAATGAAGAAAATCATACCTAAGGCGAACATATTTCTACATTTCAATGCAGACTTTCTATCCGCAAAAATATCTTTCACAGTTTCCATTGTGAAACTTGTGATAGGTGCTTTTATCAATCTGTAATTTGAAAGAGAATCATCTTCAAGCGGATTAGAAGAATAGCCTGCTTTTTCTATTGCTTCATCTTCAAAAGTGTCCGCATCTACGATTATTATACCGCCTATTTTAGCCCATTTCAAGTTTGCTTTCAATGAAGCAGGGTTCATAGCCACTAAAACGTCAGCTTTATCCCCTGAACTATAAATTTTCTTGCCTATGTGAACTTGAAAGCCTGATACACCTGCCACTGTGTTGTGTGGAGCTCTGATTTCTGCTGGATAATCAGGGAATGTCGCAATGTCATTACCGTCCAAAGCAGAAGTGTCAGAGAATAGTGTACCTGTAAGTTGCATTCCATCGCCGGAATCGCCGACAAATTTGATTACAACGTCTTCTCTTTTAATAACTTCTTTTGCTGTCATTACTTTGAGTTTTATTTTATTTTTTTATTTTCTTCACTAAATAATCTGCAAATTTACTAAGTTTATTCCATTTAAAGAAAAAAAAACACTCTTTTATTCTTTTATTCTACACATTTATCAATAACTTTGCACTCAAAACAAGAATAATTTTACGGATAATGAGTAGTAATACCTTTGGTAAAAGTTTTAGTTTAACAACCTTTGGAGAGAGTCATAGCAACTGCTTAGGTGGAATAGTAGAGGGATTTCCTGCTAATCTGAAAATAGATTATGCTCTGATTGAAAGTGAATTAGAAAAACGGAAATCTGCTTCTGCATTTTCTACTCCAAGAGTTGAAGAAGATAAAGTTGTTTTTATTTCTGGAATTGAAAACAATATTTCCTTAGGTACACCAATTGCTTTTTTAATCGAAAACAAAAATGTAAAAAAACAAGACTATGAAAATCTAAAAACTCTTTTTCGTCCTTCGCATGCTGATTATACATATTTTTGTAAGTACGGCATAAATGCGAGTTCAGGAGGTGGAAGAGCATCTGCAAGAGAAACTGTTTGCAGAGTTGTTGGCGGAAGTCTTGCCAAGCAATTCCTTTCTTTATATCAAATAAATATTGAATCGGAAATAACACAAATAGGACAATTTGACTACATCTCCCAACGCAATCAAGCAGAAGAAGCACTCTTGCAAGCAAAAGAAAATGGCGATAGCTTAGGTGGAGTGATAAAATGCACAATTCACAACGTACCAAAGGGACTTGGAGAACCAATATTTGACAAACTTTCAGCAACTCTTGCACAAGCAATGATAAGTATTCCTTCTGCAAAAAGTTTTGAAATAGGAGATGGATTAGAATCTTGCAAACGCTTAGGCAGTGAAGATATTGACCATTGGAATCAAGACTTTACAACACAAACCAATCATTGTGGAGGAGTGCAAGGAGGAATCACAAACGGAATGGACGTTGTTTTTAGTGTAGGATTTAAACCTATTGCATCAATTCGCACAATCCGAGCAATAAATCCACAAGGAGAAATCGCAGAAATAGAAAATAATGGCAGACATGACTGTTGCAATCTTTTCAGAGCAAGAGTCGTTGTAGAATCTATGGCAGCCCTTACAATAGCAGACTTTATTAAACGAGCAAAATAAAAGAATAAAAAAGAATATGAAAATAAGCAGAAAATTTTTCTTTGTTTTATTTATTTTTTTCTTTGTTTCGTGCAAAGAAAACAAAGAGTTAAAAAACGATTCCTTTGCTTTATCAGGAGCAATTTCTAATCCAACCGAACAATACCTAATTTTGAGCGAAGTAGGTAAAAGTGGATTTAGTCAAAACGACACAATATCCTTAGATAAAGAAGGAGTATTTTCTAAAAACATAGAAATGCAAGAACCAACACTTTACTCTCTATCCTTAGGCAATGAATACATAATTATATGCCCTACAATAGGAGAACAAATTTCAATAAAAGCCTCAGGAAGTAACTTTTCAGGCACTTATAACATAGAAGGCTCACCAGAATCCGAACTTTTGAAAGAATTAAACAAAGAAAACTATAATGTTCGTTTGTCTTTGAAAAGTATGAGTGAAGAATTGTCAAAAGCAGATACCGCAAAACTCGATTCAATCCGCACAAGCATAATAGAAAAATATACATCAACAAAGCAATATCAAGAAAAAATAACCTCAGACTTTATAAACAAAAACTTAGGCTCGCTTACAACACTCATAGCCTTGTATCGCACCTTTGACGGCTTTGCTTTATTTGACTATAACCAAAGTTTAGAAATGCACAAAAAAGTTTTGCAAGGCTTAAAGCAAACCTTACCAAACAATCAGCACACATTGACGCTTGAAAACTTTATTGCAGAGAAAGAAAACGCACAAAAGAAAAATGGAACTAAATAGAAACAAAATATATTTTGCATCAGACTTTCACTTAGGCAATAGTTCAGCGAAATTTAACCGCCTAAGAGAAAAGAAAATTGTTCGTTGGCTCAATCATATCTCAAAAGACGCAGAAGAAATCTATCTTTTAGGAGATATATTTGACTTTTGGTTCGAGTACAAACACGTAGTACCAAAAGGATTTGTGCGATTTCTTGGAACGCTTGCTCACTTGATAGATTCAGGAATAAGAATCCATCTTTTTTGTGGCAATCACGACCTTTGGTTACGAGATTATTTTCAAGACGAATTAGGCATAATCGTTCACAAACAAAGAGAAACACTCACTCTTTATGGCAAAACATTTATGCTTGGGCACGGAGACGGATTAGATCCAAAGGATAAAAAATACAAATTCATAAATAGCATTTTCAAAAATAAGTTTTGCATATCAGCCTTTGCGACTTTGCATCCTCGTTGGGCGATAGCCATGGCACAAAAATGGAGTAGGAGTTCCCGAGCCTCACATTCCGAAAAAGATATGATTGACTTAGGCGAAAAAGAGCCTATTTACCAATTTTGTCTTAAAACCTTAGAAACACAAAACATTGATTTCTTTGTGTTTGGTCATAGACATTTGGTTTGTAACAAGAAAATAAAAGACAAAACTCGTTATATAAATCTTGGATATTGGAACATATATGGACACTATGCAGTTTGGGACGGAAAAAACTTGGAATTAAAAAAATTTGAATAAGAAAAAACTATTTTTTAACTTTGCACGCAAAATTTGATTCAAAGAATATTATAAATTAAATAAAATTATAGAGATGAAAAACACACCATTTACACAAAAACACATCGAATTAGGAGCAAAAATGGCCGAATTCGCTGGTTACAATATGCCAATTTCATACGAAGGATTGGTGGTTGAACACAATAATGTAAGAAATGCAGTTGGAGTATTTGACGTTTCTCACATGGGAGAGTTCAGAGCAAAAGGTCCAAAAGCGTTTGAATTTGTTCAACGTTGCACTTCAAACGATATAGCAACACTTTTTGATGGTAAAGTATTATATACAGTTCTTCCAAACGGTAAAGGAGGAATCGTAGATGACATGTTAGTTTATCAAGTGTCAAAAGAAGAATATTTTATGGTACCAAACGCAGCAAATATTGATAAAGACTGGGCTTGGATGAGTAAAATAGCAGAAGAAATGGGCTTAGTATTAGGTCAAGACTTCACAAACGAAAGCGAAAGCTATGGACAATTAGCAGTACAAGGTCCTTTGGCATTAAAAGCGATGCAAAAACTTACAGAAACTCCTATTGAAGATATGGAATATTACACATTCAAATTCTTGACTTTTGCAGGAATTGAAAACGTTCTTTTATCTACAACAGGATATACAGGAGCGGGTGGATGCGAAATCTACTTTGACAAAAAATATGCAGACAAAATTTGGGATGCAGTATTCGAAGCAGGAAAAGAATTTGGAATAATGCCTGCTGGATTAGGATGTAGAGATACTCTTCGTTTGGAAATGGGATTTTGTCTTTACGGACACGAAATCGATGATGAAACTTCTCCAATAGAAGCAGGATTAAATTGGCTAACAAAATTCGTTGACGGAAACGATTTCATAGACAGAGCAAGACTTGAAGAACAAAAAGCAAACGGAGTAAGCAAAAAATTAGTAGGATTCCAAATGATAGACAAAGGAATTCCACGTCAAGGATACGAAGTTTGCGATGCAGAAGGCAATGTAATAGGAAAAGTATGTTCAGGAACACAATCTCCATCTTGCGGCGTAGCAATCGGAACAGCACACGTTGCAACAGCATTCAGCAAAAAAGATACAGAAATCTTTATCAAAGTAAGAGAAAAACTATTAAAAGCAATAGTAGTAAAAATGCCTTTCTACAAAGGTTAATTCTAACAATAAACACAATGCCCACAAAACAAAAAAAAGTTTTGTGGGCTTTTTTACAAAACAAAATCAAGAAATGAAATACAAAACTCCTACATCAAAACGCACAAAACAACTTGCGATGATTCTAAGTCTAATACCTAATATGGTATTAGCACAACAAGGAGTAATTGTATTCCACAATTGTGAAAACTTTTTCTATCCTACCAAAGACAGCATAGCACTTGACGATGACTTTACAGCAGAAGGCAAAAAACGATGGAGCTTTTCACGATACAATAGCAAGAAAAACCTACTTGCAAAGACCTATATAGCAGCAGGAAAAGGCAATATGCCCGCAATAATAGGCTTATGCGAGATCGAAAACGACAAAGTGCTATATGATTTGTGCAAAGACAGTCCTTTACGCAAAGGAAAATACAAATATATTCACTATCCATCAGAAGACATCAGAGGAATAGACGTAGCATTACTTTACAACGAACAATTTACACCTCTTTCGCACAATAAAATAGTAATTCCCACAGAAGAAAACGAAGAAAAAACACGAGACGTTCTTTATGTACAAGGAATAATGCAAGATATAAAACTAAATATCTATGTAATTCACGCACCCTCACGCCGAGAACACAACATAAAAAAGGCTTTACGCACAAAAATGTTTGCGATAGTCAATAGCCATATTGAAGAACTAAGACAAAAAGGAGAAGAAAACTTTATCATAATGGGAGATATGAACGACAACCCTTGGGATTCTTCAATCAAAGACGGCTTTAACATCATTGCACACCGCAATAACCCCGATCCATTCCTTGTAAACCTAATGCGAAACAACAAAAACAAACGAGGATCCTATGTTTACAGCGGAGATTATTGCAGTTTTGATCAATTCATAGTATCAAAACCCCTATTGAATCACTTAGAAATAGAAGGAAAAGAAGAAGAAATGATTTTCCGTCCCGATTTCCTAATAGACAAAGACAAAAGCAATCGCTTAATTCAGCCACTTTCCACCTACAAAGGAATGCACTACCAAGGCGGAGCAAGCGATCATTTCCCAATAAGACTATTTTTGAAAGAAAAATAAAAAACTTTCTCCTCACTTAACGCCAAATGCGTGCAATATTTTCAAACAAAAGATTTCTAATCGTAAATTTTGAAAATATAAG
>DEPQ01000038.1:24235-24358 GCA_002358855.1 Bacteroidales bacterium UBA3388
AATATAAGCCCTTAACTAAAAACCACTAAATCAAAGGTTTAGTATTTTTAAGCCTTAATTTAGCCAAAAAAGTCTTTGATTTTTCGGATTTTTTCTTTGTTTTTTCAAAATAAAAAGCCGATT
>DEPQ01000046.1:0-2314 GCA_002358855.1 Bacteroidales bacterium UBA3388
TCTGCTTGTTGAGAAAAGGCAAAACTAAGGTTTAGGCTGAGTATAAAAAGACTAATTATTATTTTTTTCATACGTTTTCATTTAAAAACAAAGCTGAATCAAGAAAAATGACTCAGCTTTGTAGGTTTGAGGGTTTATTTTTATTTGTTTGTACGTCCTGGATAAACTTTTAGTGCTTCTTCCAAGCATTTTACCGCTGCTTTTAGGTCTTCTATTTTCAAGCAGTAAGTGATTCTTGCTTGTTTGCGTCCTTTTTCTGGGTCAGAGTAAAATCCTGTTGCAGGTGCAAGCATAACTGTTTCACCATTGTAGTTAAATTCTTCAAGTAACCATTGACAGAATTTATCAGAATCATCTATTGGCATTTCCAAGATAGTGTAAAATGCTCCTGTTGGCATAGGGCAGAAACATCCGTCAATCTTATTGATTGCTTCTACAAGAGTTTTACGTCTTAGGTCGTATTCTGCTGCTACTTTATCGAAGTATTCTTGTGGTGTATCTACTGCTGCTTCTGCGAATATTTGTCCAAAATATGGTGCACATAGTCTTGCTTGTGCCATTCTTAGTGCAGCGTTCATTATTTGTTTGTTTTTGGATATGATAACTCCTATTCTTGCTCCACAAGCTGAGTATCTCTTGCTGACAGAGTCAAGTAAAATAACGTGTTGAGAAAGATCTTCCATTTCCATTACTGAGAAGTGTTTTTTTCCATCGTAGCAAAATTCTCTGTAAACTTCGTCTGCAAATAAGTAAAGGTTGTGTTTCTTTGCTATTTCTCCCAATAACAACAATTCTTCTTTTGAATACAAATATCCTGTTGGGTTATTTGGATTACAAATCATTATTGCTTTTGTTTTTGGAGTGATAACTTTTTCAAATTCTTCAATTGAAGGTAATGCAAAGCCATCTTGGATTGTTGAAGGAACGGTTTTGATTACTGCATCTGAAAGAATTGCAAACGAATTATAGTTTGTGTAATATGGTTCTGGAATTAAAACTTCATCTCCTGGGTTACAAGTGATTGTGAAGGCGAATTGTAATGCTTCACTACCGCCTGCTGTGATTATTATTTCGTCAGGTGTTATGTTAATATTGTGTTTTGCATAGTATTCGCAAAGTTTTTTTCTATAAGACATATTTCCTGCCGAGTGAGTGTAAGCAACAATATCTCTTGGAGCTTTTATTAAAGCATCTAAGGCTCCTGGCGCAGTTTCAATATCTGGTTGTCCTATATTTAAGTGGTGTATTTTTATTCCTCTTTCTTTGGCTGCCTCTGCATAAGGTACTAATTTTCTAATAGCAGAAGCAGGAAGAATTTGACCTTTTCTTGATATTTCTAACATAATCTTCTTGTTTATTTTATTTAACTACTTTTCCTTTTATTAACAATCTTACTCTTGGGTTAGAAGCGTTTGATTCTACTGTAATAGACTTGTTGATTGGTCCAACGCTTGAAGTGTTATATTTCACGGTAATAGAAGCTGATTGACCTGGCATCAAAGGTTCTTTGCTCCATTTAGGCACTGTGCAACCACAAGATGAACGAACTTTTGTCAAAATCAAAGGTACGCTTCCTGTATTTGTGTACTTAAATTCACAAACACCATTTCCGTTTTGTTTTACTTCACCATAATCGTGTTCTAACTTTTCAAAAGTTATCTCTGCTTGTGAAGTAACTTCTGTTTGTTGTTTATTATCTTTTGTTTGTTGTGCATTTGCACCTAACATTAAAGCGAATACAAAAATCGCTGATAAAAGAAATCTCTTCATTTTTTTTATTTGTTAAAGTTAATAATCAATACTTGAAATTACATTACCCGTTATCATTAAGAGTATTCTCTCTTGCTCGGCAACATTAGTGTTTACCACTATGCTTCGTTTGATATTTCCCAAAATATTAGAATTGTATTTCACTATTATTTTAGAAGATTGTTCTGGTAAAAGCGGATCTTTTGTCCACTCCACTAATGTACAACCACAAGACGCCTTCACATCTTCAACAACCAAAGGAGCTCCCCCCTTGTTTGTTAATGTAAAAACAGCAACTGCCTCTTGTCCTTGTAATATTTCTCCAAAATCGTATGATACCATATCAAATTCCGCTATCGGTTGAGTGCTATAATCATTTTGAGCAAAGCCTCTTACCGTAAATAACGCAAGAACAAGGCAAATAATTATTCTTAACCTATTTTTCATAAAGGCAAAGATACAACTTTTCTTTGTTTCACAAAACTATATCAAAGAAATAATTTTCTAATTCAAAGAAAAAAAAGAGCGACTCAAACAAAGAGTCGCTCTTTTGAGTTTATTGATT
>DEPQ01000046.1:2504-13178 GCA_002358855.1 Bacteroidales bacterium UBA3388
AAGTCGCTGATAACTATCTTAGCTTCTTGGTTCAATCCGTTGATTTCTAATGTTGCGTTGTCGCTTGCTGGATTTGGATACAAACTTACTGCTATTTGGTTTGCTACGGCGTCAGTTAAGCCTAATAGTGTGAAGGTTTCTACTGTTCCGTATGCTGTGCCTGCTTCGTTTGTGATGTATGCACGATAGAAATATGTTTGTCCTTCTACTAAGTCATTAACTGTTGTTGTGAATGTGCTTCCGTTTAGAGTTGATGTAATGTTTTGTACTCCTGCGTCTTCAAGTGTAAAGTCTGCTACTGTTGCTAAGGCAAAGCCTATTGTGTAGTTTTCAGATTCTCCTGCACTTACCAATGCTCCGTTCAAGGTTGCACTTGTGTTTCCTAAGTTTGTTGCTGGTGAAGTTGTTACTTCTCCTAATACTATCACGATTTGTTCAAGTGTTGTGAAGTTTGCACTTACCCATTCAGATGTTTGGTCTTCACATATTGCTCTTACTTCAACTGTATAGGCTGTGTTTGCTGTTAGGCCTGTTAATGTTTTTGTTGTAGTTGTAAGGGTTTCTGCTGTGCCACCATTCAACTTAAATTCGTATGTTGATGCTGTTCCGTTCCAAGTGATTTCTGCTGAAGTTTCTGTGATATTGTTTGCAGAAAGGTTGGTTGGTGCATCGCATGGTTCTGGTTCTGGATCTGTTCCGCCTTGTTCTTGAAGTGTTGTGAAGGTTGTTGTTACCCATGCTGATTGTTGGTCTTCACATATTGCTCTTACTTCTACTGTGTAAGCTGTGTTTGCTGTTAAGCCTGTTAGTGATTTTGATGTTGTTGTAAGTGTTTCTGCTGTGCCACCATTTAACTTAAATTCGTAAGTTGATGCTGTGCCGTTCCATGTAATATCTGCACTTGTTTGTGTGATATTGCTTGCTGAAAGTGCTGTTGGTGCATCGCATGGTTCTGTTGTTGCTTCAAGTGTTATGAAACTTACGCTTACCCAATCTGATGTTCTTTCTTCACATACTGCTCTAACATCTACTGTATAAGATGCACTTGGATTTAAGTTTGTTAAAGTTTTGCTTGTAGTTGTAAGTGTTTCTATTGATCCTGCATTTACTCTTAATTCGTATGTATCTACTGCACCATTCCAAGTTATTTCTGCTGTTGTTGCAGTAACGTTGCTTGCTACAAGGTTAGTTGGTGCATCGCAAGGAATAGCTTGAAGTGTTGTGAATTGGATTGAATCCCATTCTGAACGACTTGTTGCGTTACATACCGATCTCACATAAACTGTATATGTTGTGTTGTCATCTAATCCTGTGATATTGTAGAATGGTATTGTAGAGTTTTCTATTGTTCCATTTTCTCCAACTCTTACTTCCCAACCGCTTTCACTTCCATTTGAACTCCATGATAAGATTGCAGAGTTTTCTGTAATATTATCTTCTTCTATTAGTAATGAGCTTGGTTGAACACAAGGTGATGTTTCACCTGCTAAGTTTACTTCAAAGTTATCTAAGAATAAATTAAGGTCAGAGTCTCCATAAAGTGTAGAAGCATAAATTCCTATTTTGATTCTTCCTGCTAATGGAGTTCCAGTTGCGTCTTGTAATGCTATTGTTTTTCTTGATAATGAACGTGTAATATCACTTAGGTTGTGTTCTGTGTCAGCATCTGCATTTGCAAAGATAACTGCATTTGCACTTGACCAAGTTAATCCGTTATCTGTAGAAATAACTACTGCAATTTTGTCGTCATCTTCAAATGTTGTTGCATTGCTGTTAGTATAGTCATGTGCAGCAATATCAAACGAGAATTGGTAAAGTTGAGTATTAGTGTCTCCTAAGTCTATGGTTGGAGTAATAATCCATTTATGTTTGTTACTTCCCCATAAGTTATGGTACATTTTATTTGTACCATTATATTCAATAGAAACACCATTTATTGTCCAAATACCTTCTGTGTATTCAAGATTTGTATTTTCTGTTAATTCTCCATTTGCATAGAACCAACAATTTGAAGAGTTGTATATTCCTGCTTCAAATCCTTCTGTCCAAGGTGCTGTTAAACTTGCGCAAGGTGTGTTGAATGTTGTGCTAACAAACATAGATGATGCTGTTTCTGAACAAACTGCTTTAACTCTTACGTCATATTCTGAACCATATTGTAGGCCTGTTAAAGTGTAAGGGTTTGTTATGTTGCTAACACTTGTCCAAGTTGATTCTGAACTTAATTTGTATTCTAATAAGTAGTTTACTCCTTGGTTTATTGTGTCAGTAAAGCTTATTATTGCTTGTACTTGATCTGCTTCTTCTGTTGCTATTGCTGTAAGGTCTGATATTTCAAAACAAGAACGCACTGAAACAGATATGTTATCTACTGATGCAGGAGGGTTTGTTGCTGTCATATTATCATTGTACCATAAGAACACTAATTGATAAACTGAATTAGCATATTCTTGTCCTAAGATAATAGATTCGCTTGTCCATTCACTTGATTGTTGATATTTGCTTTGTCCTATTTTATGAGAAGAATATGTTGATGTTGGTAGGCTTTCTCCAAGTGGTAATAGATATACTTCCATATAATCATAGTAGTATTCTCCTAATCCTTTCCAATCAAAAGACAATTCCCAAGATAAATCATCTTCAAATGCTAAGAATGTACTAAGAGTTGATATAGCATTACCACTACCACTGTAAGCATTTGTTACTCCGTTGTCATTACTTACATAGAATGCTCCTCCGTTTGTTAAATTGCCTGCTTCATCTGTTGTGTTGTTTAGTATTGTTCCATAACACCATTTATTTAATGAACCAGCGTATGCAGAGTTTGGTGCTGTTACTAACCATTCTGTTATTCCTAATACATCGTCAAAGTTTTCTGCGTATGGAATTGCGTTTACTATTGGTATGAATAGGTTTACAGGATAGCTCCAATATGCTCCATCGCAGTTTTGTTTTACTGCTATTGTGTAGTTTCCACCATCAACGTTTGTTGCTAATGTATAAGGGAATGTTGAGCCTGCTGGAATTGTAACTTGTGTTGCTGTTTCTGGATCGAAAGAGTTAGAAGCAGGAGCGTATGCTACTATCCAACCGTTTTGTGCTCCTAATGTGTCAAATGTTACTACGATAGAAGAACCATCAGGTGTAGTTGCTGTTAATCCGTGTACATCTGGACAAGGAGGCGCTTGATTGATTCTAACATTATCAATAAAGAATTTAGGTGCATGGTGACGAACTGCAAAGGCTAAACGTGAAGTTGTTGTTACGTTTGAAAGGATTACTTCTTTTTCGCTCCAAGCAGAACCTTCAATAGTAACGCTTGTAAGATATGTTGCATTTGCTGTGTCGGCTCTTGATGTCAAATCGTTTTCTGAAACATCTAATGCAAATATATCTACTGTGGCAGGTCTTTCCCAATTATAGTATAGAGATGCTTCAAATTGTAATCTTTGTTCTCCGTCAAATTCAAATGCAGGTGTGAATATCCATTCACTAACAATAGGTCTTGCATCTCCATAAGAATCTCCATTGTATGCTAATGCATATCTATCTCCGTCTTGTGATGCTTCGTCTGCTTCTTGTCTTGTTGTTGACCATTTGTAGTTTGATTCTGATGATAGGTTTATCCAACAAAGCGGTCCGCTTATTCCTATTCCTGTTCCTGTAAATATTCCAGAGAATGTGTTTGTGTAAGGTAATTCTTGAATTGCTGCACAGTTTGTAACAAAACTACCGTTTACATAGTCGGTCATATTACCATCACATAATGCAGCAACTCTGTATTCGTATTCTGTTCCTAATTCAAGTTCTGTTAATGTGTATGTTAATTCTGTTGTTGTTACAGGAAACCATTCATTTGCTGAGACTGGTTTGTATTCTATTTGATATGTTGTTTCTGTTGGGTTAGATGATGTGATGTTGATTATCATTTCAGAAGGGTTTTCTGTTCTTTGATAAGCAACGCTTGCTGGTGCTATACAAGAAAGTGAAGTTATTGATAAGTTATCTATTGCTGCAGGAGGAGGGTTTCCATCTGCATAGTCGTTTCTCCACATAAATACTAATTTTTGCATAGTACCTAATCTACCTGCTGCATCTAATGTAATGTTTTTTGTATTCCAGTTTGTGCTACCGTTTAAATTACCAGTAATTGCATATCTGCTTGCTGGTTCTCCACCATGTGATAATTCATATTCAACAGGAACCATATACACTTTTAAATAGTCATAAGCACCTTCTCCAGAGCATTTCCAATCAAATGAAATACGGAATGCTACTGAACCATCTGTTGGGAAAGCTACAAGGGTTGTGAAATAGTTTCTTGATTCAACATTTGTAGTGTAAGCATTTGTAGTTCCTCCATCGTTACTGATGTAGATTGCTCCACCTTCTCCCGCAGGATTGTTTGTTGCTGTTCCGTGTACCCAAGCGTTTATTGTTCCATTTACAAATTGTGCTTCTGGAGCATTTCCTATTTCATTATAGTCTTGTGTGAAAGGTGCTACTGCAACAGTTCCTGCTTGTGGTAGTGTTACTGCTATTGGAGCTGTAAATTCACCATCACAGTTTTGTTTTGCAGCTAAATAATATGTTGCTCCAGGAGTTAATCCTTGAATTAAATAAGGGAATTCTGCTGCGTCGTAAATAGTTACTGTTGTTGCTGTTTCTGGGTTAAAGCTTTGAATTGAATCTGCTGTTCCGTAAGCAACAACCCAACCACTTCCTTCATGATTTAATGTGTTTAAGTTTACTTGAATTGCATCTACGTTAGATACGATTGCAGAGAAACCATAAACATCTGGACATTCTACTTCTTCTATTGTTACTTCTGGAATATAGAATGATGGATTAGGATTTTTATTTACGAAAGCTATTCTTGCAGTGTTTTCTACGTTTGATAACAATACTTGGAATGTTTCACCTGATGGAGTGTTTGCATCGCTTAATATTGTTGCTAAGTATGTAAAGTTTGTTGTGTCGGCTTCTGAGGTAATGTCTCCGTTTGTAACATCTAAATAATATACATCAAACATTACTCTATCCGATGCATTGTCTTTATCTATTGAGAATGTTATTGCTTCTGCTCCGGTAAACTCCATAGCAGGGAAAATTAGCCAGTCGCTATTTGACATTGTTTCAGAAGTAGAGAAAAATCCCATAAGAGAACTTCTTGTTGCAACTCCTCCCCAACGATAAGTTGAACTTCCTCCATTTACATTTATCCAACAATGATGAGGAACTGTTTCTCCTATTGAGCCTTGAACAAAGTTTGTTGCAAAATCTTCTGACCAAGGGAATGATTCTACTGGTTCACAAGCTGTGTTAAAACTTTCTATTGTAGGGTATGCTTGTTGATCTTCTCCACAGTTTGCTACAACTTGTACTTCGTAAACTGTTGAAGAAGTTAATCCTGTTATTTCAAATGTAGTGTCGCTTGTTGTTCCTACTGTAACAAATTCTCCTTGTGGTAATCTGTAAGAAACAGTAAAGGTTGTTCCTTCTCCGTTAGGATTTGACCAAGAAGCTGTTGTTGAAGTTTGATCTGTATTAGAGAATACTAAGTTTTGAACTGGTAAACAAACAGAAGAGCCTTCTGGTAATCTTGTAAATATTGCCGAAGGAACTAATGTTGTAGAATAAACTCCAGATGGATCTTCTGGAGTAACTGCTCTTGAATCACGTGAAGAGTATAATAAACGATAAGAATAATCACTTGATTCTGCACCCATACCCCACGAGAAAGCATAGAAAGATGTTCCCATACTTGCTTTTATTGCAACTACAAGATTGTTTGCTCCTGAATAAACGTATGGCACTTGAAATTCTATTCCTTTCCAACCAGTCCCTGACCAAGTTACAGGACCAGAATAAACTGTTGTAAAGTTTTCCGAAAGGATTAGTGAGTTAGTCGCAAAAGACGATGAAGACACTTCAGCTAAAGATACTTCAATGTCAATTGTACGTTCTCCTGCAGTGTTTTCTGCAAGGTACCAACTAATACCTGAAAGAATACCTGGCGTAAGCTCTGATGACAGGTAAATACTTTGAGAGTAAGAGTAGTTAAATCCCGTATAAATCATCTGATAAGATTGATTTGAGTTCGGAAAAGCTACTGTGTCACTCAAAGATGTTTCTTGGGCTTTAAGCCCTATGGCAAAAAACATTGCCATAATCACTAAACAAATCTTTTTCATTTAAATAAATATTGGTTTTTAATAAAATTTTAGCGTGCAAAGGTACGACTTTTTTTGAAAAGACAATGCTTTATTTGTCTAATTCAAAGAGTTGAGCGATTTTTTCAGCGACATTTACCCCATCAATAGCAGAAGAAGTAATACCTCCTGCATATCCAGCACCTTCTCCACAAGGGAAAAGCATTGCTATTTGAGGGTGTTGTAAACTATCTTTATCTCTAAGGATTCTGACAGGCGAAGAGGTGCGAGATTCTAATCCAATCATTGTCGCTTGATTAGAAATAAATCCTTTTATACGTCTATCAAACACCTTAAATCCTTCTTTTAAATTTTCTGCTACAATCTTTGGTAAAAAATCATTCATATTACAAGCATGCAAACCACTCGGATATGAACTTGCACCAATATTTGAAGAGGCTTTATTTTTAATAAAATCACTGATTCTTTGAGCAGGAGCAGTTTGATTATTGACATACATTTTCTTTTCACACTCTTGTTGAAATTTCATTAAAGAAAGAGCAGGAAAATCATTACATTCTTTTACGTCTTGTAGATTTATGCTTACTACAATGCCACTATTTGCAAACTTAGAACCACGATTAGAAGAACTCATACCATTTACAACAAGCGAACCTTTCTCTGTTGAAGCAGGAATAATCATTCCCCCCGGACACATGCAGAAAGAAAACACACCTCTATTGTTTACGTTATGCACCAAAGAGTATGATGCCGCAGGAAGTAAGTGCGCAATAGTTTTATCATTATATTGAGACGCATTTATCAGTTCTTGACTATGTTCAACTCTGACTCCCATTGCAAAAGGCTTTGCTTCAATAGCCCAACCCTTTGTAGCAAAAAGTTGATAAATATCTCTCGCACTATGACCTGTTGCTAAAATTACAGCTTTTGCTTCTATTTCTGTTTGCAATGAAGTTTTCACTCCATAAACTCTGTTGTCTTTATTAACCAAAAAGTCAATTACTTTTGTATTGAAGTGATATTCTCCTCCATAATCAAGAATAGTTTTTCTTATATTTTTAATTACTCTTGAAAGTCTGTCTGTTCCAATGTGTGCGTGAGTCTCCACAAGAATATTTTCGTCAGCACCGTGATAAACAAAGGTCTCTAAAATCTCCGTAATATTACCTTTCTTTGTAGAACGAGTAAAAAGTTTTCCATCAGAGAAAGTTCCCGCACCTCCTTCACCAAAACACCAATTTGATTCTTCGTTTAAATCATAATTTCTTGCAATTATTGCAATATCTTTCTTTCTTTCGCTAACGGGTTTCCCTCTTTCTATTATTATCGGTTTAAGTCCCTTTTCTATAAGTTTAAGAGCGGCAAACAAACCACAAGGACCTGCTCCAACAACTATTACTCTCTCTGCGTTAGAAACATCTTTGTATTCTCTTTTTATTGGTTTTGCTTCAAAAGGACAATCACTTACCGCTACCTTTAAGCGAAAAACAGGACGCTTTCTTGCATCAATGCTTTTACGAAGAACTTTGTAGTGAAGATTTTGAGGCTTTATTCCACAAGAAGAAGAAAGAAATTTTTTCAAATCTTCCTCTCTAAAAAACAATTCACAAGGACAAGATGTTTCAAATATTTTTTCCACTCTTTTTTCTATTCAAAAGTAAGATTTATATAAAAGACTTGTGTACGTATTTTGTCCAACACATCAGAATATCTTGTATGAAAATCTGGTATAAGAATATTTGTAAGAGAATAAGAAGTCTTGATTTCTACTCCAAACTTAAAATAAGGTAAATAAAAATCGACCCCTGCTCCCAAGGTATAGAAAAATTCGGAGTTGTCAATCTTTAACATTGTTTCTTCTGGATTTGCCTTCTTTCTTTTTATTGAACCAAGGTCATAGGTGTATTTTCCTCCTCCGATAAGATAAGGTCTCATATTTCTCCAACGCTTACTTCTTACCTTAAACTCCAAAGGAATCTCTACATATATTGCTTCCAAAGAAGTACTGCTTACGGTAAACTCATCATATTTGTATTCATAGAAATTCAATCTTCTGTCTCCAAAAGTAACACCGGGAGTAAAACGAAGATTCAACCAATTCATCAAACGCAAATCAGTAACGAACATTAGTTGAAAACCACTATTTCTATCTGAATCAAAGCCCATAATAGTATCTTGATAAGGAGGATTTTCCTTTCCTATCATATTTGAATAAAACTGATTATATCCAAAAGAAATACCAAAATGAACAGGTTTTTTATCATAGTGAGGCATATTAGGAGGAGCCGATTGAGAAAAAATCTTAGTCACAAAGCAAAATATTACAGCGATAAAAAGCAATAATTTTTTCATATATTTTTCTTATTCTTTTCTTAGTAATTCAAACAATAGTCTGTTTTTATCAATAGGCACGACACCCACACTTTCACACACCAAACCGCCTGCAAAATTGCTAACCTCTGCAATTGTTTGAGCATCTAATCCCAATGCCAAACAAAGAGTTGCAAGACTTATTACAGTATCTCCTGCACCCGAAACATCAGAAATTTTCCTCAAACAAGCAGGCAACATTGTTACTTCTGCTTCTTTTTGAGCAAAATCCATCATAAATACTCCCCTTTCGCTAAGAGTGATAAAAACTTTGTCAATCCTTTGTTTGTGATGAAGAAGCAAAGCCGCTTCAACAAGAATATCTCTATCTACACTATCAAAATCTATCTTCAAACCTTCTTTTAATTCCTTTAAATTAGGCTTGAACAAATCTACATTTCTATATGCAGTAAAGTTTCTTTTCTTTGGATCAACCGTAATAGGAATATTCTTTCTTTTTGCAATTTCTATCGTTCTTGCAATCACCTCTTCGGTAATCACTCCTTTATCATAGTCTTGGAAAATGATAGCATTGATTTTCTCGGAGTTTATAATACTTTCTATTTTCTCTATAAAAATCTTTTCTTCCTCCAAAGAGATGTTTGCATCTGTTTCTTCATCAATTCTGAGCATTTGAGCCTTGTTGCCAATTATACGAGTTTTTACCGTTGTCGGTCTTTTGGAAGAATAAACAATTCCCTTCGTATCCATATTCTGCTCCTGCATAAGCCTGCACAATTCCCTGCCTTGAAAATCATCTCCCACAACAGAACAAAGCACAGGTTTTGCACCCATTGCCGCAATATTCAAAGCCACATTCGCAGCACCTCCCAATCTGTTTTCCTTTTCGTTTACTGCAACCACTGCAACAGGAGCCTCAGGCGAAATCCTATTAACTCCACCCCACCAATAAGCATCTATCATTACATCACCTATAATAAGAATGCTTAGAGAATTGAATCTGTCAAAAAGTTTTACAAAATCTATTGCCATTTTTATTATTCCGAGATTTCTCCTCTTAAATTAGATTTTAACATTTGTTTTATTTCATCTGAGTCTTGATAATTACCAAGCACAAACATCATTTTTGCAAGAGCAGCTTCCGTTGTTATATCTCCCCCAGAAATCACACCCATTTCCAACAAAGCCGTTGATGCCTCATAGTGTCCCATCACCACCGAGCCAGCTTTGCACTGAGTAACGTTCAAAACATATATTCCTTTATTGATTGCATTCTTTATAGCATCAATAAACCATTTGCTTGTAGGAGCATTTCCACTTCCGTATGTCTCCAAAACAACTCCTTTTAGGTTTGGAATAGACAAAAAAGCCTCTAAATGTTCTTTTTGCAAAGCAGGGTGAACTCTTACAACCGCAACCTGCTCACACATCTTGTCATAAACCTTCAAAGGCTCATTATTTGATTTGTGAATTAAATGTTCCTTATAACTAATGTTGATTCCCACCTTTGCAAGTGAAGGATAATTTCCCGAATAGAAAGCCTCAAAATGCTCAGCGTTTATTTTAGTTGTACGATTGCCTCTAAACAATTTGTTTTCAAAAAATATACACACCTCAGGAATAGAAATATTTTCATTTGCCGCAATTTCCACAGCAGAAATTATGTTTTCTCTTCCGTCAGTTCTTATCATTCCAAGCGGTAATTGACTACCTGTTATAATTATCGGCTTAGATAAGTTTTCAATCAAAAAACTCAAAGCAGAAGCTGTGTAAGACATAGTGTCCGTTCCGTGCAAAACAACAAATCCGTCATAGTTTTCATATTCCGTTTTTATCTCTTTTGCAAGCCTTATCCAAACATCTGCGTGCATATCAGAAGAATCAATAATTGGATTAAACTGAATTGTATCTATTATGCAATCCAACTCCTTTAAAACAGGCAATGCTTCATATATTTTCTTCATATCAAAAGGATATAAAGCACCTGTTTTCTTGTCTTTCACCATTCCGATGGTGCCACCTGTGTAGATAACTAATATTTTTTTCATAAAAAAACTAATCACTCAATTTGCAAATATATAAAAAAAAGAAAAATCGCCGCCCAAGTCCTGGAAAAAAATAACACAAATATGTTTTTTTAAAAAAATTATCTTTTGCGTTACTATCTTTT
>DEPQ01000006.1:0-11084 GCA_002358855.1 Bacteroidales bacterium UBA3388
ACTGCTGATTTTGCTTCTCTTACTATTTCTTCTACTGTATATGGAACGGCAGGGTTTTGTTCTTTTGTTACTTCTGCTCCACATATAGCAGCTGTTATTATCAATTTTTCCATCGTTTTCTTATTTGTTGTTTCTTTGACATTGTTTTGGAACTACGCATGTGCCACTTGCTCTACATACAACTATTGGTTCTGCCAATACATCTGCTGCTGAATCTGAAATATCTGTTCTTGGAGCGATTACTTTGCGTGCTTCGAATTTCATCTTACGAGATGTGTTGCCTACGTGTGTGATTTCTCCTACTGCTTCAATGTAATCTCCTGCATATACAGGTGCTAAAAATTCTACATTGTCGTATGCACAGAATAATCCTTCATCTCCGTCTTGTATAATCAAAAGTTCTGTTGCTACATCTCCAAATAGGTTAAGCATTCTTGCTCCATCTACAAGGTTTCCGCCATAGTGAGCGTCGTGAGCGGACATTCTCATTCTTATTATTGATTTTGCTGCCATTGTTTTATTGTTTTATTTTGTTATTATTTTACTATGTAATCTACAAATAGGTAAGGTGTTTTTATAGCTTCTGGTGCTATGTTTTCAACTGTTTCTTTTACTTCTGCTATTACTACATCTGCTGCGGTAGCCATAAGAGGATTGAAGTTTTGGCTTGTTCCGCGATAGATTAAGTTGCCATATTTATCTGCAACTGATGCTCCTATTAAGGCAACATCTGCTCTTAATGGAAGTTCTAAAAGATATTCTTCCCCGTTTACTTCAATTACTCTTTTGCCTTCGCCTGCAAGTGTGCCTAATCCTGTTTTTGTTAAAAAGCCTCCGATACCTGCTCCTCCAATTCTTACTCTTTCTGCCAATGTTCCTTGTGGTACTAATTCAACTTCCATTTCCCCGTCTTTCATCTTTTGTTCTGTCACAGGATTTGTTCCTATGTGAGAAGCGATTACTTTCTTTACGCAACCTGTTGCAACTAATAATCCACTACCTTTTTCAGGATAAGATGTATCGTTGCATATTACTGTAAGGTCTTTACGTCCTGCTTTTGCTAATGCTTCAATTATTCTGTTAGCACTGCCTGCCGCTAAAAAACCTCCAATCATTACGGTCATGCCGTCTTTAATCATTTCGACAGCTTGGTCGATTGTTATTTGTTTACTCATATTGAATTTGTTTTAATGTTAATTCATTTTCCAATTATCTTGCAAAGATAACGTATTTTCTTTATTTGGCTTAATTTTTTCAAAGAAATAATTTGTTAAAGCAAAGAAATAATTTACTAAACGAAAGGATTTTAATTTTTTTTCATTATCTTTGCACAATTAACTCATTATTTAGACAGATAATATGTACACTGACAGTTTTATAGCAAATATTTCCGTAGGGTTTAAGGAAAATTGGGATTTGCCAGCATTGAGTGATTATAAAAAAGAACCAATATGTTATAGAGAAGTTGCATCTCAAATCGCTAAATTGCACATTCTTTTTGAGCAAGCGGGAATTGAAAAAGGGGATAAAATAGTTCTTTGTGGTAGAAACTGCTCTGCGTGGGCTGTTATCTTCTTTGCTACTCTTACTTATGGAGCTGTGGCTGTTCCTTTGTTGCATGAGTTTAAGAGTGAATCAATTACTCACCTTGTAAACCACTCTGATGGAAAGATTCTTTTTGTTGGTGATGTTGTTTGGGAGGGATTGATTGCTGATAATATGCCTAAACTTTCTGCGATAATACAAATGCAGGATTTTGAACTTGTTGGCTGCAATGATGATAAGTTTAGAGAAATTTTTTCTAAGTTGGATAGCGAGTTTGCAAAGAAATATCCAAACGGATTTGCAAAAGAAGATGTAAATTATCAAAGAGATAATTTGGATTCTTTGGCTTTGATAAATTATACCTCAGGAACAACTTCTGTAAGCAAAGGAGTAATGATTTCTTATCGTGCTTTGCTAAGTAATTATATGTTTGCGTGCGAAGTATTGCCTAATTTGAAACCAGGAGATAAGGTTATCTCTATGTTACCTATGGCTCACATGTACGGATTGCAGTTTGAGGTAATTTTTGAGTTTATAAGAGGAATCCATATTCATTTCTTGACTCGTATTCCTTCTCCAAAAATTGTGGCAGAAGCTTTTTCAAGAGTAAAACCTGATATAATTATTTCTGTTCCTCTTATTATTGAAAAGATATACAAGACAAAACTAAAACCAATATTAGATAAAAAGAAGATGAAACTTCTTTTGAATACTCCGATTATTGACACTATGGTGAAAAGTAAAATACTCACTACATTAACAGAGTCTTTTGGAGGAAAATTCTATGAAATCATAGTAGGAGGAGCTGCTTTTAATAGAGAGGTTGAAACATTCTTTAAGAAAATAGGATTTCCTCACACAGTGGGTTATGGAATGACAGAATGTGCACCAATCATTTGTTATGCTGATTGGAAAGAACATAAATTAGGCTCTTGTGGAAAAGTTGTTCCAAGAATGGAATTGAAGATTGATTCTGCTGATGAAACTAAAATTGCAGGCGAAATTCTTGTCAGAGGAGCAAATGTGATGATGGGATATTACAAGAATGAAGAAGCAACCAAAGCCGTGCTTGATCAAGATGGTTGGTTGCATACAGGAGACTTAGGAATCAAAGATAAAGACGGCAATGTATATATAAAAGGTCGTAGTAAAAATATGATTCTCGGTCAAAATGGTCAAAATATCTATCCCGAAGAAATAGAAGACTTGCTAAATAGTATGGAATTGGTTAATGAAAGTTTGGTAAAAGAAGAAAACGGAAAATTAGTCGCTCTTGTATATTTAGATCAAGATTATTTAGATACTCGAAACATTACTCTATCGCAAGAAGAGATTAAAAACCAAATCAAAACCCAAGCAAACCAAGTTCTTTCCGCTTACGAACAACTCTCTGCTATTTATTTGCAAGAAGAAGAATTTGAAAAAACTCCAAAACGTAGTATAAAACGTTATATTTATATGGGTAATAATTAAGAAAGATAAGGGAAATGAAAAAGATTTTTTTAATAGCAATAGTTCTTTTATTAAGTGCAGTTTCTTATGCACAAAAAACTCCTTGTAATCTAACAGAAGAAAATAAAGACGGAAAGATTATGTACAGAGGAGAAAGAAATTACGTTGGTACTAACTACGAAAATTTCAGAGTTTGTATACAATATCTTTACGATGGAACAAATCACTGTTTGGAATTAACCTTAGATTACAAGCAACCGCTAACTGTTGAAGAAAAATCAGTGGCGTATATTCAATTTCCAAACGAAGGAGAAGTTGAATTAGTGCTTAGCGAAATTGTAACAAATGATAAAAATAGCAAAATAGGATGTAGATACGCCCTAACAGAAGAACAGCAAAAAATATTCTCCCAACAAACAATCACAGCAATATATTTCTCCACAAAAGAATATCCTCAAATAGAAATTGCAGAACTTAACAAATACACAGCAAAGAAACTAATGGAGAGATTCAATTGTGGAATAAGCACAATAGGAAAATAAAAAAGTGAACGAATAATAAAAAAATATAAATAAATGAGTACAAAAGTAACAAAGCAATTAGTAAATCCTCAAAGCATAGTAGTAGTAGGAGCAAGTAATGACACTGCAAAACCAGGTGGTGCAATACTTAGAAATATCATTGAAGGCGGATTTAAAGGACAATTACACGTAGTAAATCCAAAAGAAACAGAAATTCAAGGCATACAATGCTCAAAAACAGTTAATGAATTACCACAAGTAGATTTAGCAGTTATAGCAATAGCAGCAAAATATACAGAAGAAACTGTTAGAGTTCTTACAGAAGAAAAAGGAACAAAAGCATTTATTATCATCTCTGCTGGATTTGGAGAAGAAAGCCACGAAGGTAAAGAATTAGAATTAAGAATTGTTTCTCTAATAGAAAAAGCAGGAGCTTGCTTAATAGGACCAAATTGTACAGGAATCTTTACTCCATATCATCACGCAATTTTCTCAAAACCATTCCCTAAATCATCACCAAAAGGAGTAGATTTCATAACAGGTAGTGGAGCGACAGGTTGCTTTATTATGGATATTGGAATGCAACAAGGACTTCATTTCAATCACTGTTGGGCAGTAGGAAACTCAGCACAACTTGGAATAGAAGATATATTAGAATATCACGATGAAAGTTTCGACCCAGAAACATCATCAAAAGTAATCTTAATGTACATAGAAAACATTAAGAACCCTATGAAACTCCTTACTCATGCTAAGAGTTTGAGAGCAAAAGGCGTTAGAATAGCAGCAATTAAGTCAGGATCATCAGAAGCAGGCTCACGTGCAGCATCATCACACACAGGAGCATTAGCATCACCAGACGTTGCAGTAGATGCTTTGTTCAGAAAAGCAGGTATTGTTCGTTGTTACGGAAGAGAAGAGCTTTGTACAGTAGGTAATATCTTCACTTACCCAGAATTTGAAGGTAAAAACATAGCAATTATCACACACGCAGGTGGTCCAGCAGTAATGCTAACAGACGCATTAAGCAAAGCAGGAATGAATATCCCTCACATAGAAGGAGCAAAAGCAGATGAATTACTTGGAAAACTATTTGCAGGCTCAGCAGTTGGTAATCCAATAGACTTTCTTGCAACAGGAACACCAGAACAACTTGGAACAATCATCGATTACTGTGATAACGAATTTGAAAACATCGATGCAATGTGCGTAATCTTTGGAACACCAGGTTTAGCACCAATTTACGATGCTTACAGAGTGCTTTCTGAAAAAATGAAAACAAGCAAAAAACCTATTTTCCCAATACTTCCTTCAACACTTGTAGCAGGCGATGAAGTAAAAGAATTTGTGGAATTAGGAAATACATACTTTGCAGACGAAACAGTATTTGGAAACGCAGTAGGACGCATAGTTGCAACACCAGAAGCTGCAAATGAAGAAGACACTGTAAAGATTGACGTAGAAAAAATTAGAGAAATAATCTCACGTTGCCCAGACGGATACCTTGATGTTAAGTTAATGAACGAATTACTTGATGCAGCAGGAATCAATCACGCAGTAGATATTTCAAGTGATAACGTAGAAGAAATAGTTGCTTTTGCTAACAAAACAGGTTACCCACAAGTAATGAAAGTTGTTGGACCTGTTCACAAATCTGACGTAGGTGGTGTATCGCTTAACGTAAAAGACGAAGCACACGTAAGAGCAGAATTTGAAAGACTAATAAAGATAAAAGATACTTACGCAGTTCAAGCATACCCAATGTTGTTTGGTACAGAAATCTTCATAGGAGCAATGCGTACACCATTGTTTGGACACCAAGTATTGTGCGGATTAGGTGGAATATTCGTAGAAGTATTGAAAGATGTACAAGCAGGACTTGCACCAATTGGAGTTGCAGAAGCAAAAGAAATGATAAAACGTTTGAGAGGTTACAAGATAATCCAAGGAGTTAGAGGACAAGACCCTGTAAACGAAGACTTGTATGCAGATCAAATAGCAAGAGTTGCAGCATTAGTACAAGCAGCACCAGAAATTGCAGAAATGGACTTAAATCCACTATTAGGCTCACCAAAAGCCGTTGTTGCAGTTGATGCACGTATAAGAATAGAAAAATAAGTCTAAGATTTAATAAATCAAAAAGGCGTTTCAATTTACTGAAACGCCTTTTTATTTTTTTATTTCTTTAACTTTTTTTCTTATTTAAACTCTATAACGTCTGCTGTTACTGTTATAGTTTTTATGCTTACTAATCCTAAAATTATTCTATTTGATTTTACAAATGAATAGTTTGCAAGGGTTTGATTAGGTTTTAGGGCTGCGGTTTCTTTTAGTCTGTCTATTGCCTTTTGTTCAGGATTGCCACCACAAAAACCTAAGATATAGGTTGCAGATGCGTCTTCTTTTACTGTTTTTACGTATTCAAAGTTTGCAGAGTGAAGAATTACGGTGCTTTCTGCAAAGTTTTGTAATTTGCTGTGTGTTGCACAACTTGATAATCCAAAGATTACGCCAAGTACAATTACTGCTAAAAAAATCTTTCTTTTCATCTTATTTGTGTTTTTGTTTGTTTTATAAAATTAACTCTGCAAATTTACATTTTTTTTCTTTGATTTATCAAATTTTTTCTTTGAAATTTCTATCTCACCTTCGAAAACACTGTTTGCAGTGCCTATTAGATAAACTTCAGATAAAGAATTGTCAGAGTCTTTCTCAAATTCTACTTGCAAATCTCCACCTTTGGCAGATATGTTTATGGTGTGCTTACCGTTTTTTAATCCTTTTTCTATGCTATATGTAAGAGCAGCGGCACAAATGCCTGTTCCGCAAGCAAGGGTTTCATCTTCTACTCCTCTCTCGTAAGTACGGATTCTGATATTGTTTAGAGATATTTCTTCCACAAAGTTTACGTTGCAACCATTGTAATGTGAAAATCTCTCATCATAGCGAATGCTTCTACCTTTTTCTATTATGTTGATTTTGTTTAGGTCTTCTTCAAAAACAACAAAGTGAGATGTACCTGTATTTATGTAAAATCCGTCTTCAAATCTTTGCAATAGGGTAGGGTTTACCATTTTCAAACTGATGATATCGTTATTGATTGTTGCAAAGTGAAGACCGTCAGGTGCAATAAAAGAACAAGAATCGTAGATTACTCCTTTGTCTGAGGCAAACTTAACGATGCTTCTTCCGCCGTTGCCACACATCATTCCGCCACTGCCGTCAGGGTTGAAAAACTGCATAGAAAAATCTGCTTTATCGCTATTGCCAAAAATAATCAAGCCATCGCTTCCAATTCCAAAGTGTCTATGGCATAGGAATTGTATGTCTTTTTTTTCTAAGACAAGGTTTTCTTCTCTTGCGTCAATGATTATGAAGTCGTTACCTGTTGCTTGGTATTTGTAGAATTTTATTTTCATTTAGAAGAAAATCTATATAATAATGAAACTCCAAGTCTGTAATTGCCTATTCTTTCTTTGCAAATTTCGTCTTGATATTTTACATTTGTGTATTCAAGAGTTAGTGTGAAGAACAAGTCTTTGTTAAGGAAGAAATCTACTCTTGGTGCTATGCGGTAAAGGTTTTCAACACCCATTCCCGAACCGAATAGATTTTCTTGCTTTCTGTCAAAATCGTGTGTTGCTCCTGCTATAAAAAGAGCGGGAGTTATTTTGCCAAGACTATAAGATAAATCACACCAAAGTGAGTTTACTGTTGTTGGAGTGTAGTTTCCATCAAATTCGTAAAAACCTCCAACCATACAATAGTCGTTTAGATTTCCTCCGCTTATTGCTTGCATTTTAAGGTTTAATGCTTGGTTTTTGTAATTCAAAAATGCTGTGTATGCAAACGAAGAAACTGTGGCGTCTTTGTCTTTGTTTGGTTTTAGTTCTTTGTATTCTGCTCCAACGCCTGCAAATAAATGATTTGTTTTTACTTGAAGTTGAAGATTTAATTCGGGAATTGAAGCAAAACTTTGTTGTCTGTAATCTCTTGTTCCATTAAGTCCAATTGATGCGTAGTCTCTTTGCCAACCTGCTGAAGCGACTACGTTAAGTATTTTAATAGGAGAGTAGTCTAATCTTATGTGATTTAGTCGTGAAAATGGGTGAAATGGTGCTCCGTTGTTCAAATCCTGCATTGCAGGCATCATTTCGGGAACACAAAACGCACTCCAACCGTGTCCCATTGTAAGACTTAATTCGTCCCAACTCATCTTTACATTTGCTTGTCTTAGACGTAAAAGGTGCATATTAGCATCGCTTTGTCCTGTGAAGTCGGTTTCTAAATTACCTACTACTTTTGCTCCAAGAATATCTGAAAGGAAAATTCTTGCTCCAAAACGTGATGCTGCGGCAGAGAAGTTTTGGTTAGTATTTTGGTTTTTGTCTTTACCATTTTCATCATAAATTGCAGGTTTTGGATAAAGCGACAACTGCCCATCGCGTGCTTCTACAATTTCATGAGAGTTTATGAAATATTGTGGACTAACCCAACCATAGAATTCAAAACCGAATTTCTTTTCTTGTGAAAAAAGGTTTGAGAATAGGCAAACTAAACTCAAACCTAAAATGATTTTTTTCTTCATTTAAAAATCTTATTATTTCTTTTTCAAATTTGCTATTGATAAAATAACTCCAAGTGCTACTCCTAATAAGGCAGCAAATAATACTCTGTATTCTGAAGGAAGTAAGAATGTGATTGTGTGTGCAGGATACCAGAATAATGGAATGGTTTTCTTGAATACAAATCCCCATTGCACTTTCCAATTAAGGTTTGCTATTATGTTTCCAAATGGAATAGGAGAGAAGAAACCTTTTAGTGTTCCTCCTGTTTGAAGAATATGAGCATCTGTAACTTTATGTACAGTCATAAACATAGGAGCGAAGAAAGTATTCATTAAAACCGAAACTGTTACGGCGTAAATCAATTGAACTCCAAAACTTTCCATTCCAATAGTTAGCGGATTTATCGCTAAACCGAAATATCCAAGTACTTTGAAACTACCTGCTGAGAAAACTGTCATTGCAATTGTGATTCCAACTCCAAGTATTCCCCAAACAAATGCTCTTGGTAGTATTCCAAATCCTTTTTCAGAGTAAACTCCTTTACTGATTCTTAATCCAATACATTCTCCTGCTGTTGCAAGAATTGCAAACTTAAAGAATGCTAAAACCATATAGCGCCAATCTTTTGCACTTGACCACGACATAAACCAATTGTTAATAGGTTCTACAAAAATAAATGCTCCTACAACAATAAGGGTTACTAAAATAAATATTAAATCTTGTTTTTTCATTTTTCTTTCTTAGTTTTGTTCTATTAAGTTAGTGTTTTGATTTTCTATTTCTTTGATTTTTGCTTTGCATTCAGCGAGTTCTTTTTGACAAAGGTTTATTCTCTTTACTAATCCTGCAATTAAAATTAGCAAATAAATCATTACGCAAACAATTACAATACTTGCAATCCAAAACTTATAGTCTGAAATTCCACTTTCGTATTGAATTGCACACATTGCAATGACTAACAAGGTTGCCAAAGTTCCTCTGAATACGCTGTTTGAGAATATTTTTTTCATTTCTTTATGCTTTTTATTTATTGTGCTGTTGCCAATGAATTTAACAAAGATTGAATTTTTGGATTTGCCAATAATACTTGTTGAACCTTTGTAAGTGAATTAGCATTTGCTACATTGTTGATAAATTCAAATATTCTTCCTGTTTGATTTATTACCTCTTGTTCATTGGTTGAAAGAACGTTTTTGTCTAATTCTTCAATCAAAACTAATAATTCACTCTCTGCTCTTGCTCTGTCAGAAGAAAGAATGCCTGCTGCTTGATTTAGTCTTGCTACATAAGAGTTTAACAATCCTCCAACACGTCTATAACTGATTATTTCAGCGACTTGAGGAATAGATTTTGCTAAATCTAATTCTGTTTTAAGACCATAGTTTTCTGCAACCTCGCCCAATTCTGCTAAGATGTAGATTGAAAGTTGTTTTTCGCCTTCAACACAAGATGCTTTCTTTCCTTTGAATTGATTTAGGTAATTAACGTAAGAAATATAGTAAGAGATGATTTTGTTTAATACTTCTTGACCTTTTTTTATTTCACCTGCTTTTAGGTAAACCTCTGCAAGTGCGATGTCATAACGGTCAAAGGTTAGTTTAGAATTAGGAAACTCTTTAACTGCTTTGTCTAATACGTTTATCGCTTTTTGCTTTTGTCCGTTTTCTACAAGATAGTTTGCAAGAATTGAGAAGTTGCCTCTCATATTCTTTGAATTGTTTACACTAACTGCTTCTTCCAAATAAACATCTTCTTGATTTACTCCTCCCCATTGGAATTTCTCTGTGAAAAGTTTGTAAGTTTTGTCCATATCAAAACCTCCGCCTGTTGGATAAGGCATAATTCTATAAACAATTCCTTCTTGTCTTATGTAGTTTTGAATATTAGGGAAAACTTTTGCTAAATAACGAGGATTCATAACGTAAATTGGACGTTCAAAATGATTTGTTCCCAAAATATCAAGAAGCATCAATTCGTTTCTAATAAGTTGTTCATAGTGATATTCTTGTGGAATATTGATTTCAAATTCAACTCTACCTTCCTCAGAATCTACAAGTTCTTTTGGATAAATGCCTTGTGCTGCTACTTTTGCTTTATCAAAAGAAATATAGAATCTATTTGTTGGAAGAACTTTTATAGAATCTCCGTTGTTGTCAAAAGTTGTTGTGTTAGGATTTGTTTTTAATTCTTCAAGTACGCTTGTTATTTCTCTATAAGGTTCGTTGCTTGGAGTAACTAATGAAACGTCTAAATCCATTCCATAGAATTTTTTATCTAATGTAAATGGTAGTTTTTCAGACTTATACACTTTGTTGTAAAGTTGTTCGATATACCAATGCATTCCCGATAAGGTGTAGTTCAAAACACGAACATCTGTACGTATTCCCTCAACTTCTTGTGCATACCAAAGAGGGAAAGTGTCGTTGTCTCCAAAGGTTATAAGGATTGCGTCTTTTTCACAACTTTCAAGGTAGTTTCTTGCATATTCTCTTGCCATGTATCTACCGCTACGGTCATGGTCGTCCCATTCTTCTGATGCCATAAGTACAGGAACGGCAAACAAACATATAACTCCAAGAATACCTGCACGAACTGAGTCAGGAATTTTCTTAATTTTCTTAGTCCATTCGTAAAGTGCATAAACTCCAAGTCCTATCCAAATAGCAAATGCGTAGAACGAACCTGCGTATGCGTAATCTCTTTCTCTTGGTTGAGCAGGAGGTTGATTAAGGTAAAGAACTATTGCTAAACCTGTCATAAAGAAAAGTAAGAACACAATAAATGAGTCTTTTGGAGATTTTCTTATGTGGAAAATTAACCCTGCTAAACCTAATAATAATGGTAAACAGAAGAGTTTGTTCTTTCCTGCGTTGTTTGCTAAATCAACAGGTAGGTTATCTTGAGGTCCAAGACGCATTTCGTCTATGAAATCAATACCTGTAATCCAGTTTCCATGCAAAAGGTCTTTCTTTCCGTTGCTTACATTTGTTGGTTCATT
>DEPQ01000006.1:11175-74141 GCA_002358855.1 Bacteroidales bacterium UBA3388
TAACGCCAATACATGTGATTGACTTGATAACGGAAAAAGAAACTTAGGTTTTCTGCAAAGGTAGGTGTGCGGTCAGAAGATTCATTTATTCCTGCCCACATCTTGTAATATGTAGGGTGATTACGACTTTGGTCATTTGACCACATGCGTGGAAAAATCGTAGTCTTATCTTTTTCATACACAAGATTACCTCTTTGTTTTACTTCAATATATTTTCCGTTTTCTTTGTCTTTAATGTATTTTGAAGTACCTTCTTCTTGGTCAATTGCCATTGCATTATAATATTGACCGTGGAAAAGAGGGGTATAACCGTATTGTTCACGATTTAGGTAAGTTAATAGAGCTGTTGCATCTTTTGGTGCGTTTTCGTTAATTGGCGTATTAGCATTAGAACGAATTACTAATACAAAGAAAGTTGTGTATCCTATTAAAATAAATAAAACAGAAAGCAATGCTGTGTTAAGAATAACTTTTTGTTTTTTAATAGAATATAAAACACCTGCAACAAGTAATCCTATCAATAAAACGAAATAAATAATAGTTCCGAAGTTGAAAGGAAGTCCTATTGAGTTTGTGAAAAAAATCTCAAATTTTCCAGCAAAGATTACAATATAAGGAACAATAAAATAAAGGATAACTGCAACCAATAGCATAGAAATAATTCCTACTAAAATGAAGTTGCGTTTTTTGTTTTTTTCTACGTTTGGATATTTTTTGAAATAGAAAACGTAGGTGATAGCAGGGATTGCCAAAAGATTTAATAAGTGAACTCCAATTGAGATACCAATTAAAAAGGCAATTAAAATCAACCATCTAAGGTTGTGTTTATCATCTGCTTCTGCTTCCCATTTCAATATTGCCCAAAATGAAATTGCCGTAAAACACGAACTCATTGCATAAACCTCACCTTCAACTGCCGAATACCAAAAAGTATCAGAGAATGTATAAGATAAACTACCTACAACGGCACTTGCAAAGATTGCAATCATTTGTCCCTTTGTCATTTCTTCGGTATTTTTCACAAACTTCTTTGCAAGCATTGTGATTGACCAGAAAAGAAACAAAATAGTAAAGCCACTACAAACTGCACTCATTGCGTTGATTGTGTATGCAATCAAACTTGTGTCTGAACCAGCAAAATTAGAAAATAAAGAGCCAATTAATTGAAAGGTTGGTGCTCCAGGGGGGTGTCCTACTTGAAGTTTGTCTGCTGTTGCAATGTATTCTCCACAGTCCCACCAACTTGCTGTTGGTTCTGCTGTGATTAAATATACGGTTGTGGCAATTAGAAAAATTACCCAACCTAAAATATTATTTATTAAAGTGTATTTTTTCATGTTTTTTATTGAATTTTACCAATTTACTTTCTTACGTTTAATAGGCATTGTCATACATCTTGCTCCGCCACCTCCACGAGGCAATTCAGCAGCGTCAAACGTAACTACAAATCTTTCGTAATTTCTCATATTTACTTTGTCTTGACACACATCTTCTGCTTTCAATACCTCAAAACCTGCATTGTTTAATGCTTCAATAGTGTGAGTGTTACGAGCGTATCCAAGGATTTTTCCTTCGCCTAATGCAAAGAAATTAGCACCACTATGCCATTGTTCTCTTTCTTGATACCAAGCATCAGTACCACCACAAAGAACAGGTTCAAAATCAAATCCTAACTTCTTGCATGCTTCTAACATATTGCTTCTTTCGTGATAGCGAACTTGACCATTATCAATTTCAATATGAGTTACCTTGAATTGTCCTAAACTATTCTTAATGATTGGTTCGTAAATCATACACTTGTCTTGAGCAAGCATTGTGAAAACCATATCTAAGTGAATGAATGATTCAGGCTTTTCAGGTAGTTCTTGAACGATGATATGTTGTTTTTCTTTTCTTGCTGTGTAATATTTTGTCAAGAACTCAATACCTTTCTTGTTTGTTCTGCATCCATTACCAATAAACAATACATCTTCTCTTGCTATCAATACGTCACCTCCTTCAGTGTGAGCACCTTCAGAAACACGAGGATTTATTGTTTCGGTAGAGAAATAGTGTTTAAAAATAGTTTCCATAATGAAACTTTCTCTATCTCTCACATCTGTGCTCATTGAATGAATTAACACTTTGTCATAAACGCTTGAAGATGCGTCACGAGTAAAGAAAAGATTATACAAAGGATTAAAAACACCTTCTCTATATTTGTATCCTTCAATTAGAATACGTGCAAGTTCTTGTTCGCTTTTTTCAATAAATTCAGGGAATAAATATTCCTTTTTTTCTGCTGTCAAAATCTTGTCAATAAGAGAAGATTTTACTTCTTTATTTGTCAAAACCTCTGCAAGTAAATCTTTAACTTGATATGTTTTTGTCCATTTTGATAATACTCCTGCGAAATTAGAGTATTCTTTTGATGCTATGTTAAGGTTTAGCAAATCGCTATATAACGCTTCTTGAATGTTGCTTGGCGTCATACTTTCTATTTCAACGCCAGGGGTATGAAGGATGACACCTTCTAATTCTCCTATTTCGGAATTTATTTCAATAAAACTCATAATATAATAATTTGAAACTGCAAATATACAAATTATTTTGCAAGAAAAAACTATTTAGGTATAGAACTTATTAACGTTTTAGTGTATTGTGTTTGAGGATTTGTGTAAATTTCATCTGCTTCCCCAATTTGCTCAATCTCTCCCTTACGCATTACCATCATTCTATCTGACATATATTTGACCACTGCCAAGTCGTGAGAAATGAAAATATAGGTTAATTGAAATTCTTTTTTCAAATCGTTCAAAAGATTTAAAACAGTTGCTTGTACACTAACGTCTAAGGCACTCACACTCTCATCGCAAATAATTAACTTAGGCTTTAAAATCAACGCTCTTGCAATACCTATTCTTTGTCTTTGACCTCCTGAAAATTCATGAGGATAACGCTCATAATGTTCACGCTCCAAACCTACCTTTTCCAACATTTCCATTACCATTTCTTTGCGTTTGTTTTTGTCTTTTTCAATCTTGTGGACAATTAACACCTCCTCAATTGCACGACCTATTGTTAAGCGAGGATTAAGACTTGAATAAGGGTCTTGAAAAATTATTTGAATTTCTTTTCTTAATTGTTTTAAATCTTTCTTTTTAAGGTTGGAAATCAATCTGTTCTCAAAATAAATTTCTCCCTTTGCATTTTCAATTAAATTCATTAGAGAATACCCCAAAGTACTCTTTCCACAACCACTTTCTCCTACCAAACCAAGTGTTTCACCCTTGTATAAATCAAAACTAAGCGAAGGTATAGCAATAAACTTACCATATTGAATATGAAGATTTTTTGCTTGTAGTAGGGGAGTGTGAGAATAAATAGATTGATGTTTATTTTCTCTTTCTATTTTTGTTTCAATTTCTTGATTATCTGCTCTTTGATTAAGGAAATCGCTTACTGTGGAAAGCCTCTTAGGACGTTTGTCCAACGGAGGACGAGAAGCGAGTAAACCTTTAGTATAAGGATTTTGAGGATTAGAAAAAATCTCCTCATTACTTGCCTCTTCCACAATTTCTCCTTTATAAATCACTGCTACCTTATCTGCAATTTGATGCACAACACCAAGATCATGAGTAATGAAAATAATACCTATATTATATTTCTTTTGGAGTTGTTTCATAAGGTCCAAAACCGCTTTCTGTACTGTTACATCTAATGCCGTTGTAGGCTCATCAGCAATCAAAATATCAGGTTCAAGAGCAAGTGCCATTGCAATCATAACTCTTTGACGTTGCCCTCCAGAAAGTTGATGAGGATAAGAATTAAACGCCTTTTGAACATCGGGTAATAAGACTTCTTCAAATAAACTCAAACACTTCTCTTTGCTAATTCCTGTCTCCATCATTTGTTTGCCACACTTCATAACAGGATTTAGAGCGGTCATAGGCTCTTGAAAAATCATTGAAATTCTCTTACCTTCAAAGTCAATATTTCCCTCAATTTTAGACTTTTTCTTATCCAAAAGTCCCATAATTGCAAGAGAAGTAACACTTTTTCCACTGCCACTTTCTCCCACAATAGCGAGAGTTTCTCCCCTTTGAACATTAAAGGAAATACCCTTTACGACCTCATGCCATTGTTTATTTCTTAAAAAACTTATTTTTAAATCCTTTACCTCTAACATATTTGCAAAGATATTAAAAAATAACCATCTTTTGATTAAATTTCTTTTTTCTTTGCTTTGTTTTCTTTTTTCTTTGTTTGACATGTTAAAATACAAAGAAATATTTTTTTAATGTATAGTTTTTAAAATATTAAAACTTTTAGGTTTTCGTTATTATTTTACTATACTTTTTTTATTATTTATTATTATATATTATTACATATTGACAAAATGTCAAGTTTTGATTGATGATTCGTCAATACTTTCTTGATGGATTGTCAATACAAGATAGACGGATTATCAATACAAGATTGACAAATAGTCAATAATATTTTCAAAGTGTCTTTCAGTGATTTGTAAAAAAAATGAAAAAAAAGTTTTAAAAAAGTTTGGTAGTTGTAAAAAAGGTAGTATCTTTGCACTCGCAAAACGGAGGTATTTACTCTATTAAGCGATTGTCCCGTGGTGTAATGGTAACACAACTGATTTTGGTTCAGTCATTCAAAGTTCGAATCTTTGCGGGATAACTCAAAGGAGAAGAAGTTAAAAACTCTTCTCCTTTTTGTTTTTCTATGTGTCAAGGTTCAAAGACATAAATATTTCATTTGGTAATTCTATGTTTTTTAAGGGTTTTATCATCTCTATTGTTGAAGGAATGGCGGAGAGTGAGTCTGGAAAATATTTTAAATTCACATCTTTTTTAAATTCCTCACTTATTTTTTTAGCAACTATTTCAGCAGTTTCTTTTTTTAAACAAAAACAATCCAAAACCTCTATCGTATCCCAATCGGTTATTGCAACACATTGAGCAAGGATTTCATCGTTTTTATAGAGTGAAATTATGTCGTAATCGGTTTGTGTATAGAGTTGTAATGTAGTGGTAGAGTGTATTATACAGTTGTTTCTTGTTTGTTGTACTTTGTTTATTAAATCAAAATTAAAGTTTTTAGTTTTTTCTATTTTATATTCTGATAAATAATTGGGGTTATTGTTATAAGATATTTTTTTTATTCCCTCTATTCCGCAGAGTTTGTATCCCATTTTTTCGTAAAAAGGAACTAAACCCTCGTGGGCGGCAATCAAAATCACGGCTTTTTTTCCAAGATTGCTTAATTCACTTTCCGCTTTTTGCATAAGAAGATTAGCCAAACCTTGATTTCTGTGGCTTTCTTGTGTGCATACGCTTCCAATGTAGGCAATCGGCACGATTTTATCATCAATTTTTAGTCTATGATGCGTTGCAAAAAGCATAGAAAGTAGTTTGCCGTTTTCTTCTAAGTGAAAAAAGTTACCTTCTTTAAAATATAAATTGAAAAACTTATCAATATATTCTCTTGAATCGCCAAATGTTTTGTTCCAAAGCTCTTTTGCTTGCTCTTCTATGTGTTTCATTTCAGTGTTGCTATGTATTTTTCAATTAACTTTATTGGATTATAACTTAATTTAGCCTTTCTTAGCCCCTCAATTCCTAAATCCTCC
Source organism: Bacteroidales bacterium UBA3388 (assembly GCA_002358855.1). Lineage (GTDB taxonomy): Bacteria > Bacteroidota > Bacteroidia > Bacteroidales > P3 > Onthomorpha. The sequence goes on from DEPQ01000006.1 coordinate 16,802, forward strand.
TCACGATTTATATACTTAAAATTATTATCTAAGCGACTTACAAACTCTTTATTTATGACTGCGAAAGCCCCTTCAAAGTTTCTATCTGCTTTTTCGATGTGAATATCAAAAGTTTCGTTGTTTATCTTGCTGCCAATGGTGAATGCAACAATTTTTTCTTCTACTTTTATTGCACCTGCTTTCAAATCCAAGTCCTCAAAGTGTGAAAATAAAAATTCAATCACTGTTTTTTCTTTCTCATAGTCGCTTTTGAGTTCAGGGCTTTTTGTTATCGCTTGCTCTTGCCATTTGTCAAGAAGCCAAAGACAAGGAGTGTAATTTTTAGCGTTTATTTCCTCGTAATCCCATTTGTATTGAGAATTGAATTTGTTTATATGATTTCTCTTAGGTTGGAATTTTTTTCCTTTTAAGTATTGTAAATCCTCTCTGAGATAAAGATAATCAAAAAAATTTCTTTCTTCTTTTATATCAAAATGATGTTCAAAACAAGGTTTTCTGTCTTTTCTTTCACATATAACACTCATTTGCTGATTGTTTTCTTTGGAAAGATTGATTAGTTGTTCAATAATCTTGTCTTTATCGCCCTCTCCCAAAGGGTAGTGATAGCAGATGTGAGTGTTTTTCTCAAAATGTATTCTTGTTACTAAGCAATCATCTATTATTGCCCATTCTCCGTTGAAGATAAACGAGTATGCACAAAGGTTTGCAAAGGAACTCTCAGCATTTTGTATGGTTTTGTAGCGATAAAACTTCTCAAAAATTTCTCTGTCCTTAGGTTTTATAGGTTTAAATTCAATCATTATTATAGTTTTTAGGCGTCAAAATTACAAAATTATTTACCTTTGCAAATAAAATCAGCGTTTTGAAATGGAGGTTTTAATAGAAAAAGAAGCAGGATTTTGTTTTGGAGTTGTTTCTGCGATAGACAAATGTGAAAATTGCTTAGAAAAATTTGGCGAACTTTATTGTCTTGGAGAATTGGTGCATAATTCTATGGAAATTAGCAGACTCAAAAAATTAGGTCTTAGAATAATAGATGTAAAAGACTTAGAAAAAATGCAAAATTGTAGAGTTATGATTAGGGCTCACGGAGAACCGCCTTCGACATACGCTCTTGCAAAAAAAAATCAAATAGAAATTTTTGATGCTACTTGTCCTATTGTTCTAAAACTGCAAAAAGATGTGAAGCGTGCATACGATACGATGGATAAGTCAAAGTCTCAAATTGTCATTTTCGGAAAACAAGGACACGCAGAGGTGATTGGCTTAGTTGGACAGACCGAAAATTCCGCAATAGTTATTAGTTCCGAAAAAGATATTGCTCAAATAGATTTCACAAAAGCCGTATATCTTTTTTCACAAACAACAAAAAACAAAGAAGAGTTTGAAAATATCATTACTCTTATCAGAGAAAAAATGTTGGAAGTAGGAAACGAAAACTTTTTTGTAACGGATTCTATTTGTAAAAGAATGGCTTCAAGAACCAAAACCTTATTAGAATTTGCCGATAGTGTAGATGCAGTTTTATTTGTAAGCGGTAAGCATTCAAGTAACGGGACTTATCTTTATGAGTTTTGCAAACAACACAAGAAAGAAACGTTTTTTATTTCTGAAAAATCAGATATTGATTTTGATTTATTAAAAGGCTACAACAAAATAGGAATTAGTGGAGCGACATCAACACCTATGTGGTTAATGGAGGAGATTAGAGATTATGTTCTTGCGAAATCTTAAAATATCTAACTTTAAAAATATAGAAAATAGCGAGTTTGATTTTCTACAAATAAATTGTTTTGTTGGAAACAATGGAGTAGGAAAAACAAATGTGCTTGATGCTATTTATTATTTAAGTTTTTGTAAAAGTTTTTTCAATCATAATGATTTTCATTCCATAAGGTATGGTAGCGATTTTTTTGCCTTGCATGGCGATTATCTTATTAAAGGTGTGGAAGAGAAGATTTCGTGTGTCTTAAAGGAAGGTGGAAAAAAACAAATCAAGCATTCAGGAAAATTATACACTCGACACTCCGAACATATTGGTAGAATACCTGTGGTAATGATTGCTCCGAATGATCATATCTTGATTACAGGGGGTAGCGATGTGAGAAGAAAGTTTGTAGATCAAATAATATCGCAACAAGATAGTCTTTATCTTCAAAATCTTATTCGTTACAACAAAGCAATTGAGCAAAGAAATAAATTGTTAAAATCTTTTCAAATCTATCACAGCGTTGATGAAGTTAATCTCTTGATTTGGGAAGAACAAATCGCTGTTTACGGGAAATTTATTCAAGAAAAAAGAAAAAATTTCTTTGAGAAATTTCTTGAACCTATGAATAATTTTTATCAATTCATTTCTCAAAACAAAGAAGAGGTTAGTTTGGAGTATCAAACCTTTGAGGGAGATTTGCTTTCTTTGTTGAAAGAAAATAGAGAGAAAGATAAAATTGTGGGATATACTACTGTAGGGGTGCATAAAGATGATTTGATTTTTTCTCTTAAACAAATGCCTATTAAAACTCATGCCTCTCAAGGACAACAAAAGACTTTTATCTTAGCATTGAAACTTGCACAGTTTGATTTCCTTTCAAAAAATATGGGTGTCAAACCAATATTATTATTAGATGATATTTTTGATAAATTTGACTTTGAAAGAGTTAGTAGGATTTTAGCATTATTGGAAGAAAGTAGATTTGGACAAGTTTTTATTACCGACACTCATCTTGAAAGAGTTGAGAAAATGATAGGCGAAGAGTTGAAAGATAAGACTAAAATCTTTAAATTATGAACAAGGATTATTACATAAAACCAAGAGGTTTAAGCGAAGCAAGTGAGCAACCTATTATAAATGTAATGGAACGCTTTTTAGAATCACTTGGAGTACCAACTGATTTTAATCAAGAGGAGATAATAAAGGTTTGGGAAGAACTTACAGGAGATTTAATTAAGAAATTAACTAAGAAAATCTATGTTTATGATAAGGTTCTCTTTGTTTATGTGAATGCTCCTGCACTTAAAAGTGAATTACTAATGATAAGAACGTCTTTATGCGAGAAAATAAACAATCATTTTGGAAAAAAAGTATTGAAACATATAGAAATAAAGTAGCATTTAGACGTTTTCTTTCGCTTTTTTCTACCGATGTGTTGGTAAGAGGTGCTAATTTCTTGCTAATACCTGTTTTTCTTCATCTTATGACTCGTGAAGAGTTTGGCGTTTATGGGTATTTGTATAGTTTTGCAATGGCAATGAGTTTGGTTTTTACTTTTGGTTTTCACGCCTCTGTGCCTAAACTTTATGCCGATACGAAAGATGATAAGCAAGCACAAGGAAGTATGTTGTTTACTTTGTCTTTAACGCTTATTGTAGGACTTGTCTTGATTTTTTCTTTGATTTCTTTAACAGGAATAGACGAATATTTCTTTGGTTTAATCAATCGTAACGAGGAAATGAAGAATTTCTCCTACGATACTTATCGTCCTTATCTTTTGGTGGCGATGGCGTCGATGGTTCTTTCAAATCTTTTGACTTATTACTTCGTTGCAGCAGAGAAAATAAAGAATATTCAAGCGTTTAATTTAATTCGTTTCTTTTTTGCAAATGGTTTAGCAATTATTCTTCTTTATACTGCTGCGAATGCAGATGCTGCTCTTTTGCGTTTGGCAATTACTTATCTTGTAGAACTTATTCTTTGTGGGGTTTTCGCTATTTTCCTTTGCAAAAACTTTTCCTTAAAATTTTCTTCATATTATTTGCGTAAGGGTTTGAAGATTGGACTTCCTCTTTCTTTTGTTGCTTTGTTGAATGCAATAACAAATTTTGGAGACAAGCACTTTGTGATGATTTATTGTGGAGCAGCAATTGTGGGAGTCTATAATTTGGCATCGCTTTTAGCAACAATTCCTGTTATTGTTTATCAATCATTTAATTTTATTTGGTTGCCAAGTTTTTTACAAGAGAAAAACTTAATTCTTTTAAAGAAAAAAACCGATAGAAACGGACTTAGGATTTTTATCCTTTTGCTTTTGCTTTCTGTTTTAATATATATCGGAGCGTTTTTCTTACTTCAATGGGGTGTTTTTCCGGAAAATTATTTTCTTATAATGCAGATTCTGCCTCCTTTATTACTTTCTCAAATTTTTGCTTCGCTTAATTTGTTTTTCTTTAACTATTTTACATATTTTGAAAAGAATTATCTCACTATTTTAACCTCTATTGTTATCAATAGTTTGAGTTATTTGTTGTTTAGTTTGACAGCCTCAAGGTTTGGTTACATTGGTGTTGCCTATTCTTTGTTATTGTCTAATTTTACATTGTTTGTGATTTATTATTTATTGACGTCCTATTATGTTAAAAAGGGTATAAAAAATGATAGTTTATGAATATAGCATATTCTTGTGATAACGCATATATAGAGCAAACAGGAATTTCTTTAATCTCTGTTTTTGAAAACAATAAGGAAGAAAAAGAAATTAAGGTTTATCTTATTTCAAAGGGGATTAGTAATGAAAATATAGAAAAGTTAGATTCTCTTTGCAAATCTTATAAAAGAGAATTGGTGGTTGTTAATTTTGACGATATAGCATTTGATTTACCACAATGTTCTTGCGGGAGACATTTGGAAACTATTTATGCGAAAGTGTTTTTTTCGAGAATAGAGGGGTTGGATAAGGTTTTGTATTTGGATAGTGATGTTGTTGTCGTAGGAAATTTAAAACCACTTTGGGAAACCGACCTTTCTGAAAAATATATGGGTGTTGTGGAAACTACTTATACCAAAGGAAAGAAAGCATTAGGTATTCCACGCTCCACACCATTTTTTAATGATGGTGTTGTCTTGGTAAATGTGGATTATTGCAGAGAAAATAATTTGATTTCCAAAGTGATAGAGCAAGTGAACGCCTTTGGCGGAAATCCACCTGTACTTTCGGAAGGAGTTTTGAATAAAATATGTGGTCAAAATGTTAAATACCTTAGTTTAAGGTATAATCTTATTTCAGGAAATCTTTATTTTGGGTTGTATGATTATGATTATCTTTTTGAACAATTACACTATGAGAAGGAGGATTTAATAGATTCGTGTGAGAATCCTGTAATTGTGCATTATATTGCAGGTTTTTACAATCGTCCTTGGTGCAAAAAATGTACTCACCCCTTCAAAGAATTTTATCTTTATTATAAATCTATTTCACCTTGGAAAGACTCACCTTTGCAAGATAAAGATTTGTCTTTTAAAATTAAAGTTGCAGGTCTTGCCTACAAAGTTTTTGGTTGTAGATTTATTGATAAAATTCGTGATATCTTAGGATTGCTTGATTAAGTCTTAGTTTTAGAAAAATATTTCTTTGATTTATTTTAATTGGATAGTAATAAGTAGTAAATAATAATAAATTTAATGACTATGAAAAAAGGTATGTTTTTATTGATTGCTTTGTTCGGTTGTGCAATCTCTTATGCTCAAACAACCGTAATATTGAAACCTAATGCTGTGATAGGAAAAGATGCGGCAATAATGAAATTTGATAGCGATTGCATAGCTACAGGAGGTAGCGAAACTCCTGCTAATATGAATTATGCTAATGATACTGTCTTGTGGATGAAAGATTGGACATGGACTGCTATTGGATGTAATGGCGGAACTGTGCGTTCTCTTTTGTGTTTTACAGGTTTGGATTCAATTCCTCAAAATGCTACAATATTGAGTGCTACATTGCGTCTTTATGGAACAAATGCGGATAGAAATACTTCTTATCCTGGCGCTCCCTCTGGCTTTTATGCAAATACTGTTGTTGTGCAACAAGTAATTTATCCTTGGGATGAAAATACTGTTACTTGGAATACTCAACCTACAACAACGACAGTGAATCAATTTACTTTACCTCAATCTACTTCCGAGTATAATTGGAATTGCAGTGTAAGTAATTCAAATCTTGTTGCTATGGTGCAAAGTATGGTATCGGGTAATAATTATGGTTTTTTGTTGAAATTGCAAAACGAAGCACATTATAGAAATTTAGTTTTTTCATCGAGCGATTGCTCAGACTCTACTTTGTGGCCAGAATTAGAGGTAACGTATGATTATTGTGAAGCAAGGTTCTCTATGACTATGGAAAATTCTGATCATCCTAACACGATTACTTTTTCTGCTTATGAACAAGGAGGTCAGCATTCTTGGAGATATGGCACTCAAATCTTATCTACACAACCTACATTTACAACTACGTTTAATCAAAATCATAGTGAAGGTTTTTGTCATAGCATAATAAATGATGGAGACACTTGTGAGACTTGTATAAAACTTTGTATAGGAGATATTCCTCGAATGATTGATGAGAGCGAATCTTTGGAAGATTCGATAGTTGTACCGCAAGGTTATGTTCCCTTAGGAGATGAAGTTGTGTTTTCTGAAGAAAAAGAAGTTTTGAAAGTTATTCCAAATCCTACAAACGGAAAATGGCAAATAAGTTTTGAAGCATTGGAATCAGACCTCGCTGTTGTAACTTTATACAATGCTGACGGAAATATTGTTTTTTTAAGAAATATGGAAGTCTATGAAGGAACGAATGTTTTGAATATGAATTGCGATGATTGTGAAAATGGGATATATACAATTGTTGTAAAAGGTGAAAAAATCAATTTAGCACAAAAGGTAAATGTTATTAAAAATATCTAAAATTAAATCATAGTAACAATCTCCTAAGTCTTAGTTTTAGAAAAATATTTCTTTGATTTATTTTAATATTTCTATGAAAAATTTATTTTTTTCATAGGAATATTTTTACCTTTGCAAACGTTAATAGAAAAAATAAATAGAATATGAGAAGAAATATAGTAGCAGGCAATTGGAAATCAAATAAAACGTTTTCCGATGCAGATGAATTGATAACAGATATAGCAGAAGCGTTAAGAGAATTTGATACAACAGATGTAGATGTAGTGGTTTGTCCTCCATTTCCTTATCTTGAACTTGTAGGAGATGCAGCAGAGGATGTAGAGTTTTTTGTTGGAGCACAAAATGTATCGAAATTTGATGACGGAGCATACACAGGCGAAGTTTCTGCAAAGATGTTAGCATCTATGAATATGGATTATTGCATAGTAGGACACAGCGAAAGAAGAAAATATTTCTTTGAAACCAATCAAGACGTTGCTGAAAAAGTAAATAAATTGCTTGAAGTCTCTATTACACCAATCGTGTGTGTTGGAGAATTGTTAGAAGACAGAGAAGCAGGAAAACATTTTGATATAATACGTTCACAAGTTGTTGAAGGATTGTTTCATTTAACAGAAGAAGATATTCAAAAAGTTGTTATCGCATACGAACCTGTTTGGGCAATAGGAACAGGAAAAACTGCAACGAAAGAACAAGCACAAGAGGTACATGCGTTTATCAGAGGTTTGATTGCTGAAAAGTATTCTGACGATGTAGCACAAGAAATCTCAATTCTTTACGGTGGAAGTTGCAATCCGAAAAATGCAAGAGAGTTATTCGCTCAGCAAGATGTAGATGGCGGACTTATAGGAGGTGCTGCGTTGAAGAGTGCAGACTTTATTGAAATTGCACGCAGTTTTTAATATGTATTATATAAAGTTAAATGTTTCTCTTTCGCACAATCAAGAGTGGAAAGAGGAAAGTTATTGGATTGCAGATGTGTTTAAAGACTCGCTTATAGCAATCGGTTTTGATAGTTTCGTAGATACCGAAAGCGGATTTGAGGCATATTGTTCAGAGGAGAAGTATTCTTTTGAGAAAGTAAAGGAAGTTGCAGAGGAAAGTTTAGGTTTTGTTGATAATTTGGAGATTTCCTACTTGGAAGAAAAGATTGAACAAAAGGATTGGAACGCTGAATGGGAAAAAGACTATCCTTCTGTTAGGTTTGGAGAGTTTTGTGTTGTTCGTCCGCCGTTTAATCCCGAGCAAGAGGGAGTAAAATATGATATTATCATAGAACCGAAGATGTCTTTCGGCACAGCACATCATCAAACAACGTCTTTGATTATTGATTTCATATCAAAAGAAAATATTGCAGGCAAAAGAATTATGGATATGGGTTGCGGAACAGGTGTTTTCGCAATTCTTTCTATGAAAATGGGTGCTTCTTATGCAAAAGCAATAGATATTGATATTTGGGCAGCAGAAAACGCAAAGGAAAACGCAAAGAAAAATTCTGTTTCAGTAGATGTGCTTTTAGGAGATGCGAGTTTGCTTTCGGAAAATGAAAAGTTTGATATTTTCTTTGCAAATATAAATCGCAATATCCTTCTTGCAGATATGCAAACCTACTCTAACTCCATTCAAGAGGGTGGGGTATTGTTTTTAAGTGGCTTTTACACACAAGATGTTGCAATTTTGGAAGCAGAATGCAAAGAATTTGGTTTGGAATTGACCGATGTAGAAACAAAAGATAATTGGGCAGCAATGCGACTTGTTAAAACACAAAAATAAATCAGTAGAATGAAGAAATTATTGACTTGTTCCTTATTTTTTATTTTTCTTTTATTTGGATTAAACACTCTAAATGCTCAGCGATTTAAAGGATTTTCAGGAAAACCTGAAACCTACATCAATGATATTAAAGAAATGTTAGAGACAGATGTTAATCTAAAAGGTGAACAGAAAAAAGAGTTTGAAGAACTTTTAGAAAACTATGAACAATCTTGGACAAATTTTAGCATGCAACACAGAAATGACATTGCGAAACTTTCTCAAACAATGTTCAAGAAAAATATTAGAATAAGGAATGGTTTTTCTGATTTTATTAAAGTTCAAATTGCTTTTCAATCCTCTTCACAAAGCCCTGAGAGTTATACTCAATGGTTGAAGTCTATGCAGAATTGTATAGCGAATCATAATGTTAAAATATTTAATCAAATAGTTGAAAATACATTAAGCCTACTTAGTGAGGGGTATCTTTATAAAACAAAAAATGTTGCTTGGTATATTGGAGAAAGTGGCGATTATGTTTTTAGATACGACAAAGAAAAAGGAGTGTATGCCGATTTCATTAGCGAAATTGACTTAACTTATCGTTCAATTCAAGACTCCAATACAATATATTCTACACTTGGTCAATTTTATTTAAAAGATAGTTATTGGGAAGGTGAAGGCGGAATAGTAAATTGGGCTAAATTAGGACTACCTCAAGATGATGTGTTTGTGGAACTAAGCATTTATTCAGCAAGTCTTAATCGTGCTGTTTTATATGCCGATAGCGTTGAGTTTACAAATAAGGAATATTTTTCTCATAAACTAAAAGGTAGTTTTGAAGACAGATGTAGCGATAAGAAAACAAAGCGAATGTATCCTAAGTTTATTTCTTATCAAAAGGAAGAAATAATAAAAAATCTTTATCCTGACGTTGATTATGTTGGAGGCTTTACTCAACAAGGAGGGACAATACTTGGAACAGGCGATGTGGTAACTCCTGCCGAACTTCGTTTCTATAAAAATGGTAAAATTTACGTTAGAGCCTCAGCAATTGAGCATCCTTTTAGTCGCGATGGTATAATCACAAAAGATTGTAAAGTTACAATTTACACAAATCAAGATTCAATATATCACCCGAGTACAAAAATGAATTTTAATAAATCAACCCGACAATTGTTTTTTAGTGATTACAAAGAGGGTATTTCAGCAAGTCCATGGGTTGATAGTTATCATTGCGTAGATATTTACACCGAAGCTGTCTATGCTCATTTAGATGAAATGAAAATAGAGTTTAGTGCAATAAGAGGACCAAAACGTGAGGCATTTGCGGTGATTGAAAGTAATAACTATTTCTCTGAGGATAAGTGGAGAGAACTTCAAGGAATAGAGTCTATCAATCCTCTTTATAGAGTTAAGCAATTTACAGACGCTTATAATAAAGATGAGTTTATAGTAAAGGAATTTGCAAAGTTTATAAACTTAGACCAAATGCAAGCAAAAATGATGCTGATGACCTTAGCATTAAACGGATTTATTATTTATGAAAGTTACAGAGAAACCGCTATTGTAAAACAAAAATTATACGATTACATTCTATCGAAAACAAAGAAAATTGACTATGATGCATTGCGTTTTGTTTCTGCAACAAAGGGAGAGGCAAATATTGTATTGAATACCTCTGATATGGATTTGCAAATGAATGGTATAAAAACCTTTACTCTAAGCGATACACACAATGTTGTAATCCGTCCAAAGAATGGAGCAATCAGAATGAAGAAAAATAGAAGTTTTGAGTTTGATGGCGATATTATGGCAGGGTTGTTTACACTTAGTGGAATGAATTGTAAGTTCTCTTATGAGAATTTCTCTCTTGATTTGCCTAAGGTAGATAGTCTAAACTTTTTTGTGCATTTGTTTGAGGATACAACAAAGTACGTAATGATTCAAACTCCAATTCAAAACCTTGAATGTAAGTTGTTAATTGATGCTCCAAATAACAAAAGTAGTAGAAGAAAAATGTCGGACTATCCAAAACTTTCTTCAATGAAAGATTCGTACGTTTATTATGATTATAAAAATATTCAGAACGGCGTTTACAAGAAAGAAAACTTCTATTACAAGGTAGAACCTTTTGAAATAAAGAATTTATATAAAATTAAAACAGATAGTATTTTCTTTTCAGGAGTGTTGAAGTCTGCAGGAATTTTCCAAGATATTGATCAACCGCTACAAGTGATGAAAGATTATTCCTTAGGTTTTAAAATAGAAACTCCAAATGCAGGAATGGCAATCTATGGCGGTAAAGGACAAATTTATAAGTCAATAGATTTGAGTGCAAATGGTCTTTTGGCAACAGGATACTTGGATTATCTTGCATCAAGGACTCATTCAAAGAAATTTATACTTCATCCAGATTCCATGTTCTGCGAAACACAAAAGTTTAACACTTTCTCAAAAGGAGCAGTTGGTGCAAGCGTAGCATTTGCTGATGCAACTACAACCGTAGCAAAGCAACATTGGTATCCGAAAGAGGATTATATGTTAGTAGAACAAAAGAAAGAACCATTCTTTATGTATGATTCTGCTGCAAATCACTCTGGTTCGCTAATAGTTTCTCCAAAAGGATTGACAGGAAAAGGAAGTACTCAAAGCGAAGAATTGATTGTTTCATCAGATTACACACGTTTTGGACAAAAGTCTTACATTGCAGATACATCTAAGGTAGTTATAAAGGCCTTAGACGGAAATTCTATTGCCTTTGAGTCAGAAAATGTAAAATCAACAGTGGATTATGTTGAGCAAAAAGGGTATTTTAAATCTAATGAAGGAGTTAAGAAAAATGAATTGCCATTTTTGCAATATGTTTGTTATATAGACCAATTTGAATGGGGAATGCAATCCAAACTCTTAGGATTAACCGATACACAATCACCAAAATTAGGAGATTTTGCAAGCAAACCGCTCAAAGAAGCAGTGGATTTACCTCACCCTGGTGCTAAGTTTATTTCTCAACACCCTAATCAAGGAGGATTTTCTTTTAATTCTCCACGAGCATTGTTGGATTTGAATAAAAATAAACTCTTTACCGAAGATGTTTATGTTGTGAAATGTGCCGATATCGCTGTTAGACCATCAGATGGTAGTCTTACAATTTATCCGGGTGCTCAAATGGACACTTTAGATGATGTTAAAATCTTAGCGAATACACAAAATAAATTACACGAAATCTACGATGCGAGAATTTTTATAGAGTCTGCAAAACTTTATTCAGCAAATGGATATGTTGATTACATTGATGAAGATAATAAAAAGCACGCAATATTCTTAAAAGAAATAAATCCACTAAGTGGAAGTACAATTGGAAAAGGAGATATCAGTAAAGATGAGGTATTGAATTTAAGTTCTGCCTTTGATTTCTATGGAAATGTAACTCTAAATGCAACAGACACAAATTATTTATTTGATGGAGGAGTGCAACTCTCTACAAATTGTTATGCAGATGATGTTGCGTGGATAAAATTCTCTGCAAAATTAGACCCAAAGAGTATTTATATTCCAATTTCTGAAGCACCTGTAGATGTAGAGGGTAGAAGAGTAACAACTTCTATTCTTTTCAATCCTGATAACTTTGAACCAAAGACAGCATTCTTGACTTACGATACAGAGGGAGATAATGTAATGTTAAAATCCAAAGGATATTTGACTTATAGCAAAGAATTAAATAAATATCTCTTAGCATCGCTTGACAAAGTTCAAGACTTTTCAAACGTAGATGCTCCTTATCTGTCGTTTGATAAAACTTCGTGTAAATCAGAGGGCGAAGGGGAAATCAAATTAGGTTTTCTGCCATCGGAATTGATGAAGACAAAGAATTATGGTACTGTAAAGGTAAACGGAGAGGGTGAAGCGCAAATCAAAATGGCACTTGCCTTAGATTTTCCTATTTCACAGCAAATAATAGATATGATAGGAGTGGAGTTGTATGAAGACTTAAATCTCTCTCAAATTGAATTTGAAAACTCAGGGTATAAAAAATATCTACATTACTTGCTTGGAAAAGAAGAAGGTGATGAATGGTTTGCAGATTTGTTAGTAACAGGCGAGTGGAAAGAAGTTCCAAAACAAATGAAAAATACTTTATTCTTCTCGGATATTCGTTTGGAATGGGACCCTGTTCTTCGCTCATACATAGGTAAAGGAAACTTTGAATTAGCAACTGTTGGAAAGTATCAAGTTAATAGAACAATAAAGACTCGCATTCAAATATTAAAAGGTGCGTTGAGTCCAACAATAAGAATTTATGTAGAAGCAAATCCAGATCATTGGTATTATTTTGAATATAATGGTTCTGCTATGGATATTCTTTCTTCTAACGAGTCAATCAATTCAACGATTAACGCAACTCCAAGAGAAGATAGAGAATTTAAAACAGATAGCGGAAAGATTTATGTGTATAGAGTGGCAACACCTGCACAAAAAAGAAACTTTATAAGAACCATTGAATTAGGACAGGAAGAAGAAGATGTTGAAATAGAAACACAAGAGGAGGAATAAAAAAATGACAATCACAATCACAATCACAATACCCGTAATATTAGCCTTAGTAATAGGATTAGTAGTCGCTTATTTATTAGGTTCAATACCCTCTGCCGTTTGGATAGGTAAGTCCTTTTACGGCATAGATGTAAGAGAAAAAGGAAGTAAAAATGCAGGAGCAACCAATACAATAAGGGTTTTAGGATTGCTTCCGGGTATTTTTGTTCTTTGTATTGATGCTTTCAAAGGTTGGTTAGCAATTTACCTATCACGATACTTTGGAATGGAGATAGTAAATAGCGATTATATGATTTTATATCAACTATTGATAGGAATATTTTGTGTAATAGGTCACGCATTGCCAATATTTGCAAATTTTAAAGGAGGAAAAGGCGTTGCAACTATGCTCGGAATAGTAATAGGCTTATTTGTAAAAATCATACCTCTTGTTTTAGCAGTTTTTATTGTTGTTTTCATCATCACACACTACGTTTCGCTTTCTTCAATGAGTGCAGCAGTATCATTTCCTATATTTTACTGCATAAGATGTGTGGTTATAGATGAAAAAATCAACTTCATAGAATTGGGATTTGCAATATTAGTTGCGATATTCATACTATGGACTCATCGTAAAAACATAAAACGATTACTAAATCACGAAGAACCAAAATTTAAGTTTAAGAAAACAGTAGAATAATAAAACAATAATTAACACAAAAAAAGTATGAGAAAAACACTTATGACAATTTTAGTATCAGGACTTGTTTTGGCATCTTGTTCTCAAAAACAAGGCTCAGACAATCCTTTGTTACAAACATGGGATACCCCGTTTGAAACAGCACCTTTTGAAAAAATAAAGGTAGAACACTATTTGCCAGCATTTGAAGCAGCGATGGCAGAACATGACAAAGAAATCCAAGCAATAATTGACAATGCCGAAGCACCAACCTTTGACAATACAATAGCAGCATTGGATTACAGCGGACAAACTCTTACAAAAGTTGCAGGAGTTTTCTACAATATGATGGCAGCAAACACATCAGAAGAATTGCAAAAGGTAAATGAACAAATTGGACCAATGATGGCAACACATTCTGATAACGTTTCTATGAACGCAAAACTATTTGAGAAAATCAAGGCAGTCTATGACGCAAAAGATTCTCAAAAATACACAGGCGAACAATTAGCATTATTGGAAAAAACTTACAAACAATTTGTACGTTCAGGTGCATTGCTTGATGCAGAAAAACAAGCAGAATTAAGAGAAGTTAATGCAGAACTTACAAAAGTAGAAGCAAAATTTGATGCTAACCTTTTAAAAGAAACAAAATCTTATCAATTAGTTATTGATAACCAAGAAAATTTGAAAGGTTTGCCACAAGGAGAAATAGAAAAAGCAGCAGCATTAGCAAAACAAGAAGGTAAAGAAGGAAAATGGATATTTACTCTTGACAATCCTTCATTCATTCCTTTCGTTACATACGCTGACAACAGAGATTTAAGAAAAGAAATCTTCAACGCAAGAGTTAATCGTTGCAACAACGGAGGCGAAACAGACAATAATTCATTAGTTGCACAAATGGCAGAACTTCGTGCAAAGAAAGCACAACTTTTAGGATATGAAACATTCGCTCACTATCAATTAGAAGAAAGAATGGCGAAAGAACCTAAGGCTGTATTTGATTTATTAGAAAACTTACTAACCTATTCTGTTAAAGTAGCAAAAGAAGAAGCAAAAGAATTTCAAGCATTGTTATCAAAAGATGTTCCAGGTGCAACTTTGGAAGCTTGGGATATGTATTACTATGCAGAAAAAGTTCGTCAACAAAAATATAACTTTGATGCAGAATCTACACGCCCTTACTTTGAAATCAATAACGTAAGACAAGGTTGCTTTGACGTTCTTACAAAACTTTATGGTATTAGTTTTGAAGAAAGAAAAGACGTTTCAGTTTACGCAGAAGACGTTTTAGCATTTGAAGCAAAGAACGAAAAAGGTGAACACGTAGGAATACTTTATTGGGACCCATACACAAGACCATCAAAAGGAGCAGGAGCATGGTGTAACGAATACAGAGGACAATCACGCAAAGATGGAAAGAACATAACTCCGATAATAACAGTATGTTTCAACTATGCAAAATCTCCAAACGGCGTAACAACACTTACAGCAGACGAAGCATTGACAGTATTCCACGAAATGGGACACGCAATCCATCAATTATTATCTAATTGCACATATCCATCAGTTTCAGGAACAAACGTAGCAAGAGATTTCGTTGAATTACCATCACAAATCTTAGAACACTGGTGTTTACAACCAGAAGTATTACAAATGTACGCTAAGAACGAAAAAGGAGAAGTGATTCCACAAGAAATAGTTGCTAAGATGGAAGCAGCAGGCAACTTTAACCAAGGATTTATGTTTAGCGAAATATTGGCAGCCTCTTATTTAGATATGTGTTTCCATTCTGTAAAAGCAGGAGAAAAAGTAAACACACAAGAAGTTGAAAAATCAGCAATGGCAAAAATAGGAATGCTATCTCAAATCCCTCCAAGATATCGTTCAACTTACTTCTCACACTGCTTTGGTGATGGAGGATACAGCGCAGGTTATTATTCATATACTTGGAGTGAAACATTAGATGCAGATGCCTTTGAAGCGTTCAAAGAAACAGGTAATATATTTGACCCAGCAACTGCTGCAAAATTCAAAACCCTTTTAAGCAGCGGTAGCACCAAAGATGCAATGCAACTATATAAAGACTTCCGTGGAGCAGAACCAGACTTAAATGCACTACTTCGCAACAGAGGTTTAATAAAATAAAACTTTAAGAAATTAAAGTAAAGAAATAAAAAAATAAAAAAGCGTGCGATAGTTTTCTTGTTTGAAAATATCGCACGCTTTTTGCAATTTTAATTTTGCAAATGCTTATTTTTGCAAAAAAAACGACAAAATGACTGAAACTTCTGGAAGAATTGGGGATTTTGAAGATGATTTCGTGTTTTCTAATCATTTCGTGATTGATTCGGAATTGCCTTCTGAGGGGTACAATCGCTTGTTTAAAGCAGTTAGGTACGGAAAATATTTTGTGCTTAAAGGTTTGAAAGAAAAATACAAAGACAATGAATTGTACAGAGGTTTAGTTATAAAGGAGTTTGATATTTTGGTGTCGCTTAATCACTCAAATATTGTTCGTTGTTATGGTTTGGAGGAGGTTGAAGACTTGGGTTTGTGTATTATAATGGAGTTTGTTGATGGGGTAGCGTTGGATAAGTTTTTGGAAACAAAGCCTTCGTTCTCTCAACGAAAGAAAATTGTCAAGCAATTGCTTAGTGCAATGGATTATTATCACGAATTGCAGTTGGTTCACAGAGACTTAAAACCCTCAAACATTCTTATAACAAACAATGGCAGTAATGTAAGGATTATAGACTTTGGTTTGGCAGACACAGACTATTATGCCGTTTTCAAAGAGCCTGCTTTCACGCGTCAATATGCTTCTCCCGAACAATTAAATGGCGAAAAACTCGATTGCAGAAGTGATATTTACAGCTTCGGAAAGGTATTGCAAAAGATTTTTCCAAAGTCTTATCGTAGAATAGCAAAGAAATGTTGTAACGAAAAAAGAAAAAAACGTTATCCTAATGCAGATTATGTTTTCAATGCAATGTTTTCGGTTAAGAAACGACTCATTCCAATTGCGATTGCTTTGATTGCTGTGATTATTTGTGTTTTTGGCGTTCATAATTATCAGCATTTTTATTCTAAACCTTTTGAAACGACTATCGATTCGGGACAAAAATTGAAAATGCAAATCATTGATTCAAAGGCAGTGGTACTTGCAAGTCAGAAAGTGGAGGGGGATTTGGTTATTCCGGAGTATGTGTCGTATCGTTTAAGGAAATTTCCTGTTAAACGCATAGAGGCTCGTGCATTTTTCCATAATAACAAGATTACTCGCTTGACTTTACCCGATAATTTGGAGCATGTGGGAGCGTGGGCTTTTTCTTCTTGTCCTGCTTTAAGCGATACGCTTGTGCTTCCAAAGAGTTTGAAAGAGATTGGTAACGATGCTTTTTGTGGAACTAATATTTCATGTTTGGTAATAAAGAGTGAGAAACTTGAACCGATAGATTCCACGCTTGAAAATAACTTTTTCTTTAATTGTGCAAACCTTCAAACGATTATTTGTGAGCAGAGTGTGAAGAATTTGACGTTTAGCCTTTTGCGTTCTGCACATGATATTAAAGAAATAGTGTTTCCAGAGAGTTTGAATGAAATTCCGGAGGCATTTTTCGCTCATGCAAATATTTCGGGTAAGATTTCGTTTCCGAAAGACTTGGAAATAGTTGGTTGGAGTGCCTTTTTCGATGCGAAAATCGATAGTGTGGTTTTGCCAAAGAGCGTAAAGGAAATAAGAAGTTATGCTTTCAATTATTCTAATATTAAGAAGATAGATATAGGTTCTAAAATAGAGGTATTGGGTGAAAAATCGCTTGCAGATTTGACAGATTTGGATACTTTGATAATAAGAGCAAAAACTCCGCCTCTTGCAGGACAAAATTTCTTCCTTAACAGCGGAAGCGAAAAGTTTGTGTTTTTGGTGCCGAAAGAAAGTCTTGAAGTCTACAAAACGCATAAAGAATTTTCTAAACTTAATCCTAAATCGTTGAATTAAAGCAAAAGCAAAATGGATAGAGAACAAAATGTATTATTGCTTAGGAATCTTATTGAGAAGTCAATGGATAAGAAAATGGAAACAGCAGGAGATTTTTTGGATTTATTCATTGCGATTGAAGATCGTTTGAATGAAACATTGAGCCTTTCAACTTTAAAAAGAATTTGGGGCTATATAGGTGGTTATTCTTCAATTCGTGAAAAAACTCTTGATGTTTTGAGTAGATTTGTTGGTTATCCCGATTTTAAAACCTTTGAAATAGAGTATTGTAGTAGTGAAGAAGCTTATTCTTCTCAACGATTATTCTCTCAAACTTTGGTTTCCGAAGATTTAAAAGTGAAAGATATTGTGGAGATTCAGTGGAATCCTAATAGAATATGTCATTTGCGATATTTAGGAGAAAGTTTATTTGAGGTAATTGACTCTCAAAATTCTAAATTATGCAAAGGCGATACGTTTAAATGCACACATTTTCACCTAAATCAACCATTGATTTTGCTGAATTACTTGCATAAAGACCAACCTCTTTGTAAATTTGTAGTAGGAGGCAGAGGTGGATTGACAATTGCAAGAGTTACAAAAATAAATGAGTGAATTAAAAAAATAATTCACTCATTTATTTTATTGTTTCTTTGATTTATTTTAAGTTTTCTAAGCGTGAGATATATTTTTCAATGTCTCTGTATTCTTGTGAAGCAGGAAATTCTGTTTTTATTCTTTTGTAACAATTCAATGCTTCGTTATAATTCTTTTGTATTTCGTAAACTTGTCCTAATTTCAAAAGAACAAAAGGCGTAGTCATTACATTTTCAGATTTAGCCGCTTCTTTGTATTTGCTAATCGCTTTATCTAATTGACCTAACTCTACGTAAGCATCTCCAATCAAAGCCTTAGTTTGCAAAGCGATTATTTTATCTTCACCTTTGTAAGCAGAAAGATAATTAATTGCTTTTTGAAACTCTCCTTGTCTTAAATAGATGTTACCAGCGTAATAATTAGCAAGTGAACCTCCTTTTGTAGAACCGTATTCTTCTATTATAGAAATCAAACCTGCATTTTTGCCATCTCCTTCAAGTGCTTTTTTGAAATCTTCTTGCTCAAAATATTTTTGAGCCGCAAATAATTCTTCTTGAACCTTTGTTTCACGAGGTTCAACTACAAAACTTTGATACAAAAAGTAAGCAGCAATTCCTAAAACGATTGCAGCAATTACGATAGTGATTATTTTCTTGTTTTTTTCGATAAACTTCTCAGAATTAGACACTATTTCGCCTACGTTTAAACTGCTATTTTCTTGTTCTTTTCCTTGATTTGATTTGATGTTTTCTTGATTCATTATCTTATGTTTTTAATTTTCGGACTGCAAAGATACGTTTTTATTATAAAAAACAACGCTTTTTTAGAATAATTCTTTAAATAAAATTATTTAACTAAACAAAAAAACTGCATAATCGTTGAAATAAAAGACATTTTTTTTATAAAAAAGTTTGCTGATTATGAATTTATTGTTATTTTTGCTCATCTAAATACAATAATACTATGAATATAGAAACTAAATTCATGGGTTTGAACATTAAAAGCCCAATTGTAGTTGGTAGTTGTGGATTGACTTCCAATGTTGAAACTTTAAAAAAAATTGAAAAGGCAGGAGCAGGTGCAGTAATCTTAAAATCTGTTTTTGAAGAGCAGATTCTGCAAGAAATGTCAAACAATGCGTCTATGTCTCATACGTTTGAGTACGCTGATGAAACTTATGATTATATTGTTGCACACACTGAGAAACAATCTTTGGCAAAATATATTAGTTTAATAAAGTCTGCAAAAGAAGCAGTTTCGATTCCAATTATAGCAAGCGTTAATTGCGTTTCTCCATCTCAATGGATAAATCTTACAAGTCGTATAGAACAAGCAGGAGCTGATGGTATAGAGTTAAATATCCTTCTTTTACCATCGGATGTTAATATGACAACAGAAAAAATAGAGAAATTCTACGAAACAATTATAAAAGACGTAAAGAAAACTGTTAAAATACCTGTGTCAGTTAAGATATGTTCTTATTTTTCTTCACTTGCGAGATTTGCACAAAAGCTTTCGTGGATGGGAATAGAAAATTTGAACATTTTTAATCAGTTCTTTAAACAAGATATCAATATAGATACAATGACAATTGAGCCTGCTAATGTGTTTTCTTCACCAGGTAATTTACATAGAACAATAAGATGGACTGCTATTCTTGCAAATGTGGTAAATTGTCCTATAACTGCTGGTGGTGGTGTACACAAACCTCAAGATATTATAAAACTTTTGTTGGCGGGAGCAAACACTGTTCAAACCGTTTCGGCAGTTTACGAACAAGGAACTGACTTTATTGAAGAGTCAATTGCTTTCTTGAAAGAATGGATGCAAAAGAATAATTTTGAAAGTTTAGATGATTTCAGAGGAAAACTTGCAGTTGCAAAGAATAATGAAAGTTCTGCTTTCCTAAGAGTCCAATTTATGAAATATTTTGCAGGAATTAAATAATTAAAATGAAGATTTAACTAATACAAATATCGTTATGGAAAAACAAATCAACTCAAACAGCTTTTTTAGATTTGAAGATTTAAGAGTTTATCATAAATCTTTGGATTATGTTAATTGGTTGCTAAATCAAAATTGTCAATTAAATGGATTAGACGCAGATTTGGTTTTAAAACCTTTGGTAAATTCTGCAAGCAAAGTGTCTTTGAATATAGCAGAAGGTTCATCTCGTCATAGAACTCAGTTGATTCAATTTTTGAAAGACGCTAAGGCTGCAATAAGAGAGTGTGTAGTTTATACTGCAATTGCGTATAAAAAAGGAATATTCTCACAAGAACAAAACGATGCTTCGACTGAAGTTTTGATGGAAATGACAAAAATGCTTGGTGCTATGATTGCGTCTTTGCAAAAGTCAGTTGCAAATAGAACAAATAACGTAGAAAAAGTTCAAAAGACTGAAACAGACGATGAATTTATGTCAGAAAATTTCTCTTTTGAGTATTAAAAAATAAGTTTTTAAGTTTTAAGCGAGTTTTATTTTAGGATAAAACTCGCTTTTTTTTTGTTTTAAGTGTATTTTTATTAGAATTTGTCGTATTTTTGTAGATTAAAAATAGTTTTTATTTCATGCAGTTTGCGAAAATAGTAGGACAAAGAAATTTAATAAACACATTGATTGATGTTGTTTTGAATAATAGGGTGAGTCATGCTCAGTTGTTTTTAGGAAATGCTGGTTATGGCGGATTTGCTCTTGCTTTGGCTTACGCACAATTTGTTTCGTGTACTGATAAGCAAGTTTTTGCATCTTCAAACAAAGATGGATTGAAAGCAGATTCTTGTGGAAAATGTCCTTCTTGCTTAAAATATGAAAAACTTTCTCACCCCGATTTGTTTTTCACTTTTCCAAATACCACAACCAAAGCAGTGGATAAAAATAACGAAAGTGCAAGTTTCTTAGATACTTTTAGAAATTATGTTTTCTCTAAAAATGCTTACATAGACTTGGAATCGTGGTATCAAGAGCTTGGTGTAGAAAACAAACAAGGTGCAATAAATGTAAGAGATGCTAATACAATAATAAAAAATCTTACACTTAAAACTTACGAATCGCAATATAAAATAAATATTGTTTGGGGTGTAGATAAATTACAAATAGACGCAGCAAACAAACTTTTAAAAATTTTAGAAGAACCATACGAAAATACGTTATTTCTTTTAGTTGCAGAAAGTAGTGAACTTTTGCTTTCAACAATTCTTTCAAGAACTCAACTAATCAAGCTTCCACCAATTTTAGATGAAGACTTATCAGAGTATTTATCACAAGAAAATTATGATAATGTAGAAGAAATGGTAAGGGTTGCAGAGGGTAATTTAATTAAAGCACTCTCTTATAACTCTGATGAAAAACAAGAGTATAGAAAGTTATTCATTCAGTTCAATAGATTAGCCTTTTCGTACAATAATTCTTTGAGTGAAATTTACAAATTGGTAGAAAAAATTTGTAAAATGGGAAGAGAAGAATTGAAAGTGTACTTAAATTATTCATTAGAACTATATCGTGAATGTTTTCAGCAAAAAGAGTTGAATAAACAAGAACTTTGTAATTTTACGGAAGAGGAAAAAGATTTTAAAACGAACTTTTCAAGGTTTATTACACCAAGAAATATTTTGAATATTTACAATTTGACACAGAAGTCTATGGTTGAAATTATGCGTAATGGCAATGCTAAAATGATATTTTTGACTTTGGCAATCAATATAGGAAAACTAATAAAGAATACACCAAATAAATAATATATATCAAATTATTTTTAAAATTATGGAGTCAGAAAAAAAAGAAATCAAAGAGATAGAACAAAGAGATAAGTTGTTAGAACAATTTGTTCACCCATATTTTGATGAGGAACCAGATATTGAAAAAGATAAATTTGTAGTTAGTGATCTTGTTTCAAGAGGTTGTAGCAAAGAACCTATATCTTATCGTCCTGTTTCAAAAAAAGAATTGGACAATTGTTCTAAAATGAATGTTCATAATTGGATGGGCCACATTCATTCGCCTTCAAATACAGATATTTGTAACGTTGTAGAAGTTAGATTCAAAAACTCACGAAAAGATTTCTATCGTTTGCCTGAGGGGTTGGAAATTTCAGAAGGAGATGTCGTTGCAGTAGAAGGAAATCCTGGTCATGACATAGGAATTGTTACTCTTTCAGGAGAGTTATGTAGGATTCAAATGAAGAAAAGGAAACTTGATTTGAATTCAGACTTTAAAAGACTTTACAGAAGAGCAAAAGCCGCTGATATAGAAAAATGGTTGCAATCGGTAAGAAAGGAAGATGGTATGATTTTCAAAACAAGGGATTATGCAAATCGCTATAATCTTA
This sequence comes from Bacteroidales bacterium UBA3388, assembly GCA_002358855.1. GTDB lineage: Bacteria > Bacteroidota > Bacteroidia > Bacteroidales > P3 > Onthomorpha. The sequence goes on from DEPQ01000006.1 coordinate 39,352, forward strand.
AAATGAAAGTTAATGATGTAGAATTTCAAGGCGATGGTACAAAAGCTATCTTTTATTATACAGCAGATGAAAGAGTGGATTTCCGTCAGCTAATAAAGTCTTTGGCAGAGGAATTTAAGGTTAGGATTGAAATGAAGCAGATTGGTGCAAGACAAGAAGCAAGTCGATTGGGAGGAATTGGTACTTGCGGAAGAGAACTCTGTTGTAGCACTTGGTTAAACACTTTTAACTCTGTTTCAACCGTTGTTGCAAAAACTCAACAACTATTTCCAAATCCTCAAAAGTTGGCAGGACAATGTGGAAAGCTTAAATGCTGTTTGAATTATGAGTATGATGTTTATGTAGAGTCTTTAAATAAAATACCAGAATTGGGAGTTGAACTTCAAACGGAAAAAGGTGTTGCGGTTTATCACAAAGTTGATGTGTTTAAACGTTTATTCTGGTATTCATATCAAGGTAGTACAGAATTATTTCCTTTGTCTGCTGAAACCGTTAAGTCTATTATCGAAAAAAACAAAAGAAATATTGTCGTAAAAGACTTAGAAACATTTGCAGAAAAATTAGATAACGAAAAATCTTCTTCAAAAAATAATTTTAATGAAAACTATAATTAGTAAAGTCTATATTTTATTGGTTGCATTTGTGTTTTTTGCTTGCAATTCCAATGTTGTATATGATGAAAATAAAGAAGTGGATAGTCAAGTGTGGAAAACAACGGATAAACTCTATTATGAGGTAGAAATAACCGATACATTGAAAGCCTATAAGTTAGCAATCAATATACGAAATACCGTAGAATATCCGTATAGTAATGTTTACTTTTACCTAAACACAATTTTACCAAACGGAAAGGTTACAAAATCCGACACAATTGAATGTTATCTTGCCTATCCTGACGGAACGTGGAAAGGAAAAGGTGATTCAAAAATAAAAGATAATCGTTTTTGGATTGCAAAAAATGTAAAATTTAATCAAATTGGTAAATATACATTTGAATTGCGTCAAGCAACAATAGATTCTACTCTAAAAGGAATCTGTGATGTGGGATTGCATTTAGAATATCAAGATTAAAAACAAATAACTATTTGATATGGGGGAACAAACAAAGAAAAAACCTAAAACAAATAAGTTTAAGAAGTATATATCAGTAATGTGGGGGGCATATATCTGCTTTTTAGTAGCGTTAGTTGTCTTTTTCATGTTATTATCCTTTGGGGTATTGGGATTTATGCCTACTTTTGAACAATTAGAGAATCCAAAAGCAAATTTAGCAACCGAAGTGTATTCAGATTCTGGTGAGTTAATGGGGTATATTGGCATACAAAATCGTTCAAATGTAACATACAAAGATATATCTCCTAATCTTATCAATGCTCTTGTTGCGACAGAAGATGCTAGATTTTACGAACACTCTGGAATAGACTTTCGTTCGCTTCTTAGAGTCTTAACAAAAACAGTATTAGGAGGTAATAAAAGTTCTGGAGGTGGTAGTACGCTTACTCAACAGTTAGCAAAAAATCTGTTTCCAAGAGAACAAAAATCAACATTTGGTACAGTATTTGCCAAACTCAAAGAATGGGTAGTGGCAGTTAAGCTTGAAAGAAATTATTCCAAAGAAGAAATCTTATCAATGTATTTAAATACAGTGGATTATGGTAGTAATGCTTTTGGAATTAAAGCAGCTTCTCAAATTTTCTTTTCAAAACAACCTTCTGAATTAGAGGTTGAAGAAGCAGCGGTTTTGGTTGGACTATTAAAAGCACCAACAGCATATAGTCCTGTGAGAAATCCAGAAAATGCAAATAGAAGACGTAATGTTGTTTTAAGCCAAATGCAAAAGTATAATTACATTTCTGAGGCTGAATGTAAGGAAAAAACTGCAAAACCAATCAAATTGAATTACAATCCGCAGTCTCACGATGAGGGAATAGCGACTTATTTCCGTGAAATGTTGAGAAATTATATGAAAGAGTGGTGTAAAACCCACTATAAAGCTAATGGAGAAAACTATGACGTTCATAAAGATGGTTTAAAGATTTATACAACTATCAATTACAAAATGCAAAAATATGCAGAGGAAGCAGTAAAAGAACATTTTACTTCTTTGCAAGCAGAATTTTTTAAACACACAAAGGGATACAAAGATGCACCGTTCACTGGTATTAGTCGAGAAGATATAGACAAGTATTACGTTCAAGCAATGAAAAATTCCGATAGATATAGTTGTTTAAAATCGGAAGGAGCCTCTGAAAAAGAAATCAAAGCCAATTTTAAGGAAAAGACAAATATGAGAGTTTTTACTTGGAATGGCGATAAGGATACGGTGATGTCTCCTTGGGATTCTTTACGTTACTATAAACATTTCTTGAATACAGGAATGGTTTCAATAGAACCTCAAACAGGACATATAAAAGTATATGTTGGAGGAATAAATTACAAACATTTTAAGTTTGATAACGCAAAACTTGGAAGAAGACAAGTTGGTTCTACTTTCAAACCTTTTGTTTATGCAGCGGCTATGCGAGATAGTGAATTATCTCCTTGTTATGAAATGGAAAATTCGCCTGTTACATTTGAAGATTTTGACAATTGGACTCCGAAAAACTCAAACTCAAATAGGGAAGGAGAGAATGTAACGTTGAAATGGGCATTAGCAAACTCAGTAAACTTTATTTCAGCAGCACTAATCAAAGATTATACAACGCCACAAGCAGTAGTTGATTTAGTGAAACAAATGGGAATTACAACTCCTATGGAAGCTTATCCTTCAATTTGTTTAGGAACATCAGATTTGTCTGTAATGGAAATGGCAGGAGCAATGTCTACATTTGTTAATAAAGGGATTCACAAGGAGCCAATCTTTATTACAAAAATCTGTGACAATAAAGGAATGGTTTTAGAGGTCTTTAACTCAAAGAGTAACTCTGCCTTAGATGAAGAAACTTCTTATTTAGTTCTTGAACTTATGAAAGGAGTTGTTGATGGCGGTACAGGAGGTAGATTAAGGTTTAGATACGGACTCACAAGCACTATTGCAGGGAAGACAGGTACTACTGACAATAATTCAGACGGTTGGTTTATTGGCTTAAACCCTAAATTAGCAACAGCAGTATGGGTTGGAGGAGAATTAAGGAGTATTCACTTCCGCTCAACCGCCTTAGGACAAGGAGCATCTATGGCTTTGCCTGTATATGCTTTGTTTATGAAACGTTGCGAGAAAGACCCAAAACTCAATTTCTATAAAGGAGATTTTGATCGTCCTCCTACAATGAGCGTAGATATGGATTGTAGTAATTATTTCCAAGAAATAGATCAAGGAACGATGGAACAAGAAAGAAATAAGGAGTGGTAAAGCACTCCTTATTTTTGTTTTACTATTTTGTTTTCAAGTAATCTGCTACCGCTTGATAGGCTGGTAGAGAGAATGGATCATTTACTCCGTTTGAGGCTTCGGGGTGAGATGCTAATCTAACGATTACCATTTCTGCTTTTGGATTTATGAAAATTGTTTGACCGTGTACACCTCTTGCACAAAAGGCTTTGTCTGAGTTTTTAGTTACCCACCACATATTTCTATACGCCCAGCCTTTCAAAAGAGGATAACTTTCTTTGTCAAATTTATTTGCGTTCGAGTTTTCGGTGATATCATAAACTAATCCTTTTGGAAGAATTTGTTTTCCATTGAAAAAGCCGTCGTTTCTAATCATTTCTCCAAATGCGGCTAAATCTCTAAGTGCTGCATTGAAGCCTCCGCCTGCAAATTCAGTGCCTGTGGCATCTAATTGATAGTATGCTTCAAAGTGAGCACCGATTGGTTGCCAGAAATATTCGGAAATCAAATCTGCCAAAGGCTTATCGCAAACTCTTGTAATCACCCAAGCCAATGCATCTGTGTTTACTGTTCTGTATGCAAACTTTTTGCCATGCACACCCTTTTGTTTGACACTTTGTAAGAACTCTCTGTAACTTTTTGCTCCTTTATAATTCTCAGGTTTAGGGTAAGGAGTGCCTGCTTGCGAAAATTCCCAAATGCGAGACGAAGGATTGTTATAATTTTCATCATAATCCAAAGCAGTAGTCATATCTAATAATTCTCGTATTGTAGCATTACCAAAAGCAGAACCTTTTAATTCTGGAACATAATAAGAAGCTATTTTAGTTTCATCAAGAATTCCTTCTGCAACAAGCACAGCTCCTAATGTGCCTGTAAGAGTTTTACTAACAGACATAACAGCGTGAGTTCCGTCTGGCTCTAAAAAAGCAAAATATCGTTCATATACTATTTTGCCTTTGTGTAATACTATAATACCATCTGCTTTGGCTAAGTCAAGCGACTCATCAAAGGAGATAAGTTCCCCGTTTAGTGTTTCAAACATAATATTGCCGATAGCATCATCGTGTTTTGTTTTAAATTCATAGCGATTGTACTCGGCAGGTCTTACACCTTTTGTTGGGAAAAACATACGCATATCGCAAACGCTTTCTCTTATTTGAGGGAAATTAAAGAAACTTCCATCGATAACGCTCTTTATTAAATCTGTTTGAGCGTTAATGTTTACACTAATAAACATTGTCATCATAATTACAATTGATTTTTTCATAATATTTTGTTTTTAAAATTATATCTGACTAACAAATCAAAGTAAAACAAAGTTTAAAGAAAATAATTCTTTGGATTAAAAAATTATTTCTTTGATTTATTTTTCTAAAGCAAAGGATTATTTTTTGCTTTTTTTGTTATTTTTGCAAAAAATATTGAAATGAAGAAATTATTCCTAATTTTGTTATCTTCATTCTTCGTTTTGGCTTGCTCAAATGACAATAGGGAAGAGGGATTGATTATAAAAACGGTTGAAAATTATTATAAATGTTTGAATAAGCGTGATTTCAAGAATTTAGAGACTATTGTGTCGGCGAGAATGAATAAAAAAATTCCTTATTTTAAAGAGTTAGGGAAAAATTTGGTGATTTACGAAAAAGTAAAGGTTGAAAATATTGAATTAAATGGCAATACAGCGTTTGTAGAGGTTGAATGCGTTGATGAATTTGGTAATAAAATTGTGTGTAATTGGAATTTATCAAAGATAAATGAAGAATGGAAGATGGATATTATAGATGTATCTACCTCAGAATTTTAAATTATAAAATTATATGATTAAAAGGATTTTATATATTGTCAATTTAGTTTTTGTACTCTTGCTTTTAGGGGTTTATGCTGGTGTGAGAGTCAGTCCAGAATTTATTGCAGAATTATCTTTGTTTTCTTACATTTATCCTTTATTGCTTGTGGTAAATGTTTTGTTTTGTTTGTTTTGGCTTTTCTTTAAATGGAAATATGTTTTTGTGCCGTTGGCTGTCGTTTTAATAGGAGTTAATTTTATACCTCGTTTTATTGGTCTAAATTCTGAGGCTTCTGATAATGAGCAGTCAAAGAGTTTGTCTGTTATGACTTTCAATGTTAAAGGTTTTCAATACAATGCGGAAAGTGATAAAACGATAGCTATAGCCAATAAAGACTCTATACTTTCTATAATAAAGAGCCTTTCACCCGATATGGTGTGTTTGCAAGAGTATTCTTCGGTTAAAAAATCTGAGACTTCATTCCACTATGTTATGACAAAAAAATTAGGATATGAACATTTCTTTGCACCAACAAATTCCTCAAATTATGTGCGTGGAAGTGTAATTTACTCCAAGTATCCAATCACTCGTTCGGGTACTCTTTTCCCTATGGCGAAGTATTATTACTCTAAAACTTATGTGGATTTGCTTGTAGAAAAGCAAACATTGAGAATTTATAATGTTCATTTGGATTCTTATCGCCTTTCGGAAGAAGAAAAATACGAGGTAAATAAAATTAAAGACAGAAAACTAATTTCGGAAGAAACAAGCAAGAGTATTCTCTCTAAACTTTTGGAAACGAATAAAGAACAAGCTAAAGAGGTTAGGGAATTGAAGTCTGTGTTAGATCAAACAGAAGAAAAATATTTGTTAGTAGGGGATTTTAATGCTACTCCATATTCTTACACCTATCAAATGCTGATAGAAAATCTAAAAGATAGTTTTGTGGAACGAGCAAGTGGCTTTTCGGGAACATACAATGACTTGTTGCCAAAATTTAGAATAGATTATATTCTTGCAAGTCAAGGAATAGATTTTCTATCTTACCAACAAGATGTTTATCAATACTCAGATCATAATCCCGTTTTTGTAAAATTCAAATTAAAATAGAGACTTAAAAATGAGAAAGCAAGAACGCTACAACTTAACGATAGAAAAACTTCAAGGTTTATTTCCTAATGCCGATACAGAACTGCATTATGAAAATCCTTTTCAATTACTTGTAGCGGTAATTCTTTCTGCACAATGTACCGATAAACGAGTTAATATAGTAACTCCCTCTTTGTTTGAAAGATTTCCAACAGTGCAATCTATGGCAGAGGCAACGCAAGAGGAAATATATTCATATATTAAAAGCATTTCCTATCCTAATTCAAAAAGTCGTAACTTAAAGAAAATGGCAGAGCGTTTGCATGAGGTGTATCACGATGAAATTCCTGACGAACCAAATGAATTGCAAACACTTGCGGGAGTTGGAAGAAAAACTGCAATGGTTATCTTAGCCGTTCTTTACAAAAGAGCAGTAATGCCAGTAGATACTCACGTACATAGAGTCTCGGCAAGAATAGGTCTTACACTTAGAGCAAAGAATGTATTAGAAACCGAACGACAACTGCTATCTAATCTTAAAAAAGCCGAAGATACAGCTTTATTGCATCATCAACTAATACTTTTAGGAAGATATATTTGTAAAGCACGCAAACCTATGTGTGAACAATGTACATTGACAGAAATATGTAAATACTTTAAATCAAAAAATAAATAATTTTATTATGAGAAATCTTAGAAAAATATTTTTGTTTCTTTCACTTGGTTTATTTTTTGCTTGTGGCGGAAAAGACAATAGTGTGAAGTTTGAAGAAATGTCTGAAAGTGAAAAAATATCTTACTTAAATGCAAAAATAAGAAAAGAACCTAATAATGCAGAACTTTTCTTTCAAAGAGCGGAAACTCTTTTCAAGAAAGGTGAATTACAAGATGCACTTTTAGATATTCAAAAAGCTGTTTCAATTGATAAAAAACAAGTCGAATATCACGTACTTCAAGCAGATATTCTTTTTGCACAAGGAGAAACTGCCTTAGCCTTTTCTTCACTTCAAACAGCAAAAGAAGTAGATGGTAAATATATTGAAGCATATCTTAAATCTGCTGAATTAAGTCTTTATTTAAAAGATTACGAAAAGACAATGTTTGATGTAAAACAAGCAATTCTTTTGGATAAGCTAAATCCTACTGCATATTTCCTTAGAGGTTGGGCATTGAAAGAGCAAGGTGATACTATCAATGCGGTAAAAGATTATCAAAAAGCAATAGAATTGAAATCGGATTATGAGCAAGCATATGAAGAATTAGGAATTTTGTATGCTATAAAAGGCGATCCTCTTGCGGTAGAATACCTTAATAGTACTATAAATATCAATCCGCAAAATTATTCAGCAATGTATGTTTTGGCCTTATTCTATCAAGAACATAATGCAATTGCTCAGGCTTTGGAAACGTATCAAAAATTATTAGAAATAAAGCCTGATCATGCAGATGCTTTACATAATGTTGGTTATATAAATCTAACAGAAAAACAAGATTATGATATAGCAATTGAATGTTTTAATTCCGCAATTAAAGTTGATAGTTTGTTTTGGCAAGCTTATGTAAGCCGAGCCGAAGCTTATGAATTAAAAGGTGAAACTGCTAAATCTCAAGCAGATTTCAAAAAAGCAGAAGAAATAAAAGCAAAAATGTAAACACTTTTTTGTTGTTCTTAAAAAATGTTTTATCTTTGCAGAAACAATTTTAAAGATTAAAATGAAATATTCAGTGCTTGTTTGTGTGTATAGCGAAAAGAGTATCAACTCTTTAAATGAATATTTTAAAAAATAATTGAAAAACGACTTTCATTTTTTTGAAAGTCGTTTTTTTTATGTGTGAATAAATTTTTTATTGTAAAAAATAAATTAGATATATTATGGCAAACTTAAAAGGAAAAAACTTAATCTCTATTACAGATTACACAAAAGAAGATTATTTACAAATATTGGAGTTAGCCTCTGAGTTTGAAAAACAACCAAAACAACCAATTCTTAGCGACAAAGTTGTTGCATCTATATTTTTTGAGCCTTCTACAAGAACACGTCTAAGTTTTGAGAGTGCTGCTAATATGTTAGGAGCAAGGGTTATTGGTTTTAGTAATCCTGCTGCAACAAGTCTTCAAAAGGGAGAAAGCCTTCACGATACAATTCAAATGGTTAGTAGTTATTCTGACTTAATTGTTATGCGTCACCCAAGAGATGGTGCTGCACGTTATGCTTCTGAGGTTGCAAGTGTGCCAGTTATAAACGCAGGTGATGGAGCTAATCAACACCCAACACAATGTATGTTGGATTTGTATTCAATTCAAAAAACGCAAGGAGGCTTAGATAACTTGAATATCACTATGGTAGGAGATTTAAAATATGGAAGAACTGTGCATTCCTTAGTTCAAGCAATGTGTAACTTTAATGCAACATTCCATTTTGTTTCTCCTGAGGAATTGAAAATGCCTTCTTCTGTAAAAATGCACATAAAGAATAGCGGATTGGAGTATCATCAATATACAGAATTGAAAGATGTTATTCCTTTTTCTGATATTATTTATATGACTCGTATACAAAGAGAACGTTTTTCTGATCCTTTGGAATATGAAAGAGTGAAAGATTGTTATATTTTAGATGCTGCAACACTTAAAGGTTGCAAACCAACTATGAAAGTGCTTCATCCGTTGCCAAGAGTAAATGAAATTGCAACTGATGTAGATAAAACTCCATACGCTTATTACTTCCAACAAGCTCAAAATGGAGTTTATGTTCGTCAAGCTTTAATGGCAGCAATTTTAGGAGTAAAGTAGTAATTTAATAAAAAGAATAGATATGTCAAACGAAAGAAAAAAGGAACTAGTTGTTTCAGCAATTGATAATGGAACAGTAATTGACCATATTCCTGCAAACGAAATATATAAGGTTGTAAAGATTTTGAATTTGGATAAATACAATGATGAGGTTTTAATAGGAACAAATCTTTCAAGTAAGAAGTTTGGTAAAAAAGGAATTATCAAAGTGAAAAATAAATTCTTTGAAGAAACTGAGGTAAATAAGATTTCCTTGGTTGCACCAAACGCTACCCTTATTGTGATAAAAGATTATGAAGTTGTTGAAAAGATACAATTAACAATTCCTAAAGAAATCAAAAAGATTGTAAAGTGTATTAACCCTAATTGTATAACAAATATAGAGGATATAGAGACTTATTTCAAGGTTGTAGATAATGAGCCATTGAAATTGCAGTGTCATTACTGCGAAAAGACAATGACAAATATTCGCTTTGAAGAATAGTTGAAAAAAAGCAAAGAATTATTAAATTTTTCCTTTGATTTATTTAAATATTTCTTTGCTTTTTTTTGTTTTTTCTTAGGTTTTTTTCTTAAAATTTTGTTCAGTTTAAAGAAAAATCGTACCTTTGCAAACTCTTAAAAGCATATAGTTAGGTTAGGACGATGAGTAAGAGGTATGTTTTAAAGTTTAGTGGATTAGCAAATGGCATTCACGAATTTGAATACACAATCGATAGTGATTTATTCAAAGAATTTGATTGTGAGGAAGTTCTTGATGCAGATTTGTCTATGAAAGTGGTCTTAGATAAGAGTGAAAAACAACTTGTTTTAGAGTTTTATATTCAAGGAATATTGAAAGTGAATTGTGATCGATGCGGAGATGAAATGGATTTGAATATAAATTTTGATAAAAAGTTGTATGTAGGATTTGGAGAAGAGTTTGAAGAACAAGATATAGATTTATATGTGATTCCGTTTAACGAATATGCATTGGATTTGGCTCCATTTGTATATGAATATGTTACTTTGGAAAAGCCAATGAGATGTGTACACGGAGAAACAGAAGGAAATAATCAGGTTTGCAATAAAGAAATAATAGATATTTTAGAAAAACCAGTTGAAGAAACTGAAAAAGAAACAGATTCTCGCTGGGATGCTTTGAAGAATTTAAAATTTTGAAACAAATAAATAAAATTTAATATGCCACATCCAAAACACAGATTCTCTCAAACGAGAACAGCAAAAAGAAGAACTCACGATAAAGTTGAAGGAGTTCAATTAACAACATGTAGCAACTGCGGAGCACCTGTTTTAATGCACAGAGTGTGTCCAGAATGCGGATTTTACAGAGGAAAAGAAGCAATAAAGAAAGAAGCCGAAGCCTAATTCATTATACTTAAATTATGAGAATAGGGCTTGATGCTATGGGTGGAGATTATGCACCCAAGGCTGTAGTTGAAGGTGCAATATTAGCTCAAAAAGAATTGTCGGAAAACGATAAGATAGTTCTTTTTGGGCGTTGTGCGGATATACTTCAAATACTTGCAGATAACGGAGTAGATTCTTCATTGTTTGAAATTGTTGATGCAGACGAAGTAATAGATATGCATGACAAACCTGCAAAAGCATTTGCTAAGAAACCAAATTCAAGTATGGCCGTAGGCTTTAAATATTTGAAAGAAGGAAAGATAGATAGTTTTGCAAGTGCTGGAAATACAGGTGCTATGCTTGTTGGAACGATGTATTCTGTTGGTGTAATCAATGGAATAATGCGTCCATGTCTTGCTGCACTTGTGCCAAAGGTAGATGGAGGAGTTACTCTCTTGACTGACGTTGGTGTAAATCCAGATGCAAAACCTGAAATGTTGGTTCAGTTTGCTATTTTGGGAAGTGTATATGCTAAAACAGCGTTAGGAATGGAAAATCCTAAGGTTGGATTAGCAAATATTGGTGAAGAAGAAGAAAAAGGCAATGCTCAAACACAGGCTGCTCACGCATTGATGAAAGAAAACAAGAGTTTTGAGTTTTTTGGTAACGCAGAACCTGTTGAAATCTTTAAAAACAATGTAGATGTTGTAGTTTGCGATGGTTTTGTTGGAAATATGTTGATGAAACATACCGAAGCATTAGCGAGAGTCTTTGCAAAACGAGGTCTTGTTGATGAATATGTTGCACGATTCAACTACGAAATATATGGAGGTTTACCTTTACTTGGAGCAAACTCCATAGTATTAATAGGACATGGAATATCAAATGCGAAAGCGATTAAAAGCATGATATTTCAATCGAAGAATATATACGAAACCAATCTAATAGGACAATTAAAAGAAACTTTGTCCGTTAATTAGTTCGTATTACATAAAAAAGATAAAAAGATGTCAAAGTTAAGAGCTGCTATAACTGCGGTAGAGGGATATGTACCAGAATATATCCTTACTAATGACGAACTAAGTCAAATGGTAGATACAAGTGACGAGTGGATAATGACTCGAATCGGTATCAAAGAACGTCATATTCTTAAAGGAGAAAAAGGACCTTCTGATATGGCGGAAATAGTTGTGAAAAGAATTTTGGAGAAAAAGAATATTTCTCCTGATGAGATAGAATTGGTAATTTGTTGTACTGTTACGCCTGATATGGTCTTTCCTGCAACAGCAAATGTCATAGCACACAAATGCGGAATTAAAAAAGGATTTGGTTTTGACATAAATGCGGGTTGTTCAGGCTTTCTTTACGGACTTACAACTGCGACAAAATACATAGAATCTGGCTTTGTGAAAAAAGCAATTGTGATTGGAGCAGAAAAAATGTCTGCAATAGTAAACTATGAAGACAGAGCAACTTGTCCAATCTTTGGAGACGGAGCAGCAGCCGTACTTTTAGAAGCGACAGAAGGTGAATACGGAATCATAGACGAAGTATTATTCTCTGATGGTGAAGGAGTAAAACACTTACATCAAGTTGCGGGTGGTTCAGTTAAACCTGCGTCACACGAAACCGTTGAGGCAAGAGAACATTTCATCTATCAAGAAGGACAAGCCGTATTTAAATGGGCTGTTGTTAAAATGGCAGAAGCAACAGAAGAAATTTTAAGAAGAAATAACATTACTTCGCAAGATATAAATTATCTTTTACCTCACCAAGCTAATATGAGAATTATCTCAGCCACAGGAAAACGTTTAGAACTTGATAACGAAAAAGTTTTAGTTAATATAGAAAAATACGGAAACACCACATCAGCAACAATTCCTATGTTGATGTTTGAAAATCAGCACAAGTTCAAAAAAGGAGACAATCTTATTTTGACAGCATTTGGAGCAGGATTTACATGGGGTGCAGTATTAGTTAAATGGGCTATTTAAATATAGTTTTTTTAGGCACAGGAACCTCGCAAGGCGTACCAGTTATAGGGTGCGATTGCGAGGTTTGTCTTTCTAATCAAAAAAAAGATAAGAGATTACGTTCATCTATTTTAATAACTTCTGATAAAGGAACGCAAATTACAATAGATGCCGGGCCTGATTTTAGAACACAAATGCTTAATGAGAACGTAAAATATTTAAATGCAATACTTGTAACACACGCACATAGAGATCACGTTTCAGGGCTTGACGATGTGCGTTCATATAATTACCTTCAACAATGTTCAATGCCTATTTTTGCAAATCAATACGCAGTAAAAAGCATAAAAAATGAATTTTCCTACGCTTTTTCCAATGTAAAATATCCAGGATTGCCCGAATTTGATTTGCAAGAGGTAGATATAGATAAAGATAGCACGATAAAAATCAAAGAATTAGAGATAACACCAATAGAAGTGATGCACTTCAAACTCCCAATCTTAGCCTACCGAATAGGAGACTTTGCTTACATAACCGATGCAAAGACAATAAGCGAAAAAGAAAAACAAAAACTAAAAGGAGTGAAGCATTTAGTGGTAAACGCTCTAAGAAAAGAAGAACATTTCTCACACTTCTCACTAAGCGAAGCCTTAAATCTCATAGCAGAGCTACAACCCGAAAAAGCATACCTTACACATATTAGTCATTTCTTAGGAAAAGAGAAAGAAATATCAAAAGAATTGCCAAAAAACGTGCAATTAGCATACGATGGACTTAAAATAAGAATACAACAATGATAGAAATAATAGCAGCAATCATAGGAACAATATACATAGTCTTAGAATACAAAGCCTCACCTTGGCTATGGCCTTTTAATATCCTTATGGCATTGATGTATGTCTATGTATTTTTTGACAATGGAGTATATGCACAAATGCTAATCCAAGTTTATTACGTATTTATTGGCATTTACGGTTGGTTAGAGTGGAAAGGAATGTTGAAAAACGGTAAAAAAGAAGAAAAACCAATCACCTCACTACCAAAAAAACTTTATTTACCGGTAATAATAATAACAATAATACTTTCAATCGCAATTTCCCTAATCTTAAAACAAATACCAGACAATGAAGTTTGGCTTTTAGACGGTGTTTCCACAGCATTAAGCGTAGTAGCAATGTGGTTATTGGCCAAAAAGTATTATCAACAATGGATATTTTGGATAATAGTAGAGCCAATCATTATTTTAATGTCCTTACAAACAGAGATGTACGCAACATCCGTGCTTTATCTAATCTATACCATAATAGCAATAATGGGTTACTTTAAATGGAAAAAACAATCAATACATTAAACATAGAAAACATAGAAGTTGTTGTATTAGCCAACGGAGAATTTCCAATAAATCAAATACCTCTTTCGCTATTACAAAGACCTATTCCCGTTGTGTGTTGCGATGGAGCGATAGAGGCTTTGGATAAATTTGGCAAAACGCCCTTAGCACTAATAGGAGATGGCGATTCGGTAAGCGAAGAATTGAAAAACAAATATTTAGATAGGTGGTACTTTATTGCAGATCAAGAAACAAACGATTTAACCAAAGCAATGAATTTCTGTATTGAAAAAGGATTTAAAGAAGTTGCAATACTTGGAGCGACAGGCAAAAGAGAAGACCACACATTAGCCAATATCTCACTACTTATCGAATATTCAAAACAAGTAAACGTAAGAATGTTTACCGATTATGGAGTTTTTGTTCCAATTTCCCAAACAACAACCCTTTCTTCCTTTGCAAAACAACAAGTATCTATTTTTTCGCTTGATGCAAACAATCCCCTAACATCAAAAAACCTACGTTACCCGATAGAAAACCGTAAATTCAAATATTGGTGGGAAGCAAGCCTAAACGAAGCCATAGAAGAAAACTTTACTCTCTTTACTGAAAGTGAGGTAATTATATATCAAACCTACGAAGTCAAAAATTAAGCTTTTTTTTTCTTTGTTTTTTTTGAAAAAATCAAAGAAATATTTTTTTAATTCAAAGAAAAAAAATATTTTTGCAAAGAAAAATTTTTGCTAATCATTATGAGCATTATCTATATCCAAATTCTTGGAAAAAATAACTTCATAGTATAAGGAGGTTTGTTTAGTCTGATTGTACAAACCTCCGAAAAATAACTGCAAACAACATTCCGTAATTATTTTAATAAATAAAATTTTTAGAACTATGGAGAGAATACATAGAAAAATATGTTACATTTTTATTGTAACAATGCTTTTGAGTAATATTTTGCAATCTCAAACCTGGACAAATCATCATAGTATGATTGCTTATACGGGATTTGGCACAGATGCAACAGCTCAAAAAATAAAAGTCTTTAATCAAGATACCCTAATAGGAATAACAAAAAAAGCAGGAGTAGAACATTATGGATTTTCAATGTTTCAAAATGGAAATAATACTGAATACATAGCTTTATTAGATTCTACTGATATTGTTATTTCTGATTTTACATTATTAGGAGATACTGCTTATTTTTGTGGTAAAAGATTAACATCTCAAAACACTTACATTGGTGTAATAGGTCGTTTTAGCGTGAGAGATTTTGTTAATACTACAACTCTTAATTGTCAAATAACAGATATTAATAACACGGAGCATTTAATAGGATTAGTAGCTTTTTATAAACCTAGTTCAAATTTAGTTCATTTAATAGCGATAGGAAACGATAATATTTTGTCCTCAAATCCTGGACGAATAGTATATATCGATTTTCAAAATAATTCAAATTCCATTTCATCTTATTTGGTGTTTTTTACCCAACAATTAACTATTGGAAAGGAAATAATGCAGGATATATGTTTGAGTAATCATTATATTTCAGTAGTAAGTCTTGTCTATCCAAGCAGTACTTATATTATTAGGACATTTGAAAGATCTAATCCAAATACTATGCTTTCAAGTAATGTGTTCGCATTTTCAAATAACGTGTATTTTAATGTTGCAAGTGACCCTTTTATGTTTCCAATACACATTACCTCCTTTGCAGGTGACAAATTAGCTATATGCCTTTCAGCAACAGATGGACAAAACTTTTTTACAATGGTAAATTTTGGCTCGTCTAATTCACCTAATATAGCATACACTCAAACTATTCCTCATAATGATAAAGCAAATAGCCCTTTAGAAATGGACTATTCACAAGAAATGGGGAAAATCCTAATTTTAAACGAATATGATTTTAGATGGCAAGGAGCGAATCATTCATTATGTTATATCGATCCAACGTTAAATACTCCGTACACAACAATTGAAGATTCTTTGACAAGTGTGAATCAATTAAATCATTTTTGCATTTTACCACATAAAAAATATGCAGTTGTAGGTGTTAGATCTACAAGTCAAATGTTAGCTCCGCATTTATATGCTATTAAAGAAATAGCGTCAGGTTCAACAAACTGCATTGATGAAAATTCAATAACTATTGGTAATTTGAATTTGCCAAATGGTAATTCAGTATCTAATTTACTACCTAATCCTTATACAAATTTAAATTGGAGTAGTATATCTACAACTTCCTATTTAAATGGTATAAATGCAAGTTGTGCAGATTAGTTAATAATAATTAAACATTTTAAGTTATGAAACAAATAGTAAAAAAATTAAGTTTAGTGTTTTTAATTGCTATTTTGCAAGTGTCTTTTGTTGTAAAAGCACAAATTGATACCGCTTTTTTGCAAAATGAATATACATCGCAGTACATATTTCCTCCAATGCTTGACCCTATTGGCTATCCAAGTAGAGAAATTCCTAATGCTTTAGACGGAAATATTGTGACAACTACTACATTTCAGCTTATGTATGATGTAAATTATAATGGTGTTGTTAAAATAGCACAGCGTTATGAAGTTCAAGAAGGGGATAGTGTTTCTTTAATGGGAACTGCGTTTTTGATTTCTGCATGGCATCAAGAGGGCTATAATACAATTAAGGTTGGTGTATGGGATAAGAATTTAACAACAGAAATTTACGCTAAAGAATACATAATATCAGCAGAAAATTTTAATGATGTATTTTATGGACAAGTGGATTTAGACCCCTGGATTGAATGTATATTTGATGATACTTTAACTTTATATGAAGATTACTATATTTCATTAGAATCTTATTCGGCAATTTATACTCCTGGATTAAATCCTCAAATACCACCATTAATATTAGAAGAATATTGTGTTACAAATGAAAGATTCGCAAATGGATATTGTGCACCGTATGGTATAAATACAAAATATAAACCATACGTTCAGTTTGAGGATAGTAGATCTTGGATTTACGTTGATGATGTGCAATGGGGAAATAATAATAGTACATACGATGCTTTAGCATCTCCTATTGTATGTGCAGATTATTATGAAGTATGCGATACGGTGGTTTGTTTGCCTTGGGGATATTGTGCTATAAAGGTTGCAGAGGATACAACAACAAGCGGTTTGACTTCTGTTTTTCTTTCAGAAGAGAGCGTAGAGCTCTATCCTAATCCTGTAAGAGATGAGTTGAGTATTTCTTGTGATTACAATATTTTAGAGATAGAGGTGTTTGATGCCTTGAATCGTTTGATTGAAAGAAAGAATACGAACTCTAAGACAATGCAAATAGATGTTTCGCAATACAAATCAGGAACATATATCCTTAGAATCAAGACTGAAAAAGGAAAGATTGATAAGAAATTTATCGTAAACTAACAAAAAGAAAAAAGCAACCTTGTTTGGTTGCTTTTTTTTATTGATTAAATTTTTCTTCTTTGTTTGCTTTTCTTGCTCATCCAAAGACCGTAAACTTCGCTTACATTACCTGCTGTAACGAAAGCATCAATTTTTTCTTCATCTATTAGTTTCATCAATCTTGTAAACTCATCTTTGTTAAGCAATACTTCAATTTCTATTTTCTTTTCTTGACTATATCCACCTATTACTTCATATAGAGTAACACCTCTTACTAAATCGTTTACGATAAATTCTCTTAGTCGTTCGTGTTGAGAAGAAATGATACAAACTCTTTTTTTGTTGTTCAATCCGGCAGTGAAATAATCAATTACTAAGCCGTTTATCCAAGTTCCAATCAAGCCTATGACTACCATGTGAAAAGGATTGATTGCAAAAGCAGTACAACAAATTATTGCACCTGCAACTGACACCGATGCTCCTATGTCAAAATGTAAGTATTTATTAACAATCTTTGCTAAAATATCAAGTCCACCTGTTGAAGCATTGATACGGAAAAGCACTGTTTGAGCTGCACTTAATAAAAGTACGAAACAGCAAAGGTCAAACCAAATATCGCCCATTATTGAGGGGATTGCACCACCTTCTCTTATGAAGTTTTCGTATGGAAAGTAAGTTTCCAAAACGCTAATCATTGGTCCGAGAATCAAAGCTGTGTAAACGGTTTTCAAACCAAACTCTTTACCGATAAGGAAGTAGGCTAAAATCAACAGGATTGCGTTAATTACAAAAATAACTGTTGAAACAGGTAAAGGCATTCCAAATAATTGTTCAGAAACTCCACTTATCACAATTGATAAACCTGAGATTGTTCCAATAATCAATTTACTTGGAACCAAAAAGTAGTAAACTGCACAAGCAGTTACCATCATACCGAGTGTCATTATTAGCAATTCTATCCAAAACTTAGAAGTTTTTAGAATACTACCAACACTCTTCAATGTTGTTGTAAAACCTTGTTTTGTTGTTGTCATAAAATCTTAAAATTTCTCTTTGCAAAAGTACGAATATTTCTTTGTTTTAAGAAAATAACTCAAAGAAATAATTCAAAAAAACAAAGAAAAAAAATTTTTTTTCTTAGATTTGCAAAACCGAATGTTTAAATCATTTTTTGTAATGAATTATTTAGAAAAATTAACCTTTGAACAAAAACAAATATACTACAAAGAACTTTGTGAAATGATTTCTCCCGAAAGAGTTTCTCTTTTTGAGAAAGTAATAGAGGAAAGAACCGATATGCAATGTGTGGTAGTTGAAAATATATATCAATCACAAAATGCTTCTGCTGTGCTAAGAACTTGCGATTGTGTAGGCATTCAGCAAGTGCATGTAATAGAAAATAACAATACTTATCAGATAAATCCCGATGTTGCTTTGGGTTCAAGTCAATGGATAGACCTTCATCGCTACAATCGTAAGGAAAACAATACTCTTGATTGCATAAATAAACTCAAATCTCAGGGTTATAAAATTGTTGCAACCCTTCCTCATGAAAAAGATGTGTATTTGCCCGATTTAGATGTGAATCAAAAGATGGCAATAGTCTTTGGCAATGAGGTAGAGGGACTTTCTTCGGATTTAATAGAGAATGCGGATATTTATATGAAGATTCCGATGTATGGATTTACCGAAAGTTTCAATATTTCTGTTTCTGCTGCAATTTGTATGTACACATTGACAGACAGATTAAGAAAAAGCGGTGTGGATTATCACCTTTCTGCCGACAGACGAATAGAAACGCTTATCAAATGGGCAAAACGCACTATTAGACGAAGCGATATGATAGAAAAAGAACTAATGAAACGTTTATTTTCAATACAATAATGCAGGAATATATTAAATACGTTTCAGAAAAATTGATGTTGAACGCAACAGATGTTGAAAACACAATCAAACTCATAGAAGATGGTTGTACGGTTGCGTTTATGGCAAGATATAGAAAAGAATTAACAGGAGGTTTAGATGAAGTAATAATCAATTCCATTGTAAATACTCTTAAAAAGGCTAAAACTTTTTTTGCTCGTAAAGAGGTAATTCTTAGCAGTATAGAAAGCCAAGGTTTATTGACCGAAGAATTAAAAGAAAAGATAGAAGCGATAGATGATATTACAGAGTTAGAGGATTTTTACTTACCATACAAACCTAAAAGGCGTACAAGAGCAACAATAGCCAAAGAAAAAGGGTTAGAACCTCTTGCTTGGGCTATCATTGGTGAGAGAAATATTTCTCTTGCCAACTTTATAGATAACGAATTGCAAGGAGCAAGAGATATTGTTGCAGAATGGGTAAGCGAAAATCCTATTTCACGTCAAAAGATGCGTAATTATTTCAAGCGAAATGCTGTAATAAAAACCTCAAAAGCAAAAGGATACAAAGAAAACTCTAAATATGAAGAATTACTTGGCATAAATCAACTCGCATACACAGCTCCAAGTCATAGAATCTTAGCTCTTTTCAGAGCAGAAGCAGAAGGAGAGTTGAAAGTCTCTTTTTCGCCACAGGAAGATTATTATGCAATAGAATATCTCATAAAAGGGTTCATAAAAAGAGATAATTCTACAAGTCAGCAGAAGTTATACGCTTGCGAAGATGCTTATAAAAGACTTTTAGCCCCTTCAATAGAAAATGAATTTAGGGCTTTACTAAAAGAAAAGGCTGATGAAAAGGCAATATATGTTTTTTCAAAAAATTTGCGTCAGCTTTTAATGGCGGCACCTCTTGGAGAAAAAAGAGTATTGGCAATAGATCCTGGTGTAAGAACAGGTTGTAAGGTGGCATGTCTAAATGCTAATGGAAGATTGCTTTGTCATGATGTTATTTTTCCACAAACTAATGCTGCGGAATCAATTCGCATATTAACCTATTTTGTAAAAACTTATGATATTGAAGCAATTGCAATAGGAAATGGCACATTCTCAAAAGAAACAGAGGAATTTGTCAGAAGCATTGACTTTGGAAAAGAAATAATCATAAGTATTGTCAATGAAAATGGAGCGTCTGTTTATTCTGCTTCTGAGGTTGCAAGAGAGGAATTAGGCGATTATGATATTACAGTAAGAGGTGCGGTTAGCATAGGAAGAAGATTGCAAGATCCATTAGCGGAATTGGTGAAGATTGAGCCGAAATCCATTGGTGTAGGGCAGTATCAACACGATGTAAACCAAAGTCTTTTACAAGAAAGCTTGCATCAGAGTGTTGAGAGTTGCGTAAATCAAGTAGGAGTAGAACTTAATACAGCAAGTACGCAGTTGCTATCATACGTTTCAGGCATCGGCCCTTCACTTGCAAAGAATATAGTTGATTATCGTAACGAACACGGAGCATTTTCTTCAAGAAAAGAATTATTGAAAGTAAAACGTTTTGGTGAAAAAGCGTTTGAACAATCAGCAGGCTTTCTTCGCATACGTCAAGGAGAGAACCCTTTGGATAATACTGCGGTTCACCCTGAAAGATATGGAGTTGTGGAGCAGATGGCTAAGGATGCAGGTTGCAGTGTTAAAGAGTTGATAAATGATTCTTCAAAAAGAGTAGATTTAAATTTATATAAATATGTGGAGGGCAATTGTGGATTACATACATTGATAGATATATTCAATGAATTGGAAAAACCATCAAGAGATATTCGTACTAAATTTGAAGAAGTATCGTTAAATAAAGGAATAAATAAGTTAGAACAAATACAAAATGAACAAATCTTAGAAGGGATTATTACAAATATTACTGCTTTTGGAGCTTTTGTTGATTTAGGTGTACATGTTAGCGGATTGATTCATAGAAGTGAAATCGCAGATGAGTTTTTTGGAGAAGTAAGTGATGTGTTGTCAATCAATCAAAGAGTGGTAGTAAGAGTTATTTCTCTTGATTATGAAAGGAAACGTATAGGATTGAGTTTGAAATTAAACCAAGATTAAATATGAATTGTAGAAAATTGATTTTAATTATAGTTTTATGCTTATCAAGCGTTGTTTGCTCTGCACAAATGTTGAAAGCATACACCGTAGTCGGCTTAAACGCTTCGCAAATAGACGGAGATGAAGTCTATGGGTATGAAAAATTTTCTCCACAGGCAGGTTTAGGAATCATAATGCCTTTTAATATGAGAAAACCTAATGAAGGCTGGCAGTTAAGTGCTGAATTACTTTACTCACAGAAAGGAGCAAAGGAAAAACTTGACCCTTTCCGTTACAATACCTCTCTTCACTATGTAGATATTCCTCTTTTAGTGCATTTTGTTGATGTAAAAGGAGGTTGGACCTTTGGATTAGGATGGCAATATGGTCGTTTGTTCAAGATAAAAGAAGATTGGGGATTGCCAGATACTATTATAAATTCTTTTGAGCGTCCTGTTGATAGCGTTTTGCCTGCTTTCAAACGCAATGATTTTAGTGTAGTTGCCGATATCCGCTTTACAATTTGGGAAAAAATTAAATTCTCGTTTCGATATCAATATTCGCTTGTGCCAATTAGAGAAGATGTGTGGTTTTACAATGGTTACCCTGCGGGAACTAATGGATTCAAATCATGGTCGCGTGATTTTAGAAACAATTATATGAGTTTTAGAATCATTTATATGATAAACGAACGTAGTAGCAAAGAATTGGATAGAAATATTAACAGAACATCTTATTAAAACTTTATATGAAAGAAAGGATAGCCTTATTCCCCGGAAGTTTTGACCCGATTACAAAAGGACATGAGTCAGTTGTCCTTCGTGCTTTGCCGATGTTTGATAGAATTGTTATTGCAATCGGAAGCAATAACGCTAAAAATTCAGTTTTTTCCTTAGAAAAACGTATTGAATGGATAAGAAAAACTTTTGAGGGTTATGATAATATTGAAATATCTACCTTTAATAGTTTAACAATTGATTATTGTAAACAAATAGGAGCAAAGTATATTTTAAGAGGTCTTAGAAATTCAGTAGATTTTCAGTACGAAAGAAATATTGCTCGCATAAATCAAGAATTAGATAGTGAAATAGAAACAATATTTCTTTTAACCAAACCAGACGATGCTGCAATTAGTTCGTCTTTGGTAAGAGAAATTTTAAGTTTCAACGGAGATGTTTCTAAATTTGTTCCTGAAAAAATAGTAATAACTTCAAATGATTTGCAAAAATGAGTAGAGTAAGTTTTAAACCAGGTACAATGATTTATCCTTTGCCTGCTTTAATGGTTAGTTGTGGTCAATCACCTGAAGAATATAATATTGCAACTGTTGCTTGGACAGGAACAATTTGTACAGACCCTCCAATGTGTTATATAAGCCTTAGAAAATCTCGCCATTCCCATGCAATTATTTCTCGTACAAAAGAATTTGTGCTTAATCTTACAACAGAAAAACTTGCTAAACAAACAGATTGGTGTGGTGTTAAGTCAGGAAAAACTATCAATAAGTTCAAAGAAATGAAACTTACTGCGGTTAAGGCTCCTAATGTGGCGGCTCCGATGATTGATGAAAGCCCTTTGTGTATTGAATGTAAGGTTGTGGAAATTAAAGAACTCGGTTCGCACGATATGTTTATTGCAAATGTTGTTGGAGTACACGCTGATGAAAAGTATATAAATAAAGAAAGCGGATTGTTTGATCTTCAATCCGCTAAACTTATGACTTATTCTCATGGTAAGTATTATTCCATCGGAGAACAATTAGGTTTCTTTGGCTTTTCTGTTCAAAAAAAGAAGAAATAAAGCCTTTGCTTATTGTTCTTTACCGTTTAAGAATACTCTTTCTACCTTATTTGTTCCGTAATAATAAGGTATGTATTCTATTGTAGGAATATCTTTTGTTATGTAGAAGTTTGCTTGTTTTCCTCTTGCAATTGAGCCATGAGTTTCACTGATTCCCATTGCGTAAGCAGAGTTTATTGTAGTTGCATTCAGTGCTTCTTGTGGTGTAAGTTTATAATTAACGCAAGCAAATGTTAATACCATTTGCATATTTCCACTTGGAGAAGAACCAGGGTTGAAATCCGAAGCCATAGCCACAGGAAGACCTGCATTTATCATTGTTCGAGCAGGAGAATATGGCATATTCAAGAAAAATGCTGCTCCCGGAAGAATTGTAGGCATTGTTTGAGATGCTTTTAAGCATTGAATTTCAGCCTCACCCACACATTCAAGATGATCAACCGATAAAGCGTTATATTTAACTCCTACTTGGATGCCACCAGAGTAATCAAGTTCGTTTGCATGTATCTTTGGAATCAAACCATTCTTTACTCCAGCAAACAGCATTCTATCTGTTTCTTCCACAGTGAAGAATCCTGTGTCACAAAATACGTCTATAAAGTCTGCAAGTCCTTCTTCAACAACACGAGGTATCATTTCGTCTATTACCAAATCTACAAATTTATCTTGTTTTCCGCGATATTCCATAGGAACTCCGTGTGCTCCAAGAAAATTTGCTTTTATTGTAAGAGGAGAGTTTTCTTTTAACTTTCTAATTACTCGCAACATTTTTAATTCTGCTTCAGTTGTGAGTCCATATCCTGATTTTATTTCAACTGCTCCTGTACCGTATGATTTTATTTCTTCTAAACGCTGCATTGCATCTTCATATAATTCTTCTTCACTTGCTTGTTGCAAACGTTTTGCAGAGTTTAGGATTCCGCCACCGCGTTTTGCGATTTCTTCGTAACTTAATCCTTTTATTTTATCTATATATTCTATTTCTCTTGAACCAGCATAAACCAAGTGAGTGTGAGAATCGCAGAACGAAGGTAAAACAAAACGATTTTTTGCATCTATTATTTTGTCTGCATTAGTGTCTTTAAGTTGGCTCATAGTGCCAAAATCTGCTATTTTATCGTCTTCAATTATTAAGTAAGCATTGTCAATGCAGTTTATTGAAGACATATCTTGTCCACATACTGCAATTCTTGGCGTTTGCTCTACTTGAACTAAACTTTTGATGTTTGTGATAAGTGTTCTCATTGTTTAAGATTTATTTTATACTTATACTTAAATTTATTCCAAAGTTATGATTTGTTAAATGAGTAGGAGGGAGATAGAAAGGTGTGATTTTTGCTGTTAAATTGTCATCTATGTTAAATTCATAAAGGTGTCCGTAAACCATAGCATCAATTATGTTAAGTAAATAAACGGCTGCTCCGATTACAAGACTTAGTTGAAAATTTTTATTGTACGCCTCGTATAGCGAAAGAATGTTTTCATCGCTGTATTTAGTGTAATCTGATAATAAATCAGCAGTGTTTCCTTCTATTCTATTGTAATATTCGTTTTTGAATTTAATGGAATTTTGGTAATTAGTGATTGCAAAATAGGAAACTGCTCCTGCACCGGCATAAATAATAGGAATTTTCCACGCTTGTTTGTTATAGACTTGTCCTGCACCAGGTAAAATTGCCGAAAGAGTACTCGCTTTTTTGGCAGAGTGCGGTTTATTAGTATTTTGTGCTGATAAATACGAAAAAGAAAGTAATATCAATAATAAAAATGCTAAAATCTTTTTCATTTTGAAAGATTTATCATTCTAATAAAGATATAATTCTTTGGAAATCTTCGTCATTTTTAAACGAAATGGTAATTGCTCCTTTTCCTCTTTGTGAACGAGTGATTTCTATTTGTGTATCTAATTTTTTTATTAGGCTTTCTTTCTTTGTATTGTGAAATTCTGGAAGAGATTTCTTTTTTGTATTATTTTTTGTTTGAGGTTTTTCTTCGCTTTTTAGTCGATTTACAATTTGTTCTACTTGACGAACAGAAAGATCTTTTTCAATTATGTCTTTTACAATGCTGATTTGTGTTTGTTCGTCTTCAATACCAATCAATGAACGTGCGTGTCCCATTGATATTTTATTGTTACGAAGGGCTAATTGTACATCAGCAGGAAGTTTTAGAAGTCTTAAATGATTTGTAATTGTTGAACGGCTTTTGCCAATGCGTTCACTCATTTTTTCTTGTGTAATATTGCATTCTTCAATCAAGGCTTTGAGTGAGAGAGCGATTTCAATAGCGTTCAAATCTTCTCTTTGTATGTTTTCAACCAAAGCCATTTCCATTACTTCTTGCTTTGTGGCAATTTTTATGTAAGCAGGAATTTCTTTTAGTCCTGCAATTTTACTTGCACGAAAACGTCTTTCGCCTGCAATTAGGAAATACTTGTCGTTTTCTTTTTTTACTGTTATCGGAACGATTACTCCGCTTTCTTTGATTGATTGAGCAAGTTCTTCTAATGCCGTTTGGTCAAATTCTTTTCTTGGTTGGTCTGGATTAGGTAGTATTTTGTCAATAGGAATGTAACACAATTCGGCTGTAACCGAACTAATATTTTTGTCTGTTGAAGTTTTAGTGTCTATATTTCCTAATAACGCTTCTAATCCTTTTCCTAAGGCAGGAGTTTTCTTAATTGCCATATCAATCTTTCTTTATTTAATTTCTATAAAGTGTTCTTTTCTATAATTTCGTTAGCAAGATTCATATAGTTTACAGCACCTGTTGAACTTGCATCGTACATTATTACGCTTTTTCCGTGACTTGGTGCTTCTGCTAACTTAACATTGTTGTATATTAGAGTGTTAAATACAATGTGTTTAAAGTGATGACGCACGTCTTCTGCAACTTGACGATTTAATCTTAGTCTTGCGTCAAGCATTGTTAGTAAAATACCTTCAATTTGCAGTTCTGTATTTAAACGATTTTGTACAATCTTAATGGTATTTAGTAATTTACCTAATCCTTCTAAAGCAAAATATTGACATTGTACAGGAATGATAACGCTATTTGAAGCAGTAAAGGCATTTATTGTTACTAAACCAAGAGAAGGTGAGCAATCAATGATGATATAGTCATATTCATCTTTTATAGGTGCTATAATATTTTTTAATTTCTCTTCTCTCTCTTCCATTTTTGGTAATTCAACTTCTGCACCTACTAAGTCTATGCTTGCAGGCAATAGGTCTAAATTAGGAGTTGATGTTTGAACAATGGCATTTTTGGCTTCAACACCGTTTATCAAACAATCATATATAGAAGCTTTTACTTCATCTTGTTCAACTCCTACTCCCGAAGACGCATTCGCTTGTGGGTCAGCGTCTATTAGTAAAGTCTTTTTTTCTAAGACTGCAAGAGCCGCACTAAGATTGATTGCAGTTGTTGTTTTTCCTACTCCACCTTTCTGATTCGCAATAGCAATTACTTTACCCATTTATATATGATATTTTTCTTGCAAAAAAAAGCTGCTAAGCAAAAAAGCAGCTTTGTAATATGTTTATTCTTAATATTTTAATCAAATTTAATGTTTTCTATCTCTGCATTAAATTCTTCTTCAACAGCATTTAAGGCCTCATCTTCAAAGACTGGCTCAACTCCTGTTTCAATAAAATTGATTACTCCATTCAATGCGTTTTGGAACTTAGCGTAATCTTCCTTGTAAAGAAAAATTTTGTGTTTTTCATAAGTAAAAGAACCATCATCTCCATTGAATTTACGCTTGCTTTCAGTAATTGTAAGGTACTTTTCGCCGTGTTTAGTTTCTTTTACATCAAAAAAGTAAGTTCTTTTCCCTGCTTTGACTGCCTTGGAAAAGACATCGTCTCTTTCTCTCTCTCTTATTTCTCCAAAATCCATAACAATCTAACTTTTTTTTATTTGTTTGCTTTTACAAAATTACTAATAAATTTCCAATTTCTAATAATCTTTCAAATCAAAATATCAACAAAACTATTTAATTCTTTGAAGCATAATCTCTTGCACCAAAAATAGAACTTCCAATTCTAATATAAGTTGCTCCTTCTTCGATTGCTATTTCAAAGTCATCGGACATGCCCATTGAAATTTCAGAAAAATAATCGCAATCAGCAAAATACTTCTCTTTAAAGCAGTTAAATACTTCTCTTAGATGCTTAAATTCTTGTCTTGTTTTGCTTTTGTCATCTGTTATTGAGCCTATGCCCATCAAACCACAGATTCTGATGTTTTTTAATTGAGAAAATTCTTCGCTTTCTAACAATTCTTTGGCAGAATCATCGTCTAAACCAAATTTTGTTTCTTCGTGAGCAATGTCAATTTGCAATAAACAATCTATTATTCTATTGTTTTTTATAGCCTCTTTGTTGATTTGTTGCAAAAGATGAAGACTATCAACAGAATGAATCAATTCCACAAAGGGGGCAATGTATTTTATCTTGTTTGTTTGAAGATGTCCAATAAAATGCCAACGAATGTCTTTTGGAAGTGCTAAATATTTATCTCTCATTTCAAGAGCCTTGTTTTCTCCAAATAAACGTTGCCCCGCATCGTAGGCTTCTTGCACGTTTTCAATAGGTTTTGTCTTGGAAACAGCAATCAACTTTGTGTTTCCTTTCATCTTATTATTATAATTGATGATTTTATCCTTTATTGACATAAATTCTCGTTTTTTTTTCTTACTTTTGCAAAAGTAAACAAAAATTTAAAATAAATAGCCTTATGCAAGAAAAACAAAAATTAACAACTGACAGAAGTTTTCCTATGTATGTCTTGCTTGATATTATAACAGGACATATTTATCAAGCGATTATGTTTTCTAAAATGTCAAAAGAAATCAATATTGTAGCACAAGACGGAAAGAAAACAGTGAATTATATGTACTTATACCTTTGTCTGATAGGAGCAGGTTTACTTTTTGGATTAGGATTCTGGGTAAAATCAATGGTGTTATATAAGATTGCTTCCTCTATTATTTATATTTTAACAATAATATTATTGATTTGGTTGTTTAGATTCTCAGATAGAATAGGAAAAGAATTAAAAAGAAGAGAGGTTGCCTATGAATTTGGAGCAAAAAGTTTTGTTTATTTATTTGTACTTCCTATGATATTAGGTCCTATTTTAGGATTTGTTCTTGTATTTCTTTTAAAGAGTACTATAATCGCTTCAATAATTTTAGTGCCTGTTGTACTTTTTTCTTATGTTTATTTCTATAAATTGATAGAAGCAGTCAATCGCTTAAATAAAGCATATAACGAGACAATTTAATCAAAGAAAAAAGAAAAAAAAGCAAAGAATTAAAAAAATATTTCTTTGATTTATTTTCTTAAAACAAAGAAAAAATAAAGGCCGTATAACACTTAAAATTAGACGACCTTTATTTATTTTGGAATATCTTAAATCCTATTTATTAACTTGGAATTTTGTTACTCCGTTTTTGATGAAATCAACAATTTGATTAGCCGCTGCCAAACCTGCATTTAAGTTTGCTTCTGCTGTTTGTGCACCCATTTTCTTAGGAGTTGCAAAATAACGAGGAGCAAATGCTGCTAATTCATCATTATTTCCTGCTGCTATGTCAGTAACGTATTTGAAATCTGTACGTTCTGCTAACAATTTAGCCATATCAGCTTCGTTTATAACTTCTTTTCTTGCAGTGTTTACTAAGCAAGCGCCTTTTGGCATTTTTGAAAGAAGTTCGTAGTTGATAGAATTCTTTGTTTGTTCGTTTGCAGGAATGTGTAAAGAAACGTAATCGCAGTTAGAATAAAGTTCTTCTATTGTTGCAGCAGGTTTAACGCCTTCTTCTTGCATTTTTTCAGCAGGAACAAATGGGTCAAATGCCCAAACTTCCATTCCCATTGCTTTTGCTTTTTCAGCAACTAAGCGACCTACGTTTCCGTAAGCGTGAATACCAACTTTTTTTCCTTTTAATTCTGTACCAGTTGCAGGAGTGAAAGTTGTTCTTGCCATATAAATCATCATTCCTAAGGCCAATTCAGCAACTGCGTTAGAGTTTTGACCAGGTGTATTCATCGCTACAATTCCTTTTTCAGTGCATGCCGCCAAGTCAAGATTGTCAAAACCTGCTCCTGCACGAACTACGATTTTTAAATTGTTAGCATGGTCAATAACTTCTTTTGTAACTTTATCTGAACGAACGATTAAAGCATCTGCATCTGCAACTGCTGTATAAAATTCGCTTACGTCAGTATATTTTTCCAAAAGTGCTAATTCAAAACCAGCATCTTCTGTGATTTTTCTAATGCCATCAACAGCTGCCTTAGCGAAAGGTTTTTCTGTTGCTACTAAAACTTTTGTCATTGCTTTGATTTTTTTAGATTAAGCGTTTAATTTTTCAAATTCTTGCATACAAGCAACCAATGCTTTTACTGATTCAACAGGGCAAGCATTGTAGATAGAAGCACGGAAACCACCAACTGAACGGTGTCCTTTAATACCTACCATTCCTCTTTCTTTAGCAAATGCCATGAAAGCATCTTGTTTGTCTTCATAACCTGGTGCCATAACGAAACAAACATTCATTATAGAACGGTCTTCTTTTGCAGCAGTTCCAACGAACATTTTATTTCTGTCGATTTCGTTGTATAATAATTCTGCTTTTTCAAGGTTTACTTTGTTCATTCCTTCAACGCCACCCATTTCTTCTTTAACCCATTTCAAAGTTTCGTGCATTACGAAAATAGGGAATACAGGAGGTGTGTTGAACATAGATTTGTTTCTTTTTTCTTCTCCAATGTGTGTACGGTAATCAACCATTGTTTGAAGTTTTCTTTCAACTTTTCCTAAGATGTCTTTTCTTACGATAACGAAAGTAACACCTGCAGGACCAACGTTTTTTTGTGCTCCACCGTAAATTAAAGCGTATTTTGTTACATCAACAGGTCTTGACATAATGTCAGAAGACATATCAGCTACCAAAGGAACTGGGCAATCCATGTCATATTTTATTTCTGTTCCGTAGATAGTATTGTTTGTTGTAATGTGGAAATAATCTACGTCAGTAGGGATTGTATATCCTTTTGGAATGTATGAGTAAGTTTTATCTTCAGATGAAGCAACTACTTCAACTTCTCCGTAGAATTTTGCTTCTTTTATTGCTTTTTTAGCCCAAACACCTGTTTGTAAGTAAGCGGCTTTTTTATTTAAAAGGTTAGCTGCAACGTGGAAGAATTGAGTTGAAGCACCGCCACCTAAGAATAAAACTTCGTAGTTATCAGGAATGTTCAACAAATCTCTCCATAATTGTTCTGTTTCTGCCATTATTCTTTCCCAACCTGGAGTACGGTGAGATATTTCTAAGATACCTACTCCTGTGTTGTCGAAATTTCTTATTGCTTCAATAGCAGACTCAATTGCTTGCTTTGGTAAAACGCAAGGACCTGCGTTAAAGTTATGTACTTGTGCCATGTTTGTTTGTTTTTTAAATATTTTACAATGTTTTTTCTTAAATATATTTCTTGCAAAGATACTTTAAATTTTTTTATTGACAATCAATTATTTGTTTTTTCTTTGTTTTAGTTAATTTTTTCTTTGATTTATTTTCGTAACTTTGCGTTTTAATAAAATAAAACAAAGAAATATTATGATGAAAATAAGAGAAGCAGAAAGAAAAGATTGTCCTATTATATTGCA
Source organism: Bacteroidales bacterium UBA3388 (assembly GCA_002358855.1). Lineage (GTDB taxonomy): Bacteria > Bacteroidota > Bacteroidia > Bacteroidales > P3 > Onthomorpha. Next base: position 69,822 of record DEPQ01000006.1, read on the forward strand.
ATTTATAAAAGAACTTGCCGAATACGAAAAAGAATCTGATGCAGTAGAAGCTACAATAGAAATTTTAGAAGAATCAATTTTTGAGAAACAACAAGCAAAAGTTGTTTTGTTGGAAGAAGATGGTCAAAGTGTTGGTTTTGCATTGTATTTCTTTAATTTCTCAACTTGGAGAGGTAAAGCAGGTCTTTATTTAGAAGATTTATTTATACGTCCTCAATACAGAGGAAAAGGATATGGTAAAATGTTGCTTTCTTATTTAGCAAATCAAGCCATAGAGCAAGGTTGCCCACGTTTTGAGTGGATAGTTTTGGATTGGAATAAGCCTTCGATAGATTTTTACAAAGCAATGGGTGCAAAACCCTTAGATGAATGGACTGTTTTTCGCTTAGAAAATGAAAAACTTAAAGATTTAGCAAATGAATTTAAAAAGAACTATCCCTTGAATTAAAGGGGTAGTTCTTCTTTTTGTATATTTTCTTCTATTGCTTGCTGTTCTACGTTTACGGGTTGCTGTTCTGGGCTTGTAGGTTGTTGTTCTAAATTTACAGGTTGTTGTTGTTCTAAAATAACTTCTTGTTTTATAATCTCTTTTTCAAATTTTTCCTTTTCCCAATAGTTCTTTTTACCTACCGAAATATTGATTCCTGCAAACACATCAAGACCATTGAAATCTGCTACATTGAAAGATTTGTTTGTATGAAGATTTCCACCTAAGTAAATTTGAGAACCAGATAATTTAAAGCTGATTAAAGCACTTGGATTAAAGAAATTGGCACTTCTAAACATATTTCCAAAACTCAAAGAAAGGTGTCTTGTGTGTAAAGAATAGAATAAAGATAGATGAGTATCGTAAATTTTTCCCATTGCAATCTTTGTGTTTAATAAAGCATGGATATAATTTACCTTTCCAAAGTTATAAGTTGCACCAAAGTAAAGTTTCGCAGGTAAATGTGTTGAATAAGACTCCAAAGACTGAGAACTAATGTCCAAAGCCGAAATTAAGCTATCTTTAATAGTTGTTAATTGATTTTCAATGTTTGATTCAATGCTGTCGATACTTGAAGTAATACCCTCAAACACTATTTCTTCATAAGGTTTGTTGTTTACAATTTGCGAAGCGTGAGTTTTCCAATTTAGAAAACTAAAAACATCAACCGCACTTATGCTTAATTCTAAATTATCCAATAATCTATAACTTGCACCCAAATCAAAAGAAACGCCCATGTTTTGAATACCTTGCGAAATTATTTGATTTAAGTTTTGATTCATTATAAACTCAGCATTAGCGTTTTCTGTAAAAAGAGAATTTATGCTTATATCACCGAAAATATTTGAAGTTAAAATATCAATTTCGCCATGTGCTGAAATTTTTTCGTTATTTTCAAACTTAACTTCAAGATTTGCATCGTTAGTATGGATATTTGCCAAACCAGTTAAAACTTTTACCTTTGCTCCAACGTGCAATTTGTCGTTTATTTGCCTTGCATATCCAAAAGCATTAGTTATATAAGCATTCAATTCAAGGAAACGCCCATCAAGAATGCGAATATTTCCACCCTCAACGCTACTTCCATCTAAAATTAAATCAAAAATACCTTTTGAAAAGTTAAGACGAGTATCTATGTTCAAAGAAAGATCATAGTTAAAGTAGTTTTTGCCAGCCTTAAAACCAAATCCGAACAAATCCATATCATAATTGAAATTGATGAAATTATCATCGCTCAATCTGTTTCTGAAATTCTCTAAGTCAAGTTGAAGAGAATCGCTATAAATCGGGTGTTTGTGGATTAAATCGTGGTAAGAAAATCCAGAAGTATGCACACCTATATCAGTGGTTCCTAGCAATAAAGTAATATAAAAGTTATTATTTGGAGTGATTGCAGGATTGTATTGAGTAACTTGCGGAGCTTCTCTAAGGAAATAAAGAATGTCTTTTTGGGCAAAAGATTTGCTGCTTGTAAATAAGTATAAGCAAACAAATAAAACGTATATTATTTTTGAATTTCTAAGTTTCATAAAATTATCTCTTTATTTAATTATTAAAAAGTAATATTTCCTGTTGCGCTAACGCTTGCTTTGACTTTTATTTTTGCGTTATTTGAAAATCTAACATAGCGTTGCTCTCCTCCTTCGTCCTTTGAGGTGTTGAGAATGGCAGAAAGTTTGATTTTTTTCGCCTTTTTCAAACTATCATATTTTGAATCATCAAGAGTAATCTTGACATTTTCAGCAGTAGGCGCAAGAAGATGCCCTTCATTGTCAATAACAGCACCACCAATCTTTAAAGGAGAAGCTAAAAGTGTATCAAAAACAACTTGATTGCTATCTGCCAAATATAAATTGATAGATAATTCAGCAGGGAATGTGCTTTCAATAAAGAATTGTAAAGATGTAGATTTCAAATAGTTCATTTCCTCAATAAAATCAAAAGCATCAAACTCTGTATCGTAATGAAGATTGTTGAGTTTTGCCTTTAACGGTAGCTTCGCTTTTGCATCTAAGGTTACGAAAGCGTCATCTGGTGATATGAAATCATAATTAGAAGTTTTTGTTACTTCATCTTTGAAATCAAATTTGACATCGTAAATCAACGAATCAGGGAAAACTTCAATTGCACTTGCATCTGATTCCAATACAATATTGTTTGTGTAAGCTGTTTCCCCTAAAATATCTGCACCATTTATTCGAATAGAATTAGTATTGTTAAATACATTGTAAGTATTTCCCTGAGATGTTATAGTGTATATGTTAGGATAGATATTCATATCAACACCTATGTTGGTAGATGTTGATAAATCGATAGTGAATTTTTCAAAATCAATACTATTTGTACTAGTTATTGCATTAAGTAAGGAATCTTTAAAGAAATCTAAGGCAATGGCATCTTTGATGTTAAATTCTGTGTCTCCAAAGTCTCCAAATATTGCATCAATCATAAAAGGTAATAAAGAAACATTTAAGTTTATGTCATAGTTTCCGCCTTGGAATAAATTGTTACTTGCAATGTCAAAAATAAGTCTATATCTTAAATCTATAAATTGTTTGTTTTCGTTGTTAATTGTTGAGTCTTTTAAAGAGATTGTGTAGTTTGATAAATCAAATTGTTGTTCTATGCTACTTGAAACGTTAGAGATTTGTATTGTTTCAGAGAAAAGTTCTCCTGTAACTTTGTTTTTTATACAACTAGATGTTAATTCAATGTAGGCATTTAAAGGAAGTGCATCTACATTCTCTATAATAAGTCCTCCTGATAGTATTTGAACGCTATCAACTCTTACTCCATTTTCAAATTCCTCTACTTCTATACTTAAATCCTCTGCTGCAACGCTTTGGTCTGGGAAAGAAAAATAAAATTCTGGTAAATCAGTTGAGCTAAGTCCTAAATCGCTTAAATCAGGTATTGATATATCACTTAAATTGACTTGAACATCATCTTTTCCCTCTATTTGCTGAATGAAACTACTTATATCAAAGGTGTCTTTCATTGAAAAGACAAATTCTAAGTAAGAATCGTTTGCTTCATTGACTTGAATAATTTCAAATCCGTTCGCAGTATCAGATAATTGCTCTAAATCAAGAAAATCATTTAATTGAACCTCTAAGTTTATCAATGGAGCGTTTATGGAAGGTGTTATTGTGGTCTGCGAAAGCGAATCAAAGTCAAAATCTTCTTCATCTACACAAGAGGTAAATGGTAAAATAATAAGTGAAAACACTAAAATTTTAAATAAATTTTTCATAGTTTTGCAATATTTATTAGGAATAATTTTTGCAAAGGTAGGGATAATTTATGAAAGTGCTAAATAAAAAAGAATTATTATTTATTGAAAATCATTTTTCTGAGGATACTGATAAACTTCTTTTGAAATATCACAGCCAAATGGTAGATGATATTGATTATCTTTACTGTATCAATCAAATTAAACTAAGACGCAAGTTTGCAGATAAGTTTCCATCTTTTGTTTTAAGGAAAGATTTTCTTTTTCCTTTGTCTTTGAATTTGGAACAAAGTTCTTCGGAGCATACTGCTGCATATAAATCTATGCTTTTAAACGATGGGGAAAGTCTTTTAGACTTAACGGCAGGATTTGGAGTAGATGATATTTATTTTTCAAAGAAAGCAAAGAAGATTGTATGCGTTGAGCAAAATAAAATGCTTGTTGATTTGCTTTCTTATAACTTTGAGTGTTTGCAGGCAAAGAATTATTTTTGTGTTAATGCGGATTCGGAAGAATATCTTTTGACTGCTGAAAATTTTGATGTGATTTATCTTGATCCTGCACGAAGAGATGAAAATAAAAATAAGGTTTTTGAAATAGA
>DEPQ01000006.1:74230-81221 GCA_002358855.1 Bacteroidales bacterium UBA3388
CGAATTATTTTAAAACTTTCTCCGATGATGGATTTAAAACAAATTGAGAAGTCTTTTGAAAATATAAGCGATATACACATTGTGTCGCTTAAAAATGAATGTAAGGAAATTTTAGTAGAGATAAAAAATCAAGAAGTTAAAGAAATAAATTATCACTGTGTAGATATAAAATCTATAAATTTTGAAAACGATAAATTATTTCTTTGTTTTAATGAAATAATTCAAAGAAATAATTTTTTAATTCAAAGAAATAATTTTCTAAAACAAAGACTTTTTAAATACTTGTATGAACCTAATGTTTCTATATTAAAATTAGGTAGATTTGATGCTTTGATTGAGAAATATGATTTTGAGAAATTGCATAGAAATTCCCACCTTTTTACAAGCGAAAACTTAATAGAAAATTTTGAGGGACGCAGTTTTGAAGTTATAGAACAAAGAAACGCAAGTCCAAAAGCTTTGAAAGATATAAAGAAAGCAAATATTACGGTTAGAAATTTCCCACAAACAGTTAGCGAGATAAGGAATAAAACAAAGATAAAGGAGGGAGGAGAGTTGTATTTATTCTTTACTACGATTGGAGAGGAAGAAAGAACTTGTATTGTCTGTAAAAAAATATAGCGAATGAATGTAAAAATAGAAGAGAGTTGGCGAAAGGAATTGTCAAACGAGTTTGAAAAAGAATATTTTTATCAATTAAGAGAATTTATTCATCAAGAATATAGAACGAAAATAGTCTATCCTCAGGCTAAAAACATATTTGCGGCTTTTGATTTATGCCCTTATGATTCTGTAAAAGTCGTAATCATTGGTCAAGACCCATATCACGAACCGGGACAAGCGCATGGATTATGTTTTTCGGTGCAAGAGGGTTGTATGTTGCCACCTTCTTTGAGGAATATTTACAAAGAAATTTCAGATGATTTAGGACAACCTTTGCAAACAAGCGGAGATTTAACTCGATGGGCAAAACAAGGAGTTTTATTATTGAATGCAACCCTTACAGTAGAGGCACACAAGGCAGGTTCACACCAAAATAGAGGTTGGGAGCAGTTTACAGATAGTGTTATAAAGATATTAGCAGAGAAAAAAGACAATTTAGTATTTATTCTTTGGGGTTCTTACGCTCAACAAAAAGGAAAATTTATTGATTCTACCAAACACTTGGTTTTAAAAGCACCTCACCCTTCTCCTTTAAGCTCTTATAGGGGCTTTTTTGGTTGTAAACACTTTTCTTTGACCAATGATTTTTTGCAATCCAAAGGAATAAAACCAATAGATTGGTAAATTGTTGTATATTTGTGGTCAATAAATACTTTGAATTATGATAAAAGTAGATTGTAATTTTGCTGGATTTTGTTCAAATCAAGACTTGCAAGAATGGGAGAAAGAAATAGCTAACTCTCACGACTTAATAATGAACGCAAATGGCGAAGGAAATGATTTTTTAGGTTGGAGAGATTTGCCGTTGCAAAGAGATAGTGTGGCAGATATTAAAAATCTTGCAAAGACTCTAAGAGAAAAAAATGACATCTTTGTAGTTATAGGAATAGGGGGTTCATATCTTGGAGCAAGAGCGGTTATTGAGGCTTTGAGTTCTGCTTTTGAGAGTTTGAAACCTAAGAAAAATTCGCCTTTGGTTTTGTATGCAGGCGAAAATCTTTCAGAAGATTATATGGCAGATTTATTAGAGGTTTTGAAAACAAAGGATTATTCGCTTTGTGTTATTTCAAAATCTGGTACAACGACAGAACCAGCAATTGCTTTTCGTATTTTGAAAAAAGAATTAGAAGAAAAATATGGAAAAGAAGAAGCAAAAAATAGAATAATTGCCATAACAGATAACTCAAAAGGTGCTTTGAGAGGATTAGCAACTGAAAATGGATACAAAACCTTTGAAATAAAAGATGATGTTGGCGGTAGATTTTCAGTTTTGACTCCTGTGGGATTATTACCTATTGCAGTTGCAGGATTTGATATTGAAAAACTTTTGGAAGGTGCTAAAGAAATAAGGGAAGTCTTAATTGCAGATAAGTCAATGACTAATCCTGCTTGGAAATATTCTGCTTTTAGAAATTTGTTGTACTCAAAAGGAAAGAAAATAGATGTGTTTCTTTGTTATCAACCTGCGTTGCAGTATATTGCTCGTTGGTGGCAACAACTTTTTGGAGAGAGTGAAGGAAAAGAGGGTAAGGGATTGTTTCCTGTTTGCTTGCTAAATACAACAGATTTGCACTCTATGGGGCAATATATTCAAGAAGGAGAAAGACTAATGTTTGAAACAATACTTCAAGTCGAGAATTGTAATAAAAAAGTCGAAATTCCATTTGATGAAGACAATAAAGACGGATTGAATTACTTGCTTTCGCATTCTCTAAATCAAATAAATCAAGTTGCACTCAAAGCAACACGACAAGCACACATTGATGGAGGTGTGCCGCAGATTACAATAAATGTAGAAAAGATTGATGAAAAGAATTTAGGTGCGATTTTATATTTCTTTGAATTTGCTTGCGGACTTAGTTCCTATGCCTTAAAAGTAAATCCTTTTAATCAGCCGGGCGTAGAGGCTTATAAAAATAATATGTTTAGGCTTTTAGGAAAAAATAATTAACAAAAAAAAGCCGTGAAACTTTAAATCGTTCACGGCTTTTTTTATATCTACTCTCTCTAACTTAGTTAGCTGGATTTGTAGGTGTGCTTTGTGCTGGTGCCATTGGCATTGCTGGTGCTTGTTGTTTTGCAGGAACAGTAGTTTTTATTGCATTTGGATCCAATTGTGTTCCATTTGTGTTTTCTACTTTTGCTTTTCCTGGTGTCAAAGCTGTTGCTCCAAGACATAAAACAAGCATTGCTACTGCTAAAATCCAAGTTGCTTTTTCTAAAACGTCAGCTGTTTTTCTTACACCCATAATTTGGTTTTGTGAAGCAAAGTTTGCTGCCAATCCACCACCTTTTGAGTTTTGTACAAGAACAACTGCTGCCAACAAAACTGCAACTATAACAATTAACACGGTTACTAATACGAACATTTTTATAACTTATTTTTATTGATTATTCAATTATTTATTTCTTTAATTCGGTTTGCAAAGTAAACACTTTTTTTTGGATTATCAATCATTAACTGCTCATAAATTTTCACTGCCATAGTTTTATTTCCTTGTTGAAGGTAAATTTTTGCCATTGTTTCAGTGACGTTTTTGAATTCTTTTGAAGCACTATTTTTGATAATTTTGTCTATTGTGAACGAAGAAGAAAAATCTTCCTCTGTTTGCGAAACCTTAGGATTTTCTATTTTTAGAAATCTTTCTATCAATTCTTCTTTTGTAGGATTGTCTGATAAATCGGGCTCTGTGTATTGATTTATTTCTTCAAGGATATCTTTGCCGATTTGTTGTTGTTTGACAGCGTGTTTTTTATAAGGATTTTCTTCAATAGGAGACTCCAAAAATTCTTTTAGTCTAATTCTGTCGGAAATGTAAGCTGCAGACAAAGTTTTGTACTTATCCTTGTTTTGATTGTTTAGAATAGAACTATAACGTGCTGCATACATATATAATATGTTGCAATAAGGGAATTTTGTAATCAATCTCTCTACGCCAAGCAAGTTAATTAGTTCTACTTGCCAATCATTTAATTCTATTAAGTCGTTTAATCTTTTATCCATTCAAGAAAAATACATTTCAAATGTTTGGCAAAATTACGAAAAATGTTAGTTGTACCAAGAAAAAATCAAGAAAAAAGTAAAGAAAAATCACTTTTTTTCGCAATAAGTAGTTGTTAATTCAAAAAAATGCTGTACTTTTGCAGTCTGAAAAAAATAAAACAACATATAAAATGAAAAGAACATATCAACCTTCACGCAGAAAAAGAGTAAACAAACACGGATTCAGAAAAAGAATGTCTACAGCTAACGGAAGAAGAGTGTTAGCTGCTCGCAGAGCTCACGGAAGACATAAATTAACTGTATCTGACGAAAGATAGTTTTTTATAACTATTTTACGAGAGAGAAAAAATCGAAAGATATTTTGCGAGAAGCATTGACAAATCCAATGCTTCTTTTTTTTTAATACGAGATGAAATTGAGAAAAGTAAAACAAAAACAACTTGTAGAAAGAGTTTTGATTACTGATGCAGCGGCAGAAGGAAATGCTATTGCGAAAATAGACGAAATGGTAGTGTTTGTGCCTTTTGTTGTGCCAGGAGATATAGTGGATTTAGAGATTTATCGCAAGAAAAAGAATTTTGCTCAAGCCAAAGCAATCAAAATACATCATTATTCAGAAAAAAGAGTTGACCAAAAATGTCCTCACTTTACGCAATGTGGAGGTTGTAAGTGGCAAACTTGGGATTATGCAGAGCAAGTAAACTATAAACAACGTCAAGTAAGAGATAATCTTGAAAGAATAGGTAAGGTCGATTGCTCACAAATGCAAACAATCCTGCCTTCTGAAAATATATATTACTATAGGAATAAATTAGAATTTACATTCTCTACAAAACAATGGATAGAGGATGTAAATTCTAATGAAGAAAGGTCTTTGCAAGGAGCTTTAGGCTTTCACGCACCAACATTCTTTGATAAGGTAATAGATATTAAGCATTGTATTTTGCAAGATGATATTTCCAATCAATTAAGAAATCACATAAGAAAATATTCGCAAGAAAAAAACTTAGAATATTACGATATACGTTCTCATGTAGGCTTTTTAAGGGGAATGATTGTAAGAACAAGTTCCACAAAAGAGTTAATGCTGATAGTAATATTTGCAAAACAAAGTGAGGAAATAATACCTATGTTAGATAATATAAAGGAAAACTTTCCTCAAATCACATCTTTAATGTATTGCATTAACGAAAAATTCAACGATTCAATATCAGACCAAGAAATACTCTTATATTCGGGCAACGATCACATAAGAGAAACAATGCAGGCTTACAAAAGCGATAAGATTCTTACCTTTAAAATACGTCCAAAGACATTTTATCAAACAAATCCTAAACAAGCCGAACGTCTTTACTCAATTGCAGCCGATTTTGCAGAGATAAAACCCTCAGATATTGTGTATGACTTATACACAGGCACAGGAACAATTGCAAATTACGTAGCACACCTTGCAAAAAAGGTAGTAGGAGTAGAGTATGTTGAAGATGCAGTTGAAGATGCTAAGATAAATTCAGAGTATAATCAGATTTACAACACCACATTCATAGCAGGCGATATGGCAAAGATATTAAATGATGATTTCGTTGCTCAATATGGCACTCCCGATGTAGTAATTACCGATCCACCTCGTGCAGGAATGGCAGAAAACGTAGTAAATCAACTCTTGAAGATAAAGGCTCGCAAAATAGTTTACATAAGTTGCAACCCTGCAACGCAAGCAAGAGATTTGGAATTATTATCTCCTTTATATAATGTAGGGAAAATACGTCCGGTAGATATGTTTCCACACACACATCACGTAGAAAACGTAGTAGAATTAAACTTAAAACAAGAGAATTAAAAAAAACGATATATGGAATACAATTTTAGAGAAATCGAACCAAAATGGCAAAATTTTTGGAAAGAGAATAAAACCTTTAAAGCAGAGATTAGAGAAGACAAACCAAAGTATTACGTTTTAGATATGTTCCCTTATCCATCGGGAGCAGGACTTCACGTAGGACATCCGCTTGGTTATATAGCCTCAGACATATTTTCAAGATACAAACGCTTGCAAGGCTTCAACGTATTGCACCCTATGGGATACGATGCTTACGGATTGCCAGCAGAACAATACGCAATACAAACAGGACAACACCCTGCAATCACCACAGAGAATAATATAAATCGTTATCGTCAGCAATTAGACATCTTAGGCCTTTCTTACGATTGGGATAGAGAAGTAAGAACTTGCGATGACAAATATTACAAATGGACACAATGGACTTTCCTAAAACTATTTGGCAGTTACTATTGTAATGACGCACAAAAAGCACGCCCAATAGAAGAATTGATTTGTGTATTTGAGAAAGAAGGAAACCAAAACATAAACGCAGCAACCTCACAAAGCGAAAAATTCACCTCAGAAGAATGGAAAAACTTTTCAGAAAAAGAAAAAGCAGATATTTTAATGAATTATAGAATAGCATACCTTTCAGATTCTATGGTGAATTGGTGTAGCGAACTTGGAACTGTGCTTGCTAACGATGAAGTTGTTAATGGCGTATCGGTAAGAGGAGGTTATCCAGTTGAAAGAAAATCAATGCGTCAATGGTCTTTGAGAATCACAGCATACGCAGAAAGACTTCTTAACGATTTAGACAAGCTTGATTGGACAGACTCTTTAAAAGAAATACAAAGAAACTGGATTGGCAAGAGTCAAGGAGCGGCTGTGTATTTTAAATTAGAGAATGGCGAAACCTTAGAAGTGTTTACAACAAGAGCAGACACGCTTTTCGGAGTTACTTTTATGGTTCTTTGTCCAGAACACGACAAAATCGCCGACTTAACCACACAAGAACAAAAAGAAGAAGTAGAAAAATACGTTTCATGGGCGAAAAACCGTAGCGAAAGAGAAAGACAAGCAGAAGTAAAGAAAGTTTCGGGAGTATTTACCGGCTCTTACGCACTTCATCCTTTGAGTGGAGAGAGAGTTCCTATTTGGATTTCCGATTATGTCTTAGCAGGCTATGGCACAGGAGCCGTTATGGCAGTGCCAGCACACGATAGCAGGGATTTTGCCTTTGCAAAACACTTTTCACTTCCTATAAAACAAGTAGTAGTCCCACATGGAGAACAAGAAGAAGACACTTCCTTGTGGCAAGAAAGCAAAGACTCAAAAGCAGGCAAGGTAATCAATTCCGATTTCCTTAATGGCTTAGACGTAAAAGACGCAATAAAGAAAGCAATCCAACACATAGAAGACAAAAACTTAGGCTTTGGCACAATAAACTATCGATTAAGAGATGCAATCTATTCACGCCAAAGATATTGGGGCGAACCATT
>DEPQ01000060.1 GCA_002358855.1 Bacteroidales bacterium UBA3388
ATAAGTACGATAATCCACAGTCGGAGTTCCTATTGCCGATAATAAAGCGTGCAGATAAAGATAATAGATTACAATATCAAAGTGCTTTGAGATTTGTAAATAATCATCTCAAATCAGTCGTAGCACTTTTAAATATTGGAATTACAATTTCGATGTACACAGCAAGGCATTCGTGGGCAAGCATAGCAAAAAGTAAGAACATACCTATTTCGGTAATCAGCGAAGGTATGGGGCACGACTCGGAAATGACAACGCAAATCTACCTGGCATCATTGGATAATGCCGTAGTCGATAGAGCAAATGCACAGATATTAAAAGATTTGTAAAAAGACAGATTGTTTAGCAAAAGGATGTATCTCTTTCAAAGAGATGGATTTACGAGTGCAAAATTAAGCAAAATATAACAAACGAAAGAAAAACTACCAAGAAAAAATTACGCTCATCGTGAAAAATAGTTGCAATTGTTTAGCACAATGATTTCTTTCTGCTATCTAACATTTTGATAATTAGTTAGTACATGAAAAATATCCATCTCTTTGAAAGAGAGAGATTAATAAATGATAAAGAAACCATTAAAAATATACTTATGAATCAGAACAAATTTGCAAAATTATTTGCATTGGTAGTATTTGTAGCATTTATGCTAATCAGTTGTTGGGCGACTGTTGAGTCGTTACATTTGCTTTTACCTTCTTGGCCTGTCCCAATCTTTTGGATTGCGACACTTGGCATATTTTTCTTGGCATCATGGGGGTCTAAGATGATTATTGATAGCTTTAATCAGAACTTGATAATAGACCACAGAGGTATGCATCTTTTGGGTGGAATACTGATGTTACTTGTTTTTTGGGTCGCGTTCTCATTACCTACTAATACACATACATTCTTTTATCGCTCCGTAGTTATGGAGGTCTTATCTAAAGATTTGACTGATACTAAGAATCAACTGGAGAAACTTGATGATGATAATCTTGCAACAGAGATTGTAACTCGTGATGCTCAAAACTATAAAACAAAGATTGATGGACTTTGGGGACAATTAAAGGCTGAAATAATGAATCCAGGCAATCCTGGATGGGGACCAGTTGCGGAACAGGCAGCAATAAATCTTGAGAAAGAATTGGGTGCTAAATTACAGCGTGTTACATTCAAGACCACAACACAAGCTGGTCGTCGTCAAGTAGTTCGTGTTCTTGAACCAATTGTAGAAGACCTTACTAAATCCGCAATAGAAAGCAAGTACCTCACTCGATTATACAATGTGGTAAAACATAAGAATAAAATTGATATTAAAAAGAATTTATATGCGATCAATAAAATTCAGAAGAAAATTAACGAGAACCCAAGTGCTGCTCATGAAGAGCCCACAGAAGGTACCAACCTCGTTTTAACCAATTCTTATCGTTTAATAAGCAATTATACAGATGCTGTTGCAAATGAGTTTGGTGCTACCGATCCCGAGAAGATTAAAACTTTACAAGATGAAACCGCTGCATATAAAGGTAATGTAACAAAAACTGCACGACTACGCAGTGTGGTTGATGTGTGGAAAGATTATTTCTCTGGTCTGTGGAGTGGACAAGGGTTCCTTTTTTGGGTATTACTTGCTGCATTAGTTGATATAGCAGGTTTCTTCTTTTATTATTTAGCTTTCAAAAAGAACGAGTATTAATACAATAAAATTTTACAGCTATGCCTAAAGCAATAAATGTAGATTTAGATGCCCCTATTGTTGCATCTACACCGTCAGCAACTCAAACCGAACCCAAGCCCCAGACTGTAAAACCATCTGAAGTCTTGGAAGAAACATATGGCTTAACAACAGAGGAAATTCTTGATGTCAATGCAATCAAGGTTACAATTTCTGACCCTTGCCCAATAGTTATTCTTTTCGGTGCGAAAACATCTGGTAAAACAATGACATTGGTTCGCCTAACTAGATTTTTGCGTTCACAAGGTTATAGAGTAGAGCCAGATAGAGTATTTCGTTCTGCAAATTCCAGTGCTTACCAAGAAATGTGTGACAAGTTTGATGAAACTATAACAAATGATAATGCAGCAGGTGGAACGTCTGTTATCGGTTTTATGCTCGTCACAATAAGAGATAATAATGGCAATCCTATTTGTCAAATATTGGAAGCACCAGGAGAGCACTATTTTGATGAAGACAATAGAACTTCACCATTCCCAAGATATATTAACGAGATTTTAGCAATGAAAAATCGCCGTACTTGGGTGTTTATTGTTGAGAGAAATTGGAAGGATTCTTCAGTGAGAAATGCTTATGCGGAAAAGATTATATCAATGCAGGATATAATACCTTCATCAGATAAAGTAGTATTTACTTGCCACAAAGCAGACTTGAGCAAAGGACTTTTCAAGAGCGGCAAACCTATTGTAAAACAATTCTTTAACGATATTAAAAATCAATATCCAGGTATTTTTGCAAGATATACAAACTCCAACCCTATCACATCTTTGTGGAAACCATATAATTTTGAGTTCGTAGCATTTTCTTCTGGTGTTTTCAATAAGCTTCAAGATGGAGG
>DEPQ01000081.1 GCA_002358855.1 Bacteroidales bacterium UBA3388
TGCAAATATACAAAGAAAAAAATAAAACAAAGAAATAATAAAATAAAACAAAGAAATAATTTTCTAAAATCAAGAAATATTTTGCTCTTTCTTTGTTTTGATAATTGCTGTTACAAATATAATGATTATTTTTGCATAGAACTATATTTTAATCGTTTATGAAGCAGGAATTAACAATAAAAATCTAATACCTATGAAATATACATGGAAAGAAATTGTAAGTGATTTGAGTTGTTTTTTAACTAATAATTCAAAGGAATCTGAATATCAAAGGGAAATTGAAAGTTGTTTGAAGCAATTAGGTTGGAAGAAATCAAATAATACAATGATTCCACAATACAATTTACATTTTGGTAGTGTAAATTCTCTACGTATTGATATTGTTCTTTGTAAAAATGAAATTCCTATTTTGCCTATTGAAATTAAAAGACCAAATGTTGGGTGCAAAACAAAAGATAAACAAATAACCTCTTATATGCGTCAATTAAAGTCTAATATAGGCTTATATATAGGAGAGAATATTCAAATTTATTACGATGTTTCTAACAATTATAATGAAAATGCAATTAGCGTTTTTAAAGTTGAATTTTCAGAAGAAGATAAAAACGGATTGGAATTGTGTAATTTATTGTCTTATGATAATTGTAGTAAAGAAAAATTAGAGGAATTTAGTAAAGATTGCTACGAAAAAATAATCGAAACCAAGAATTTAAAACAACGTTTAAATGATTTTTTATCTCCTGCCAATCAAAAAAATAACATAAAAGACTTAATCAAAACTAAATTTCTTGAAGAAGGATTCAAAGAAGAGAATATAGAAAAAGAATTAGAGAATATAAGCTTTAATATTTATAGAAAACAAGAAGAAATACGCATTGAACTACCTGAAATAAGCCAAAATAGACAATGCAATTCTGAAAGAAATAATTCTAAGCACTTATTTAATGGTCAATATCATTGTATGGGTCGTTATGCTTTAGAAGCAATAAGAGATATTGTAAGAAATAATCCAAAAATTACTTTTTCTGAATTAGAAAAGTTTATTCCAGAAGAATTGCAAAATAGAACTAATGGTATTATTGAAAGATTAGAAGATGTTAAAGCACGAAAATTTGGTTCAAAAGATACGCGTAAGAGATATTTTATGGAAGAAGATGAAATAATTCACCTTTTTGATGGTACACAAGTCGTGGTTTACACTCAGTGGGTTAGGTATGGTAATTTTAAAGTGTTTAAAAAAGCAATTGAAAAATATTATCATATAGAAGAAAAGTAGTAATAAAAAACTATTTATTTTGTTTAAATCTTTTCTTAGTTTTTGTAAAATCAAAGAAAAGGTTTATTTTTGTAGTTTAAATAATTATTAACTAAAAGCGAATCAAGATGAAAAGAATTACAACGTTATTTTTATTAGCGTTATTTGCTTTTTCACCATTGGTAAAAGCAGATGAAGGAATGTGGCTGTTGATGTCGATTGACAAACAGACATATAAAGAAATGAAAAAGAAGGGATTGAAACTTACTCCTAAGCAAATCTATGACATTAACAACGCTTCTTTAAAAGATGCTATCATTCAATTTGGTAGAGGTTGCACTGGAGAAATTGTTTCTGACCAAGGATTGATTTTAACTAATCATCACTGCGGTTATCCTCAAATTCAACAACACTCAACCGTAGAACACGACTATCTTTCTAATGGTTTTTGGGCTTACAATCAAAGCGAAGAATTGCCAAATCCAGGATTGACAGCAAAATTCTTTATTAGAATGGAAGATGTTACCGAAAAAGTTTTGAAAGGTGTAACAAATGATATGTCAGAGACTGAAAGAGCAAAAATAGTTCGTGCAAATTCAAAGAAAATCAAAGAAGAAACTGAAAAAGGCACAACTTACACAGCAGAAGTTTCTACAATGTTCAACGGAAACCAATATTGCTTGTTTGTTTATGAAGTTTACGAAGATGTACGCTTAGTTGGAGCTCCTCCTTCTTCAATAGGAAAGTTCGGAGCCGATACAGACAACTGGATGTGGCCTCGTCACACAGGCGATTTCTCTGTTTTTAGAGTATATGCTGATAAAAACGGAAAGCCAGCCAAGTATTCAAAAGACAATGTTCCTTTAAAACCAAAACATTTCTTGCCAATCTCATTGAAAGGTGTTAAAGAAAATGATTTTGTTATGGTTATGGGTTATCCAGGCACAACAGACCGTTTCTTGACCTCATTCGGAGTAGAGCAAGCAATGGATATTTACAACCCAAGTGTAGTAACAGCTCGTACAGCTTTAAGAAACGTAATGCAAGCCGATATGTTACAAGAGCCAAGAGTGAGAATACAATACGCAAGTAAGTTTGCATCACTTTCAAACTATTGGAAATTTTATCAAGGTCAAACTCAATGTTTAAAAAATCTTGATGTAAAAAGCACAAAGCAAGCATTAGAAAATCGTTTCGCAGAGTGGATTGAAAAAGACGCTAAGAGAAAAGCAGAATATGGCGAAGTGTTACCAAATCTTGCATCTGCATACAAAGCAACAGGCGAATATGAACTATTAAGAGTTTATACAAACGAAGCAATTCTTAGAGGTGCATCAGTATTTACAATAGCAAGACAATTACGTCCGCTTGAAGAAGAATTATCTAAAAACGGAAAATCAGAAAAAGCAAAAGAAATTGCAGCAAAACTAAGAACACAATTTGCAGGTGTGTTTAAAGATTACAATATTATTACAGAAGAAAAATTATTTGCAGCAGGTTTGGACGTATATTTTAGAAATGTTCCAATCCTTCACCAATCACCAGAATTTTTATCAAATGCTTTTGCTAACGGATACGACTTTAAGCAAATAGCAAGTGATATTTTTAAAACATCTCTTTTAGTTAATCAAGAAAGTCTTATGAAACTATTAGACAATCTTGATGTTACACAAATAATCAATGACCCTGCTTACATATTAACAAATCAATTCATTTCAAATCTTAATGAAAAACTTGCAAGTGTAAGAGAAGAAAGAGAAAGTCTAAATCGTTCAAATCGTTTATTTGTAAAAGGTGTTATGGAAATGGATAAAGACAAACACTTTGCACCAAATGCCAACCTTACAATAAGATATACATACGGTAGAGTACGTCCTTACGAACCAAAAGACGGAATTACTTACAAATATATCACAACTCTTGACGGAGTAATGGCGAAAGAAGATAACTCTTCTTGGGAATTTACCGTTCCTTCAAAACTTAGACTTCTTTATGAAAACAAAGACTATGGTCAATATGCAGAAAACGGAAGCGTTCCGGTAGCATTCATTGCCGATCTTGACATTACAGGAGGAAATTCAGGCTCTCCAACAATCAATGCCAAAGGAGAATTGGTCGGAATCGCCTTTGACGGAAACTGGGAAGCAATGAGTGGAAACATAGCCTTCAATCCAGATCTTCAAAGATGTATTTCGGTAGATATTCGCTACGTATTGTTCATTATAGACAAGTACGCCGGAGCAACTAACTTGATAAAAGAAATGAAGATAGTAAAATAAAACAAAAAAGGGAGGAATTAAAAACCTCCCTTTTTTATTATCATTGCTTTCACGTCCGAAAGGAACCATCTTGTTTTGCGTTTTATTTTCTTTAAAGTTGGTTCGCCAACGTATTGTTTTAGATTTAGAAATTCCGTTTCGTTAATTGTTTCAAAAAATTCTTCTCTTTTTGGGTGGGGTTTTGCACTTTTTATAAGGGCTGTATTAGTTGTTAAAATATTTCTTAGTTTCGTTTCTCTAAAACAAAGAGATAATTTTTCAAAACAAAGAGTTATTTTTTTATTGTAAAGAATTACTGCACTCACTCCTTTGTTGTCGTCAATTTCTTGGTGAAAACGATCAATCCCCCAATAGTCTGCAAGGCTGATGTCTGCTTTTGAAGTAAAATTCTTTGCAGGGCAGTGGTGGCAGGAGCGTCTTAAAAATAGATTTTGTAGAAATCCTCTCATATATATGTTGTCGTGAAGGCTTTCTCTTAGAATGGTTTTGTCTTTTCCTTCAATTTTTAAATTAAATACTCTCCACGATTTGTCTTTGTTGCGAAATGATATGTTTTTTATGTCTTTTAGAGAAATATTCTTTCTTTTGCATACTTCTTCTAAGTATTTTTTCCAAACAAGTGGTGAAGCTACTCCGTGGCATACTACTTCTACTGCAATGAGATTGTCGTATTCTTTTCCAAGATATAGTTTTAGTCCTAAAACTTGGCAAGGTGTTCCGCTGAAAAGTACTAAGCGATTTTCTATAAGGTGGTTTTTTACTTTTTTGTAGCAATCTCTCATATCGGATTGAAGATATTTTGAACTAAGAAAGGGTAGGAGTTCTTCTTTTGTTTGTGCGAAGTCGTGAATTAAATGAAAATTTTCATCAAATCTTGCTCCACAAACCACGCCTCCTTGTTCTAATACCATATTTGCAAGGGAAATAAAAATTCCTCCTGAAGATGATAGTTTTCTTTCTTCTTCCGAGTTGTTTTTTGCGGCGTATGCTATTGGTTCTATTTCGTTTTCTCTTTTTGGGGCAAGAATAGGGCAGACTTTTTCGCATAATCCGCATTCAATACAATTGTGTTTTGAAAGTCTTACTTGTAAAAATCCTTCTTTATCTTCTTTTAGTTCTAAGCATTGCTTAGGGCAAATGTTTACACAAGCACTACAACCACAACAATCTTCTTGTGATACTCTATTTATGATACACATTTTTATTTTTTCTTTAATTTGAATTTGGAGATTATGTTTTTAACCAAATCTTTCTCGTATTTGTTCATTGAGAATAACCAAAATAACGGAATATAAAAAAGAGAAAAACATATAATTCCTATTATGAAACTTATCCAATTGCTAATTGCTAAATTATTTAAAAGATAAAGTGAGCCAAGGCTTAGAATAAATGGTATTATTGCCATTTTTATTATTTCTTTCCAAAAACTTATTATATCTAAATCAACCCTCTTTTGATAATATATGTTCATTATGAGTACGTGTCCTAAGAATAATGCACAAGATGTTGCAATCGCACAACCAATTACTCCATAATATTTTGTTAGAGGCAAACTTGCTACAAAACTTACAAGAGAAATTACAAGATAGAGAAGAGAACGAAAACACATTTGATTTCTTGCTTGAAGAATGCTAATAGCCACGTTTTGAATTAAAGGAACAAGTAAAGGAAAAAAGAATAATAAACAAATATAATAAGCATCGGAATAGGAATTTCCAACCCATAATTCTATGAATTGACGTCCAAAGACTACGAAACCCGATAGAATGAAACTCATTACTATGAATTGAAGTCGTCCTGTGCGTATAAAGAGATCAGAAACTTGCTTTTCGCTGTTTTTTTGAGTGGTAAGGGCGGTTATTTTAGGAAGTAGGATGCCGGAAATTGCGGTTGAGAAAGACATATACATTTGTTGGATTTGTATTGCAATGCCATAGACCGCTACAAGTTTTGCTCCGCAATATATTCCAACGACACTTTGCCCTAAACTCCAATAAATTCTATCCATAATAACGTTTAGAAATACCCAAAACGAGTAAATGGAAACTTCTTTAAGCAAAGGTATGTCAAATCTTGCAAATCTGAATTTTATGTTTAATTTTTTCTTGCAGTAATAATAGTCTAAGAGAAGGGTTGCTACGTTAAAAATTGTTTGAACCACGACCATAGTTATTGCTTTGTAGCCGTACGAAAGTAAAACAACCATTACGATTGGGTTGAGAATGATTCTTATTAGGTTAATCAACTTTTGAAAAACAAATCTTTCGTATGCAACAATTATAGAACGATAAACACTCATTATGAAAGTGAAAGCAAGGTTGAAAATCAAAAGAATAAACATTATTCTAAGTTTTCCTAATTCCCCCTCGCTCATTGACTGTCCAAAAAGCGAATCAATGTTAAAGTAAATCACACCTCCGATTATTAAAGACACAAAAGCAATGATGGAAAAGATAATAAAAAACATTCCATACATCTTTCCGAGTTCTTTTTCTTTGTTTTCTGCTTTGAATTTTGCTGTATAACGAATCACAGCGTTGCCAAAACCTAAGTCAAGTACGGTAAGAGTGCTGATAATTGAGGCAACTAATGAATAAAGTCCATATTCTGCTTGACCAAGTTTAAAAGTCATAAAAGGAGTGTAAAGCAATGCTATAACGCTATTGAGAATCAGTGTTATGTATGAAAGTAATGCACCTGCTTTTATTTGATTCATAAGTTGTTGTTCTTTGTTTTAAGACTACAAAATTATAAAAAAATAAAGAAATATTTTGCAGATATTACAAAAAGTAGTACTTTTGCAGTGGGTAAGTCTTGTACGACCAGCTCCCTCTGAATCTCCCCAGGGCGGGAACGCAGCAAGGTAAGGAGGTTGTAGCGGTGCGATATAAGTAGCTTGCCCTTTTTTATTTCCTTACTTTATTCCCAATTTGTTTAGTGCGTTTTTGTATTTCTCAGCGTTGCGATAATGCTCATTAGGTGTTACTGCAAAGTTATGATAGCCCGAAAAATCTTCCTTAGCACAGAAAAACATATAATTATGCTTTTGATAATTTAACACAGACTTTAAAGAAGAAATCTCAGGTAAGCAAATAGCAGTAGGAGGCAGGCCTTTATTTAAATAAGTGTTGTAAGGCGATTCGGTTTGCAAGTGTTTGTACATTACTCTCTTTATTGTAAAATCACCAACGGCATATTTTACGGTTGGATCGGCTTGAAGCAACATATCTTTCTCTAAACGATTGATGTAAACTCCTGCAATTGTTGGTTTTTCTTCGTTTTTGTTTGTTTCTTCCTCTACAATAGAGGCTAAAACCACTACTTCATGGCGATTAAGTCCTGTTTTTTCTAATAGATTTTCTTGCTTTTCCCACCATTTATCAGCCTCTTTTTTTAATCTTTCAAGCAAACTCTCTGCTGAAATGTTCCAATACACCTCGTAAGTGTTGCAAACTACTTTGTCAAAGAAGTTTTCTGGATTTTTTTCATTGTTAATTGCAAGTAAAATGTCGTTTTCTGTAATCATTAACTGCTCTGAAATTTTTTTTGCAAAGTCTTCCTTTAATCTTACTTTGTTAATTACAAGTTTAACGGGGGTTTGCAATCCGTTTGCAAGCATTCTTACCAAGTCTTTTTGCTTTGTGTTTGGCTCAATAAGGTAATGTCCCGATTTTACGTTGTTTTTAAGATTTTTTACTTTGGAAAAAATTTCAAAAGCAGTCCTTTTTTCTCCTAAAACACTGCTTTTTTCTAATTTTTCTAAGACTTTTTCGTAGTTTTCACCGGGATAAATATATAAATTCACGCTTTCTTTGTTGAAAGTCTTTTTATTCAAAAGCGAAAAGCCAAATCCTATGCCACAAATTAAGACTACGGCTATTATTGCTAAGATAATTGTTAGTTTCTTGTTCATATTCCTAAAATATTTTTTGATATACGTTTACGTTTTTATATTTTGAATTTGTTAAAACCCAATCTTTAAGACTTGAAGTAAAGATATAACCACTTTTTTCAAATAATTTGATACTCTTTTGATTATCTTCTGTTATGAAAGCATAGAGTTGATGAATATTATAGACGTTTCGCATTAAGTTTTCTATCATTTCTATTGCCTTTTGTGCATATCCTTTTCCTCTTTCGCTCTCGCAGATAAATATTCCTATGCCTGCCTTTGCGTCTTTCGCCTCATAGTCATATATATCTATGCAACCTAATGTGAAAATAGCGTTATCTCTTTCTACATCTATCATTAGCCTCATTTGTTTCGCACTATAAAGGCTTTCGTTTTGAGAGTTAAGGACATAATTCTCTAAGGCGTATTTGGAAAAAGGTCGCATTGTGTTGCCAAATTCCCATAATTCCATATCGTTTTCCCATTCGTAGAGTAAATCTACATCAGATAATTCTACTGCTCTTAATTTCATAATGCAAAGTTAAAGAAAATTATACTATCTTTGCATAAAAAACAAAAAGATATGATAACATTTTTAGTTTGTCTTGCCGTTTTAGTGATAGGATATTTCGTTTACGGTAAGTATGTTGAAAGAGTGTTTAAGCCAGATTATAATCGCAAAACACCAGCCATTACTATGCAAGATGGAGTGGATTATATTCCGATGCCAACGTGGAAAATACTTATGATTCAGTTTCTAAATATTGCGGGATTAGGTCCAATATTTGGAGCAATTATGGGAGCAAAATTCGGACCCGCCTCTTATCTTTGGATTGTCTTTGGAAGTATTTTTGCAGGTGCGGTTCACGATTATTTTTCGGGAGTTTTGTCTCTTAGAAACAATGGAGCATCTCTTCCGGAGTTGATTGGAAAATATTTAGGCAATGGTGCAAAACAAACAATGAGGGTTTTTACAATATTACTTATGGTTTTAGTAGGAGCAGTCTTTGTTTCGGGACCTTCAGGCTTGCTTGCAAAACTCACACCCGATGCATTAGATATTACTTTTTGGGCTATTGTTGTTTTCCTTTATTATATTCTTGCAACACTTTTGCCGGTTGATAAAATTATAGGAAAGGTTTATCCTGTTTTTGCAATCGCTATTCTCTTTATGGCATTAGGAATGCTTGTTATGTTAATAGTTAAATCGCCTGTTTTACCAGAAATTACAAGCCTTTCAAGTCTTAAAAACACCTCGCCAGACAATAATCCAATTTTTCCAATGATGTTTGTCTCTATTGCTTGTGGTGCGATTTCGGGATTCCACGCTACACAATCTCCAATGATGGCTCGCTGTTTGAAAACCGAAAAACACGCTCGTCCTGTCTTTTATGGTGCTATGATTATTGAGGGAATAGTTGCTCTTATATGGGCTGCGGTTGCAAGTGCTTTCTTTTACGAAAACGGAATGGCGGAAAACAACGCTGCTGTAATAGTTGATAGCGTTACAAAAGAGTGGCTTGGAATTGCGGGAGCGTTTCTTGCACTTTTAGGCGTGATTTTTGCTCCTATTACTTCGGGTGACACCGCTTTTCGTTCGGCTCGATTGATTGTTGCCGACATTTTAAAGATTGATCAAAAGAAAATATCAAAGCGATTATTGATTTCCATTCCACTTTTCATTGCAAGTTTTCTTATTCTTCAAATAAATTTTGATATTCTTTGGCGTTACTTTGCTTGGTGCAATCAAACCCTTGCTGTTTTCACTCTTTGGGCTATAACTATCTATCTTACAAAACACAAACGCAATTACTTAATAACCCTAATCCCAGCTTTATTTATGACAATGGTGTGTGTAAGTTATATTTTCATTGCACCAGAGGGACTAAGCTTAAATCCTACAATTTCTTATATTGTGGGAGGAGTTGCAACTATAATTTCTTTAATTCTTTACATTATTTGGAATAAAAATAGTAATTTTGCAAAAGATAGAATTAATTAAATAATAATATAAAACAATAACCGAGATGATTAAAAAATTAGACGAAATCATTGAAGCCGTAAAAGTAAAAGGCAAAAAAAGATTAGTAGCAGCGTATGCTAACGATTCTCACACAATAGGTGCAGCATCAATGGCTATGGACCTTGGAATAGTAGAAGCAACACTTGTTGGAGATATTGATACTATTAAAAAAGTTTGCGAAGAAGAAGGAATAGATGTAAACAAATTCAAATTAGTTCAAGAAGCTAATGAACAACTTGCAGCAAACAAAGCAGTAGAATTGATAAACGCAGGAGAAGGCGATATATTAATGAAAGGTCTTTGCTCAACTGATAAATACATGAGAGCAATCCTTAACAAAGAAAAAGGATTGATGCCTGGTGGAAAACCAGTTCTTTCACACGTAACAGTATTTGAAGTACCTACATACCACAAACTTTTAATTACTTCTGACGTTGCAGTTATCCCTGCACCAGATTTTAAACAAAAAACAGCAATTACACAATACGTAATCAACACTGCAAAAACTCTTGGAATAGAAACTCCAAAAGTAGCAATGATAGCACCAACAGAACAAATGAGTGTAGGAATTCCTTCATGCGTTGATGCGGCTTTAATTGCTGCAATGGGCAATCGCGGACAAATAAAAGGAGCAATCATTGACGGACCTTTGGCTTTGGACGTAGCAATCGACAAAGAATCTGCACAAATCAAGAAATTGAAAGGCGAAGTAGCAGGAGATGCAGACTGTTTAGTATGGCCAAACATTGAATCAGGAAACGTATTCTACAAATCTTGCACAAAATTTGCAAAAGCAGAACTTGCAGCAATGGTAGTAGGAGCAAAAGTACCTTGCGTTCTTTCTTCAAGAGGCGATAGCACTAAAACAAAAATGTATTCAATAGCATTAGCTGCATTAAGCTGCAAATAAAAAAATGGAAAGTTGGTCAAATGAATTGCCATTCGTAGCAATAACAGTTTGCGACAAAGACGGCAAGATTTTAGATATGAACAACCGCAGTCAAATGACCTTTGCAAAAAGCGGAGGCAAAGAGTTGATAGGAAAACCCTTGTTTGACTGCCACCCACAACGTGCACAAGAAATGATAAAGCATCTAATGAACTCCCAAGAGACTAACACATACACAATAGAGAAAGAAGGAGTGAAGAAATTGATTTATCAAACACCTTGGTATCAAGATGGGCAATTTGCAGGCTTAGTTGAAATGTCAATAGTCATACCAAACGACATTCCACACTATAAAAGATAAAACAAAAGCGGAGAGTCCTTCTCCGCTTTTTTTATTTTTATTTAAAAATAAATTCGTTTCTCCATCA